>PNAT01000186.1 GCA_003169675.1 Acidimicrobiaceae bacterium
CCATCTGGCAGTTCGGCTCCTACCTGCCCTACAAGATCTCCTACGCCGTCCAGCCGGACTGGTACATGGGGTGGACTGACGGCGTGCTCCGCATCATGCCGGCCTGGGAGCTCACGGCATTTCACCATACGTTCCCGCTCGAGGTCTTCCTACCCGCGGTGGTCTTCCCTGGACTGGTCTTCAACATCGCCTTGTTGTGGCCGGCCTTCGAACGCCGGATGACCGGGGACAATGCACTGCACAACCTGTTGGACCGGCCCCGGGACCGTCCCAAGCGCACGGCGGCCGGAGCTGCGTTCTTCGCCCTCCTCTTCACGATGTTCGCGGCGAGTTCGACCGACGTCCTGGCCAACTACTTCCACATCTCACTCAATTTCACCCTCTGGTTCTTCCGTTTCGCCGCCGTCATCGTCCCGATCATCGTGGCCTTCGTGACCTACCGGCTCTGCCTGGAGATGCAGGGGGTCCACGGCATCGGGAAGCGCAAGCGAGCGCAGATCGTGCACCGGTCCGCCTCCGGCCAGTACTCCACAGTCACGGCCGACCTCCGGCCCGATGACGAGCGCACCGAGATCCACCCCGAGCCGGTCCCGGCTCGCATCGACCTTGAGCCCTTGACTACCGGCTCTTCGGGTCAGGCCACGGAGAGCTCACCCACTGGCGTCCGCCAGGTCACCCGCTGACCCAAGGACAGGCCAGCGTGGCGGCCACGGTCCAGCCACCGATCAGCCGGGCCGGCGCCAACCCCGGGGGACGAGGGCCCACCACCGAGGACGATGCACCGCGGATCCTACGGGAAGCAGGTGCCGCGGCGCGGCAGGGCAGAATGGAGCGGTGGCCGCCTGGGACTGTCCCAAATGTGCACGGCGCTTCAGCCGCATCAAGCAGTCGCACGAGTGTGCGCCCGCCATGTCGCTCGACGAGTATTTCTCGACGGGCCCCCAACGTGAGCGCCCGATCTTCGATGCGGTGATGCGCCATCTCGACACCATCGGACCGGTGCACGTAGAGCCCGTGTCAGTCGGCATCTTCCTCAAGCGTGCCAGGTCATTCGCGCAATTGCGACCGATGCAGCACTGGGTCGCCCTCTCGTTCTCGCTTTCCCATCCGATCCAGCATCCGAGAATCACCAGGAAAGTGCAGCCCTACGGTGGCCGGTACCACCATGTGGCCAACCTCCGCAGCCCCGAAGATCTCGATGACCAACTCCGGGGGTGCCTCACCGAGGCCTACCTGGGAGCACCGGCCTAGTGGCGCGCACATTTCTGACGGCAGTATGAGATGGTATTGACGCGTGGCCTGGTGAGGGTTGGACAACATCTCCGGGGCTGAGAATTGAAAGACGAGGCGGAGCACCATGGACGCCATGAGCATCTATTCGTGTGATGACCACCTGGACCTGCGCTCGGTTCCGCCCGAGCTGTGGCAGTCTCGGCTGCCCAGAAACCTGGTCGAGCGGGGTCCACGGGTCGTCACCGGGGAGGGCGATCCGATGTGGGTCTGCAACGACCGCGTCCTCGGCCGCAGCGGACTCCCTCAGGGGGACAAGCTGCAAGTCCTCAGTGCCCTGAGCCGCGCCGGCCTCGAAGACGACGGCTTTCGGGTCAGCAATCCGAAGCTGCGGCTGGAGGACATGGACCTCGACGGGGTGTGGGCCTCCGTTATCTACGGGCCGATCCCGCTGACCCTGTCGATCCCTGAACCGGATCTGCAGACCGCCTGCTATGCGGCGTGGAACGACTGGGCCTTTGAGGAGTTCAACTCCCGCGCGCCCGACCGGCTCTGCGCCCTCCCCTTCCTGCCCAGTCATTCACCCGAAGCAGCGGTCACCGAGCTCGAACGAGTGGCCGGGATGGGTCACCGGGGTGCGATCATCGATGTCTTCGATATCGATGCCGGCGATCCGGCCTGGGACCGCCTATGGGGGGCCGCCGAACAGACAGGACTACCTCTCAGCTTCCACATCAAAGAAGGTGCGTCCCCGCGCCTGAGCTACCAAGTGGGTAAATGGCAGTCGGCCGCCTTTGCCACCCTCTTGCCCCTCCAACTCGACGAGGCGCTGGCCATCATGGTCTTCTCCGGTGCCCTCGAGCGCCATCCCGGACTCACGCTGGTGCTGGCGGAATCGGGGGTCGGCTGGCTGCCGTACTTCTTGAGCCGGATGGACATGGAGTGGGAAAACCTGCGGGACAAGATCGACTACGCCCCCAGCATGGCGCCGAGCGAACTGTTCAAACGCCAGGTCATCGCCACCTTCGAGGAGGAGGTGCTGGCGTACCAGTACATTCCGCACCTGGGGGCCGACTCATGCATGTGGGCATCCGACTTCCCGCACACCGACAGCACGTTCCCCGAGTCGCAGCGTTGCATCAAGGAGACACTGGGCATGCTCCCCGACGAGGATCGTCGCAAGATCACCGCCCTCAACTGCGCCAAGCTGTACGGCTTCGACTACGTGGGCTGAAAAGGCGTCGGTGAGCAGCTGTTCTTTATCGCCCCTCGGCCCTATGGGTTGGCCCGGCGCGCCACGATCAGCGGTATGACCCGGGTGGTGGCGGCCTGATACTCGGCGTAGGGCGGGTACGCCGACACGGCCCGCTCCCACCACACCGCCTTCTCGTCGCCGGCCACCTCGCGCGCCACGTAGTCACGGGGTTCCGGACCGTCCTGAATCACCAGCGCGGTCGGCTCGGCAATCAGGTTGTAGTACCAGGAGGGGTTCGTTGGCATCCCACCCTGTGAGGCGACGAGGGCATACTCATCATCGTGCTCGACCCGCATCAGGGCCATCTTGCGGACCTTCCCGCTCTTGTTGCCCCGTGTGGTCAGCACGATGATCGGCAGACCGGTGTCCAGCAGTGTGTTGGCCCGCTCACCACCGGACGCCTCATACTCGGCGACCTGCTCTCGGACCCAGTCCCACGAACTCGGCTCGTACTCCCCATCGATCGGCATCCCTTCAGAGTATGTCGGAACCGGTCGGTCGACAGTTCAACGTTGCCTGTGCGGCGGCCGGCTGAACGCTCTACTTCAGATCGCAGGGAAGTTGGCCCATTTTCCCGACCACTTGCTGAGCGTGAAAGCGATGTTGAGATCGGCTCCAACAGCGATGTGCGCCCAATTGAAGGCTGTCTCATGGAGGTGAGAGAGATCGTCCGAGAATTGGAAGAAGATGGTTGGATACGGGCGCGCCAGGTCGGAAGTCACCGTCAGTTCCGGCACCCCTCCAAGCCAGGGACGGTGACAGTCCCGGGAAGGTCCTGAGACGAATTGCCAAAAGGGACCGTTGGTAGATTCGGTCATCGCCGCCTCCGAGCAAGTCCGGCCTGCCTGACAATGGAGGGATGTCCTCTCCGTGTTCACTGAGGCCCGCCGAGACTCAGCCGGGGTACTCGATGCTGGCGCCCTCATTGCACTTGAGTGGGGCGACCGGGCCAGTTGGGTCCGGCTGAAGGCGGCACACGTCCGAGGCGAAGTACCCCTGACCAACGCCGGCGCCCTGGGGCAGGTGTGGAGGAGTGGACCGCGCCAAGCCCGCTTGTCACAAGCCTTGGCAGGTATGGATGTCAGGTCGATCGACGAGGATCTGGGTAGGGCCGCCGGCGTGCTCCTCGGGGCAGCGCGAATGTCCGATCTGATCGATGCTGTGATTGTCCTCATCGCCCACGACGGCGACGAAATCATCACATCGGATATTGAAATCTCAAACATTTGGCGGTGGCAAATGGGCGCCATGTAGAGCTCGTTCATCCTTAGCCGAATGCGGGGCAAGTGCTACGTCCCTGAGATCCCGGGAGACCGCGAACACGCACCAAGCCGGCGTATGGAGGCACGTACGAATAACCCCTGGCCCACCGAGCGTCGGTGACTACCGGTAACGAAGGCGTACTAGTCGGTCAGAACGAAATGGCGTCGGAGTCGACGCGCTTCGGCCAGCCGATTGCCCCCGGTGAGTTCGCGGGCGGAACGGTCATCACCAGCCCCAGGCACATCTCGTCTGACGAGCCGTCTCCCCATGTCACGAAGCGGGCGGGAAGGTTACGCAGGGCCGGCAGCTCCTGGCGCAGCGTGGGGTCATATGTGCATGTCACCTGGATCCGGTCACCGGGCACGACGGGGACGGGCATCTGCAAGGTGTAGCCCCTTTGGTAATCGAAGTTGTAGTTGGGAACGTCTAGGAGTGTCTTCTGTGTGGGGGTCCCCGGGTTCAGGGTGATCTGCAATGACCGTCCGGTCAGGTGCATGTGAGCGCCGACCCGCACGACGGTCCCGGCTTTCAAAACCGGCCAGCTACACGACGTGGTATCCCCGGCGGGAGGGTCTGCCGCGTTACGTCCGCAGATCGATTCGAGGGTATTTACGAACTCGACCGCACCGGACCCGAAGCGATGCCCCAGGTCGGACAGCGAGGCGGCGCGGCTGCACAGCGATCCGGTCACCCCGGCGGTACATGGGATATCCGGAGGTCCCGGCATCAGGGCGAGGCTCAACGGTCGCAGCGGTGTCGAAGCTGGAACGGTGTGCAGCACCAGCTTGGCTCGCACGGGCTTGTCGCCGACAAGCAGGTTGTAGTGGATCTGCATGATGACCAGGCTGCCTTCGGGCAGGGGCTGCCCAGTCCCGGTCGGAAGAACGTCCTCGCCGTGACCCGGCGCCCAGGCTGATAACCACGGAGTGTCGCCAATGTGGGCCAGCGAGGCACCCGGCAGCGCCGTCTCACCGAAGCATGTCCAGCCCTTCCCCGCGTCGTTGACCGCTTCTGCCTCAGCGGCCAGTGCCGGTGGCACCAGGAACAAGATGGCGTGGTGAACCTCGATGCTGTTCGGGTAGAACTGGCTTGAGATGATGAAGGAGTTCTGCTTCTCGTGCGGATTGACCAAGGTGCAGTGGTAGTCATCGGTCCCGCCGTTCGGCGGATGCGGCCTATAGGGCGTCGGCGCCTGCAAGGTGACCGTGGTCACAGCCGGTGAACTCTGGGCTCCAGCCGTCGCGCCCTCGACCACCGCGGGCCCCGCAAGAAGAACCAAGACGGCCAAACCAAGCGGGATCCCTTTCCTCACCCAAATGGAGTGTAATCGCTCGGCTCCGCCCGGTGGGAGCTGGGGTTTCTCCTCGTCGAGACAACAGGCCACACGGACGTGTAGGTCACAAGGAAGCTGCCTTAAGACATGTCCGGGCAATATCCCTGGTTCTGCCAGTCGGTGCGATTCCGGTCTCGATTGGGGCTCCGCCAATGGGTATTCCCGACATGCCGAACCTCCCCACCGTGCCGGCGAACTGGGCGACCCCGAAGTTCGACCTTCCCCACTTGCTCCAGACGCGCAGAAGGGGCCCAATGGCCCCGTCGCGCGTCTGCCTCTCACTGACTAATCACAGATTATCAGTCGATTTCAAACCTCCAACAACCGTTCTCAGTTAGCGCCCCGGGTCTGGACGGCTGCCTCTCACTGACTATGGGAGTGCACCGGATTCGATTCCCGGCTGGGGCGCCCCGGCCCGAGAGTCGGGCTGCTGATGGTTAGTCACCATCGAAACGGCAGCCCGACGCTCTGGGTCACTCAGCGGCGGCTCTCAAGACCGGCGACGGGGATACTCAATTCCCACTAGAGATCGGCCGGACTTGACTCTCCGTCGTCAGCCGAAGAGGCCGAGCTGCTCCATCATCTTCATATTGTCGGCAACCCCCACCTCTCGACAACCTTGCCGTCAGCACAGCGGAGGAGCCCGATCGTTTCACATTCCACTCGCTTGCCAGTCGCCGGCATGCCCATCCTCTCGCCGTCGTTGGTCCCAACGACGCGTCCATATGAGACGGCGATGTCGTCCTCGCCGACAACCAGGTCGATCTCGTTGCGGAAGTCCGAAAACATCGCACGGGTTGTCTCGATATGGCTTCGATACCTCGCCTGTCCGCTTCCCTCGAGGCCTGGCGCATCGATATGGTCTACGAAGTCGTCGCTGATCAGGTCATCGATCAACTCCACCCGGCCTTGGTTCCAGATCTCCTCCGTGATCTGTCGCATCAGTGCCTTGGAGGCTTCGGTCTCATTTGCCATGATCCCTCCACTTGTGTCGGTGGTGGTACGACATGATGCCAGGGATGCGCTCATTCAATGTACGGGGCGCCCCTGGGGCGCTGTCGTAGTGGAACATACGGGGGCACGTGTGTCTTGAAAGGGGAATGATGGAGGCTCATTACTTTGATGGTGAGCGAGTTCCTCCAGGGCAGCCTCCCCGTCAGATGCCTCGGTAACGGTGTACCCGACGGCCCTGATCATGGAGCGGTTGTGTCGCGTTTTTCCTCGTTGTCGTCCGCTGTGACCACGAGGGTCTCGACATCGACGCTCATGGTGTCACCCCGGCTATGGCGTGAGGGAGGCGAAGGGTCACACGTGCCCCGCCACCGGGTGCGTTCTCGACGCAGACGGTGCCGTTGTGGCCTTCGGCGAAACGGCTGACGATGGCCAGTCCTAGCCCGGTCCCGGTGGCCTTGGTGGTGAAGAAGGGCTCTAAGAGACGGTCAGCAACTGCTGGGTCTATGCCCTCTCCGCTGTCCGCCACCGTGATCTCCACCAAGCCATCGCTCTCGGACCCGGTGACGCCCAGCGAGCCCCCGTCAGGCATGGCCTGATAGGCGTTGGTGACGAGATTGGTCAGCATCTGAACCAGCTGAGCCCGGTCGGCCTGCACGTCGACTCCGAGGTCCCCTACGGCCACCTTGACCCCGGCTGGCGGCGGCGTCGATTCAAGGACTTCGGCCACCACCGCACCAAGGTCGAGGGGGACGATGACGGGCTCGCGTTCACGCATGTACGCCGTGAGGTCCTCGCTCAGTAACACCGCCCGGTTCGTTTCACGCTCCACACGATCGAGGTAGTCATCGAGTTCGGGGTCGTCGTGGTCGGTGAGTCTGCTGCGGACAAGGAAGAGCAGGTTGATGGCGGCCCCCAGCGGGTTGCGCAGTTCGTGGCCAATCACGGTCGCCATCTCCCCGACAGCAGAGAGCCGCTCCTGGCGAACCAATGCCTCCCGGCTCGCCCAGAGCTGGCTCACATCGTGGCCTGACACCACCATGCCCTTGACGGTCGGATCGTCGACCAAGTTGACCAGGCTGAGTTGAAACGGGACTGAAAGGCCGTTCGAACGAACGAGGCGCAACTCAACGGTGGTGGGAGCGCTCAGCCACGACGGTGCATCCAACGCCCGCGCCAGGGCGGAAGCCATATCTTCCGCATCGGCAGGGTCCACGATCTCCGCGATGGGCCGACCTTCAACGCACTCTGGATCCAACCCGAGCAGACGGGTCAGCGCACCAGATGCTGATTCCACGATCCCGTCTTCGCTCACCAGCAAGATGAGGCTAGCCACGTGATGCACCAGGGAGCGGAACCGGGCGGTTTGGTCGGTGGCCAACTCCCAACGGCGGCGGTTCGTGATGTCCCGAATTGAGACCAGAATGGATCCGACATCGGGGTCGGCCAATCGATTGGCGGCCACCATCTCGACCAGCCGCCACCCGTCCGCGCTCCGCACGCGCAGCTCAATGAGCGTTCCGACTTCCTTTGCCTGAACGCTCAGGAGCGACACCGCGGCCATGGGAACGTCGTCGGGGTGCACCAGATCCATGGCGGACCGCCCCACCCATGCATCCGCTCGTTCGCCTATGAGTTGCTCTGCGGCTTCGTTGGCCCACAGGAGCCGCGCCCTTGAGTCCAGGGCAACAAGTGCGTCTGGCAAGTTCCGGATCAGAGCATCAGATGCGGACAACGCTCGCTCCTGATGCGGTGAGCCACGCAGGTCGAAGACGCCTGGCAGTTGCCACGGCGCCCTACTGCTCGTGCGCGTTCAGGCACACTTGACGAAGGGTGACCGTGCCGGTGCGCCCACTGGTTAAAGCGAGTGTGGTCAACGACGTCACAACCCTCCCCCCAAAGGCACCAGCGCGAAGATCCAGATCGCAGCGTACCACCGAACGATGGAAAACCCCACCTCAAACAGGCGTAGGTGTAGGGCGCCGATATCGGGATCGTGCTCTTAAGAGGTCGGCAACCCGGCGGGTTGGCGCCTCATCTCATCACGGCAGGAAGACTCTCGGTCGACCCGGCTTGGCATCATCAATACACACGGCGGACTGCCGGGATATTGGGGCACCCTGACGCGCCCGCGGGCCAACTATGCGACCTGGACGATGCCAGTGCGCGATGTTGCTGCCGGAACTTCTTCCCCATGCTCTCGCAGTGACTCGATGTGCAAGGCAATCGCCTCTTGGATGTTCTGAGTCACTTCTTCGACGGATGCGCCCGTCGAGACACAACCGGGCAGATCGGGAACGTAAGCAGACAGGTTGTCCCCGGCGTCCTCGATCACAATCGCATACTCAGTCATCGTTGCCTCCGCTACAGTCCGGCTTGCCGCACAATGCTACCCACTGTTCCCTTGGCCAGTTCGTCCCCCATTCTCCCCGGCACGGTCACGGTTCCCGGTTTGGACGGATGTCGGAACTGACGGTGACTCCCGGCCTGACGAACTTGCACCCACCCGTCCTCCTCGAGCTCTCGGACAATGTCCCTTACCGTCACGGAGCCAACCTACCGATGAGCTGTGACAACCGGTCGACCTGCGCATTCTCAGACACCGGGCGATCGCAAGGGCCGGTCGGGGAGCATGCCTCTCAGCCGGCGACGGGGGCAATGGGTTGACCTCCGTCGCCGCATTGATCGATTGATAATCTTGTCGGCTTGGCCCGGGTCGAGGTGCCCTTGTCATCGGGTGCTAAACAGCGCTCTTTGAGATCTGTTACCGGTTCGGCAATCGGAGGTTTCGACCATGGCCATCGTCTCGTTCTCCCGCCGGTTGGCCGATCTTGCCGCGGCCGATCCTTCCCGTGCAGCCATCACATGCGGCGAGCACAGCGTGACGCGGGCTGAACTCGAAATAGCCGCCGACGCTCTCGCCCGACAACTACTCGAAGATGGGTTGAAGCACGGTGAGATGGTCACAATCGCCCTGCCCAACTCCGTCGACTGGTTCGTCGCCTTTCTGGCTACTTGGAAGATCGGAGCGATTCCCCAACCGGTGTCGCATCGGCTGCCACCTCGCGAGCTGGCCGCAATCGTGGACCTCGCCGATCCACGAGTAATACTCGGGACCGAACCCGACGCCTTCGTAGATCGCATCTGCCGGCCGCTCGGTTATGTCGCTCCGACAGTGGCGTCGGATGCGAAGCCGCTCCCTGACGCCATCTCTCCCGCATGGAAGGCGCCGACGTCGGGAGGCTCCACCGGCCGTCCGAAACTCATCGTGGCTGGCCAGCCCTCGAGCATGGATGACGAAGCGCCCCCCGATCTTCTGATCCAGCTTGACGGCTGTCTCATGATGCCCGGACCGCTGTATCACAACGGCCCGATCGTGTGGTCATGCGGTGCATTGCTTGCCGGCAACCACGTTGTCCTCCTCCCTCGTTTTGATGCCGAATCCACTTTGGCCGGGATCGAAGAACACCGAGCCGACATTGCGTACCTTGTGCCGACGATGATGAAGCGCATTTGGCGACTGCCTCTCGACGTGCGTGAGAGATACGACCTCTCTTCGCTCCGCCTGATTTGGCACCTGGCTGAGCCCTGCCCTCCCTGGCTCAAGGAAGCTTGGATCGAGTGGCTCGGGCCCGAGCGCATCTTTGAGCTCTACGCCGGAACCGAAGCGCAAGCCGCCACGGTGATCTCAGGAATCCAATGGCTGGAGCACCGAGGCTCGGTCGGTCGGTCGCTCAGTGGGTCGGTCAGTATCACCGACGTAGAAGGCAACGAGGTCCCACCCGGTGTGGAGGGAGAGGTCTGGCTCAAGTCTGGAATTGACAGTCCGACCTACCGCTACGTCGGTGCCGAAGCCCGTACGCGCGAAGGCGGCTGGGAGTCACTCGGCGACAACGGCTGGCTCGACGCCGACGGCTATCTCTATCTCGGTGATCGCACGACCGACATGATCCTCACTGGAGGTTCAAACGTGTACCCAGCGGAGGTCGAGGCCGCCATTGCGGAACACCCCGCGGTGCAGTCTTGCGCGGTGATTGGGCTGCCAGATGACGACCTTGGCAACATTGTCCACGCGATTATCGAAGGCGATCCCAGCGAACTCCAAGTGGACGAACTACTCGCGTTCCTGGGCCAGCGCCTCGTCCGCTACAAGGTGCCCCGAAGTATCGAGATCGTGAACGAACCTTTGCGCAACGATGCTGGCAAACTCCGCCGTAGCGCCCTCCGCGCCGAGCGCCTCCAGTCGATCGAAGAAGCCACCAGTTGAGCAGGCGTAGTGGGCATCGTCTGGTACCAAACTGCCCCACCGTCCCGGCGAACTGGGATACCTTCCTCACTCGAAGGAGGCGCTGCAATGGGCGTATCGTTGTGATGAATCATGTGACCCTGGATGGGGTGATGCAGGGTCCGGGGCGCCCCGACGAGGACACCCGAGAAGGATTTACGCAGGGCGGTTGGGGCCAACGGTCGATCGAGCCAGGCGATGCGGTGGGTAGGGCGATGGGCGAACGAATGGCAGCGGGGGGCGGACTGGCTGGGTGGCTGTTTGGGAGGTGGACGTACGACCAGCTGCTGTCTCACTGGAATAGCCAGCCCGATAGTCCTTTCACTTCCGCTCTCAACAACACGCCCAAGTATGTCGTTTCGACTTCACTCACCGAACCACTCTCGTGGCCCAACTCGACGTTGCTGGGTGGCGACATCCCTAAAGCGGTTGGCACCCTCAAGGCTCAGTCCAATGGGGTTCTGGCGATCATGGGCAGTGGTCAGTTGATCAGCTCGCTGATGGCTGCCGACCTGGTGGACGAGTACTTGCTGATGATCCACCCATTGGTGCTCGGCACTGGACGGCGGCTGTTCCCGGAAGGTGGAGAAGTCAAGTTGTGCCTTACCGACAGTGTCGCGACGCCGACCGGCGTGGTCATTTCGACCTACGAGCCCGCGAGGGACAAAGCATGACCGGGTCTCCTCTTGGTCATGTCGGGCCATCAGACCGCCCGAGATTGCCGGATGCCGGGTGCCCGGACGGGCCGAGCCGTATCCCCCAATCCCGGCGAACGGAGGCGCCCCGGCGTGGCCGGAGTTTGGTCCGAAGCTCATGGGTTCGAGAATGGCAGGATGAGTGCATGGCTGACAATGGCGCATACGGCAAGGCACTCCTGCACCTCCAAGAGGAGCTAGTGAAGATGCAACAGTGGGTCCGCGACGAGGGTCAACGGGTCGTCATCGTGATCGAGGGTCGCGATGCCGCTGGCAAAGGTGGCGTTATCAAGCGCATTACCGAGTACCTCAATCCCCGATGGTGCCGGATCGCTGCCCTTCCGGCCCCGAGCGACCGCGAAGAGGGCCAGTGGTACTTTCAGCGCTACATCGCCCACCTTCCTGCCGGAGGGGAGATCGTCTTGTTCGACCGCAGCTGGTACAACCGGGCCGGGGTAGAGCGGGTGATGGGTTTCTGCACTGATGAGGAGTACCACCGTTTCCTCCGGCAGTGTCCTGCCTTCGAGCGAATGCTGATCGACGACGGCATCATTCTGCTCAAGTACTGGTTCTCCGTGAGCGACGAGGAACAGGAGCGGAGGTTCAAAGAGCGCGTCAATGCGCCCCTGAAGCGTTGGAAGCTCAGCGAGATGGACCTTGAGGGCCGCAACCGCTGGGTCGCGTATTCCGGGGCCAAGGACGAGATGTTCGCTCACTGCGACCTGCCGGACTCCCCTTGGTACGAGGTCGAGGCCGACGACAAGAAGGGGGCCCGGCTTAACTGCATCGCTCACCTCTTGTCGGTCGTACCGTATGCCGCCCGCAAGGCTCCGAAAGTCAAGCTTCCTCCCCGCCCGCCCGCCGGGGATTATCAGCGACCGCCCCGCGATCGGTACCACTACGTCCCCGACTACTCAGCGCCGATCACCTAAAGGAAATAAGAGGCTGGGGTATATCCCCGTTGTGCCGACTGGCCTCAGGAGAACAAGAGCAAGGTGCCGGCGGCTTCCGGGAGCGCTCCGGGCCGGCGAACTGGGCTACTCCTTCTGCCATCAACGGAATAGACATATTGAGACACTCTTGTGAGTCGAGAACGAGTCGCTCGGAACATGTCGACGCGATGGATGTCGATTCAGTACTCGCTACTTACATTGGAGTTGGCCAACGCGGCGACGCGACTCTGCCAGGCTGCGATCGCGGGCATGCCGATTAACTCGAGCACAATCGCTGGGATGAAGATCGGATGAGGTCTTCCCGCCTTGCGCCACGAGATCAGCCGGGCCACACCGCCAATGAAAACCACACCCACCGCCATGCGTAGCGTGGAGGTCTTCTCTTCTATTCGTGGCAATGTTGACCAGATAACGGGTGCGACCGCAAACCAGGACGCCATGACGAATCGATACTCGCTGTCGAGGGTGGGTGTCACGTGGCTCTCTCCACCAGGAAGAGAGGCAGGACCCGTGATCATTCCGACCAAACCTGAGAGAAATGGAATGCCGGTCAGAACGCCAAGCGTGATTTGAAGAAGTCGACGACCGCCGGTTCGGTCCCTTGTGGTCACCCGTTCATGATTCCATATCCGAGCTCTGGGGGGCTTGTGGCCAACCGAACGAAAGATCGGGACCCTATGCTGCAGTTGTGGACCTCGGCACCCCGGGGTCCAAAAGGCACAGCCAACGGGCCGCGAGTCCACGCCTCAACCCTGCGTTTCGGGGCACCGTGAGCAGTTGCCCGGACCGAGCATTCGGGGCTACCCAAGGGTGGAGATTCGGCAGTCAGCCTGGCATGGATTCCGACTCTTGACGACCGTCTCCGGGATCACCTCAGCCCGGCGGCAGGGGATACCCAGAACCCATCTGGTACCGGCATTTTGAACCATGTGCCCAACGACGGGGCATCAGCTACGTCGAAGGGTTCCTCTTTTGCTTGCGCCGCTCGTAGAGATCGTCATCAGCACGGCGAATGAGATCACTTAGAGGTTCGTTTTCAAGCAGTTCTGCGAAACCAGCAGTGACATTCGTCCCACCGCCAAGGTCAAGCTCCATGTTCACGATCTCGAAGCGTTCCATCATCTCTGAGGCGTCGAGTCCAAGCGCCCCGCACAAGAACTCGTCGCCACCAAAGCGAATGAGAAGATCGTACGGTCGGATGTTGTTTCGGATGGTATCGGCAACCAGCACAAGAAGGTCATCTCCGGCCGCGTGACCGTGCAGGTCATTGACCGCTTTCAAACCATCGATGTCGATGAAGACCACGGTGAATACCTGGTTCGTTCTTCTGGCCCGGATGACTTCTCGTTCCAGCTCAAAAAGCCCAGAGGTTCGGCGATGTGCTCCGGTGAGTTCGTCTACGAGATACTCCATCCGCTCTCGGGCCGAGAGGACGCGATCAGTGTCCGAAGAGAAGCGATCATCTGAGGATCGTGCTCGCTCATCGGCTGACTTCTGCCGGTCTCTTCTGGCGGCAGCTCGATCCATTGAAGCTTGCGGGTCGACATTGTCGGCGAGCTGTTCCCTGGTTTCAGCCCGGTCATCACGACGTTCGGCTCGCAGGTCACGCGCCTCAGCGAAATCGTCGCTCTGCACAGAAAGTCGGTCCCGGCCCTCGGCCATTCGATCCCGGTCTCTGGCCGTTGGGTCAGGTTGTGCGGACTCCTCGCCTGCGGTGTCATCTTCCACTGAGTCCCCCGATCCGTACCCAAGGATGTCACAGAAATGGGGGCGACCTCCACCGCACACCTCCTGCTCGGGTATGCACCCGAGAATCCCTCGGATGCCTATCCCAGGAGATGGATCACCTGTATAACCGGCGGTATGGGATACCCCCTCACCCGACCCATCGCCCCATAAGCTTGGGTGCACGATGCCCGACACACCTTCTGCAACCGATACGACCGCAACAATCTCAAAGGCGCTGCCCCAGGCTGGAAACGGCGGGGGGACGGGAGCGGAATCGGAATCCGAGAGTGGTGGCCAATCAAGGAGGATCGGATTTGGTCTTTTCCTCCTCATTCTCGTCGTGGGAATCGCATTCCTCGTTGTGTTCTTCGATGTCGTACGACATTGGTTGGCGCTTCACACCGGCACACTCCATGGAGGTCCGGATCTGTATTACAACTTCTGGTCCGGCTTCGGTTCCGACCTGGGCGAGGCGACTCTGATCAGTGCAGTTGGCATCGGTGTATATACCGGATTCCGCAAGGTCAATTGCCACACCAGGGGATGTTGGAGGATTGGCCATCACCGGTTAGACGGCACTCCATATATCTTGTGCCGTCACCACCACCCGGATGTACCGAATAAAGGCGCTTCGCATGAGCACATCCTTGAGCAGCACCACAAGCACAAGGCAACAATGAAGATCGACGAGGAAGACGCCGCTAAGAGCAAGTAAACGCAGTTTACGGCGTCGATCAATGGTTTCGCTCTTTACTCGCCATAACCCGGCGGGAGGTGACAGTGCGAGGGATGTTGTCGTTCGCGCGTTTTGGGGCACCCTATGGACGTCTGATCCGTCGAGCTGGCTTATGCGCAGGCGGCGTCGGACAGCCGAACTACTCGAACCATTCCAACCGCTCGCGCCGAGCAAGCAGTCGGCTATCCAGGCTCGAAAAAGTGTGTCCATGACCCGGCCGATCTGGACACATCTCGTTTTGTTTCAGTAGTCAATGCGGAAATTGCCGATGAAGGTGATCGTGTTGCCATCGGGATCTCGGATCGAGGACAACAAGACCCCCTTGTCGACCGTCTCGATCGGTCCCGCTTCCAACCCCCTCTGGGCAAGATCGGCGATGTGGCTCTCGAGGTCGTCAACTGCGAAGTTCACGAGGCCTGACCCGGCGCGCACAGCATCCGTCGTGATCTGAGCCCAGCCGTTATTCGTGAGCCTCCATTCGACGAGCCGACCTTCCATGGGCAGGTTGTCGGCTTGGCGACCGAAGAGACGCTCGTACCATTCGTGGGCGGTGTCGAAGTCGGACACCGGAACTACGGCGAGCACGTGTTCGATGGGCATTGCTGCTTCCTTTCGAGATCCAAACTGGTTGTGGATTCATCTAAAGGCGAGGGTCAATTGCTGGCCTGACAAGCCTGGTCTTTGCCAAGAGCGTCGAGCCAGTCCCTGGTGCCCTGCTCTCGCCACGCCGCCTGCTCGCGCTCGTCGAGGTAGGCGCCGGCTTCTACCAGCAGCAGATGGGTGCCCTCACCTTCTGAGACGAGCTCCACCGTGGTCAGTGACACGGTCGCCACCGTGTTCCCTTCGCAGAGCACGGACGTATAGACGATGCGCTCGTTGGGGACTATGTCGCGGTAGAGCGATTCCCAGGTGATTTGTTTCCCCTCGGCAATGGCCGAGTTGCGTTCGACGCCGCCCGGCCGAAAGTCCAGTTCATAACCGGAAGGGTCGCCGGCAAACCAGCGAGCTTTGACCTCGGGGTCGGCCCATGCGCCGAACACCCGGTCGGGTGGCACCGGATAGGTGCGTTCCAGAGTGAACGTGGCATGGGTGATGCTGCGATCGGTCATCGGATCCTCTCCTTGTCGTCGTGTCTCTTATGCCTTTCTTGATTGCTCCGATGGCTTGCCGAGCTCGACACCGAGTCGGTCCAGTCGGTCCTCCCAGGCAGTGCGCTGGTCACCGAGCCAAGCCTCGGCTCGGCGGAGGACCTCGGGTTCGAGGCGGCACGTGCGCACGCGGCCGACTTTCTCGGTCGAGACCAGCCCCGCGGACTCCAGGACACCCAGGTGTTGCACGACAGCCGGCAGTGACATTGGCAGTGGCTCAGCGAGTTGGCTCACCGATGCCGGGCCGACGACGAGTTTCGCCACGATGGCCCGCCGACTCGGGTCGCCCAGTGCCTGGAACACCCGATCGAGATTCCCCAAACGGTTAACCACCTACCTAAGTGTAGTTGGTTGCCAGACTTCAGTTAAGCAGTTACCTAAGTATCGCCGCGAGGATCGTTCGGCACCTCGACTCGCAACCTCGCCAGCCAGGTCAGTCTCAGTGAGCGGTCTTTCAGTCTGGCCTTCCCAAATGACACACGACCTATGGCCTTGCCGTGCCCATGCCTCCCGTTGCGCCCAGCCATGGCAGTGGCGCATCAGCAGGGTGCCCAGATCGGGCCGTTCCTGGTCGGTGAACATTCGCGAGCACTGGGCCCCTAGAATTCCTCTCGGAGGCGCTGGAGCTCTAGCCGAGGGCTGCCAGATTGTGACCGAGGAAGCGACGTACGTCGGCAACGTTCAACTTCAGCGCTCCCATCGAGGTGTCCCACTTTAACGGCGCGATAAGCAAGTGAGGCATGCCTCCGAGGTGCCGCCTTGCAGCATGTCAACGCCAGCAAGCACCGACACCCTCCGGGGTGCCCTCAGCCCGGCGGTCGGGGATACAGCGTGGCGAAGAAATGCCTGAGCATTCTGGGGTACCCGGGTCGGCGGGTGAACAGCGTCCGAACCGTGCCGTCGGATGTCCCGGTACGACGTACCTGTGCGTGAGTCTCCCCTCGGCCGGTCTTACGGGACGGTCCCGTTGTGCCGGGCCGTCGGAACTGCGCCGCTCCCGGAGCGGGTTCCGCTCACGGAATGGCATACTAGCCTGGGGGCGAGAGCCGCGGGCGGGCCGGCTCCGACAAAGAGCTTCCCACTCTCGCGCTCTCTAAGATCTGCATCGTGAGTCCTCTCCACGCGTACGAGCGGACGTCTTGGGGTAGGCGTATCGGCATCGCCATTGCATTGTTGGGAGCACTCGCCCTCGCGGGATTTGTAGGAGCGGTGGTCGGTCCTCACTTCAAGGCCGCGTCGACTTCCGGCACCGCGTCGACTTCCAGTACCGCGACGACTTTCCTACACCGGCTATCAACGACCACGTCGACCGTGGCTCATTCAAGTGTGAAGGTTCTCGTGGTAAACGGCACTCAGGAAGCCAACGCAGCCGGCCATTTCACCCAGCAGCTCCAGCAAAACGGGTGGAATGTCTCCACTCCGCGGAACAGTACGTCCGCGGTGTCGACGACGACGATCTACTACGCCCCGTCGCAGCAACAAGCGGCCGCGCTGGTCGCTTCCGAGCTTGGCGTGCCGAAGACAGCGGTCCAACCGCTGACCGGGGCCGTACCGGTCGCGAACGCCACTGGCCTTGACATCGTCGTGATCATCGGGCCTGACCTTGCCGGTAAAGGATTCCCGGCCACGACAGTTCCGGCCACCTGAGCGCCCCTCGCTCGTGACCACCTTGAAGCTTCCGCCTTCATGGACGGGGCTCTTCTTGGGCTAGAGCCATCGCCAGACGGGGCCCGATTCGGCAGCGCGTATCGACGACTAGCTCAAATATGCGCGTCCGAAGGAACCATTTGGGTGGCCCGGATGTATCGTTCATGACACAGCACCAGGCGTGAGCGCCGAGACCGATGGGTCAGCTCGCGTTGCCATTCCAGGATCCTCTTACGGACCGGTATTCCTGGGCCCTCGGGGTGCCCCCAAATATACGACGGCCAGGACTGGAGGTGTCCACGAGAGCGGGTCAACTCCATCCCACCATCCCGGCGTATTTGGGGCACCTCCTTCGAGTGATCCGAGTCATCGCCTGCATAATCCGCCAGGCAAGGAAATGGGCGGACCCGACATCCTCCTCCTGCCTGTGCTCTCTAGCCTGAAGAGATGTCATTCGTCCAGCCTCGAACGAGTGTGAGGACCTTGGCCCGGCTGTCGACGTTCTTCATCCTGACGCTCGTGCTGGTGTCATGCGGCACCGGTAAGAGGGCCGCGCTTATTCCCTCGACAAGCCCGGTCACGCCGCCCGCGACGACGGTGAGGGCATCGAATACGACCAAACCCACCACGGCAATCTCGCCGAACCCGGTGGAGCAGCACATGAGACCTCGCGTTTCGCGATTGCCCACCCCGGGGAACCTGGCACCCTTGGACGGCACGATGTACACGGGAGAGGGGGCGTGGAGTCCCGTCGGTCGTGCTGTCGGAGGGGTGCCAGCGGTCTACGAAACGACCCTCATTCCGCCTGGAGGCACCCAGTCGGCCGGGATCGCCTGGATGGACACCCGGCTATTGGTTGCCCAGTTGTACTCGGGCTCCCAGAGTCCCGGTGGTGGCCCCTACCTCTACACGGCGCCGATTGAACCGGCGCAGGCGGCATCAGTGGTGGCGGTGTTCAACGGTGGCTTCTACATGAATGCCGCCAATGGGGGTTACTTCACTGAAGGGCGCATGGTTGACCCGCTTGTGATAGGTGCAGCCTCCATCGTCATCTACTCGGACGGGAGCATCAATGTCGGCGCCTGGGGTAGCGATGTGTCGATGGCTCCAAATGTCGTTGGCGTCCGCCAAAACCTTGTGCCGCTCGTCGCGGCTGGCCAACCGACACCGCAAGCAGAGAGCCCCAACTGGCAAGCTTGGGGCTCGACATGTGGAGCAACCTCATGTGCCCATTCGGTCCCAGGCATCGAAAACCAGTGGCGGTCCGGGCTCGGAGTAACCGCAAATGGCGCCCTCGTCTATGCCATCGGCCCTGGTCTCGATCCCTTGCAGCTCGCCCAAGTCCTCGTGGGCGCTGGGGTTGTGCGCGCCATGCAGCTCGACATCAACCCAAACTGGACTGTCCTCGCCACCTACGACCCCCCAATCCCGGGCGGCCTCGCCGCACCGGATAACGGGAGCAAGCTTCTGTCCGGCACTGTGCAAGGACCCTGGACGTTCTTCCAGCCTCGGTGGGCACGCGACTTCATAACGATGTCAACTCGACCCGTTCAGTGAAGATGACTGCTGATATGGCATCAAACCTTCGACTGGTCGTTACCGGGACGGCGAATGTTGTTGCCGGTTTGCCCCCCCGGCAGAAACGGCGTTCCATCATAGCCAGAGGCGTGCCCATAACCGGCGTTATACATGTGATCCGTAGGTCCTGGGCTGACTCCTATGGAAGCACACTCACTGGGCATCGGCGACTCCTTCGATGAGGCCGTCGAAGAGCTGACGACGGTCGCTCTGGCCCCGCTCGTCGGCGTGCTTGCGCTGGCGCTTCAAGATGGTGAGGAACTTGGGCCCGGTCTCGAAGAATCCGCATCGTTCGCAGACGCTCTCGAAGGCGCAGTCGAGGAGGGCGGGCCGCGTGCAGCGACCGTTGGCGAGCAGCCGACGATGGTCGGGGCGGGCCAACTGAGTGCCAGAGACTGCAGTCGGTGCAAGGGTCGCACTGGAGAGTCCGTAGTACTCGGCCTCGACCGCCTCGGTCACCTTGAAGTACGCCTCGGCGACGGTGCGGTCCGAAATGCGCGCGTAGGTCAGCGTCATGTCCATGGAACGGTGGCCGAGCAAGGCGGCGATCGCTTCGAAGCTCATGCCGCGGTTGATGGACTGGGTGGCGAGCGTGTGGCGCAGCTGGTGGGGGTGGACGTGGCCGACCCCGGCCCGCTTGGCCACTGCGGCGACGTAGCGGTGCACGGTACGTCGGTCGAAGGCTCGGCCGTCGTCGCGTTCGAGCAGGTGCCCCGAGCGCGACGGGCCGCGTAGAGCCTTGTAGTCGCCAATGAGGTCGACCAGCATCGGGAGCAGCGGCACGTGGCGGTCATTGTGGAGCTTGCCGACGGGGATCCGCAGGCGATCGACCCCGTCATAACGCACCATGGCGTCGTCTTCGAGACCGCCGAGCTCACCGACCCGTATGCCGGTGCGGGCTAGTAACTCGACCATGAGGCGACGGCGCAAGTTCGGGTCGACCGCCAGGGCGGCCATGAACTTCTGTGCCGTGGGGTCGTCCAAGAATTTCGGCAGGGGCTCGTCGAGGGCGGGGAAGTCACTCGAGTAAACGAGGAGGCGGGCGGGAGCGTCGTCGTACTCCCATTCCATGATGCGCTCGAAGAAGGTCCGCATGGTGCTGAGGCGGTGCCGGATGGTGATGGTGGCCAGCCCTTTGGCGTTCTTGCCCGGACGGGCCGCCAGCCAGCGCTTGAAGTCCTCGATGTGGACCCGCCCGATGTCGGCGACGGCAACGCATCCCGGATCGGTGACGGTGACCCGATGGGCGAAGAGCCGCAACGTCAGGTCGGCATCGGCCTGGGTGCTCGGACGGGCCGACACCTCGAGTTGTTCCAGGTAGGAGGCCATGGTGGCCACCATCAGGGGTGCTCTGGCGTTGATCTGTGCCCACGTCACCTCGGGTGTGCCACCGCCACGTCTGCGTGGCACCGGACGCAGTGTTGCCGCCAGCGCGGTCATTGGGCCACCCCCATCTGCGCCTGGGCCTCGATGGCTTCAATGGCTCGGCGGTACTCGTCGGCCAGCCAGTGCATGTCAAGGTGCAAGTAGACCCGAGTGGAGCTGATCGATCGGTGCCCGGCCTGGGCCTGGATGGCTTCTATGGCCATCCCCGCCTCGCGCAACCGGGTGAAGCAGGTGTGGCGCAGCTCGTGGCAGGTGCCGTGGCTGAGACCCGCACGCTCGCGGGCGGCGCTGATGATCTGGTCCAGACCCGGGACCGAGAGGGGCTGGCCCCGACGAACTCCTTTGAGCGAGACGAAGAGCGAGTCCGTCGTCGTCTCTTCCGGTCGCTCGTGGTCCATGTAGCGGGCCACGGTGGCGAAGAAGGTCGGCGAGAGCGGCACCAGTCGTTGGTGTCCGCCCTTGCCCTCGGTGATCAGCACTCGCCACTCGCCCAGGCGAAGGTCACCCAGGCGCAGACCGAGCACCTCGCAGCGCCGGAGCCCTCCGAGCACCATGGCCTGGGTCATGGCCCGGTCCCGCTCGGTGCGCAGTGCGCCCATGAGCGACTCGACCTCGTCGGCATCGAGGATCCGGGGCAGCCGGCGCACCCCACGCACCAGGGGCAGGCCCCGTCCGCCCCGAGAGCGGCTCTGGCGGGTGGCGATGCCCCGAGGGACCGGGTTGGCGCTGACGTCGACGTCGTCGCGGGTAATCAGGTAGCCATAGAAGCTCGAGACAGCGGCCAGTCGGCGCTTGATCGTCGCCGCCGACAGACCCGCGGAGCCATCGGCGATGCGCACCACGTTCTCGGCCCCGGGGCGTGGACGTCGTTGCGAGGTGACGAAGGACATGACGTCTTTGGGCCTCACCTCGGTGGGGTCCTTCGCCACCACCGAGAAGAAGACGCTCAGGTCGTGCGCATAGGCCCGCACGGTGTTGGGGCGGGCCCGGCCGACCACGAACTCCAAGAACTCGTCGACCAGTTGGTGGCCAATTCGATACTCGACTTCACCGTCGGGACGGACGTGACACTCGAATGACGGACTCCACTTCACCGCACACCTCCTGCTCGGGTATGCACCCGAGAATCCCTCGGATGCCTATCCCAGGAGGTGGATCACCTGTATAACCGGCG
>PNAT01000063.1 GCA_003169675.1 Acidimicrobiaceae bacterium
GTGCCGAGGGCAACCAGAACGGCCATGAGCGCCCAGCAGCACCCCAGGCACACCAGTCCGTGGCTGGCGCCGGCGGTCACCGCGCCGATCGGACGGCGGAGATTCTGGCGCTGGCGCAAGAAGAACGACATTGGAGAACGACAGTGCTTGAGGCACACTGATTTCAGCGGTGAGACCTGGTACGCGACGGCGAGCAGCAATACGGCGCCGGCCAGTCGGCCCGCCCCCGGCGTTGCGTGGCGGAGGGAGTCCTGCGTCGCCCGCCAGGCAAAAAAGGCGGGGATGGCGATCGCCGACCAGACGAAGAGGTACCCGGCGACGAATATCGGCGTCGGCGCGGCGCGGCCGAGACCGGCGGCCCGGCGATAGATGCTGATCACGGGCAAGATCGCCGGGAACATCATCGCCGCCATCATGGCCACCCAGGCACCGACGAAGGCCACGAGTGACATCGAGGCCGGCCCCATGGACGAGCCCAGAGCCATCCCCGGCACCATCTCGTGGGCCATCCGGGCCGACCACCACCAACCGAGTGCCGCCAGTCCCAACAGCACGGCCGGCAACACAAGGTTCTCTCGCGGTACGCGCCACGTTGTCACCGGGGTCTGTGCCATGAGCTTCCAATCGTTCGGCGAGAGTTTGCTCCCTCTTGTAGATCCCTGCAAGCGGTTCTCTTGAGTCAGAGCGGACGGTCCTCCACGAAGGGAGACGAGGAGTAGCGCGGGAAACCTCGACCGAGCCCATCGTTGAACGCATCGTCCTGTCTTCTCAATTCGTGATCGGACCGCACAACCTCGGAAGCTCCCGTGTCTGACCCCTGCGTTGAACCTACGATCGGGTTGAACTCGACATGGGACACGAAGAGCCGAGGCAGGGCAAAACCACTACGCATTGGCGAAAAATACTTGGTGGTGGCGCGAGCCTGGCTCTGATGATCTTCATCCTGGTTGGAGTGACTCCGAAGTTCGCGAGCTATTCCAGCGCCTGGGCTCGCCTGAGCCATCTGGGCGGTGGGCCATGGGTGGCGATCGCCTGAGCGGCCGCCGTCAACCAGATCTCCGGTGTCTGGCCCTACCAGGCGGCCATGCCGGGACTTCGATTCTTGCCCGGCATTCTCCAAATCGAGACCGTCACCGCCATCTCGAACACAGTGCCCGCCGGCGGTGCGGTGGCCATTGGGAAGACGTACAAGATGTTCTCCTCCTTCGGCTTCGCTGATGTCGTCATATCCACCGCCGTCTTGACAACTGGGATCTGGAATATCGGCGCAAGACTCGCCCTTCCGGTGGTTGCTGCCGCGCTCTTGGCGGTCACGGGGCACCCGAGGCTCCTGGTCGTGGAAACCGCCCTGGCGGGGGTGGCGGTGATCGGCGCCTCCGGTGTGGTCCTGCGGTTGGCGTTCCGGTCCGAGGTAAGTGCCCGCTGGCTCGGTCACCAGGCCGATCGCGCCCTCAACGGTGGGCTGCATCTCTTCCGGAGGCCAGCGGGAGACCGGATCGAGCAATCGTTGCTTCGTTTCCGCAGTCAGACCGTCCACTTGGTGCGTCACCGAGGTTGGCCGCTCACGTGGGCAGCTCTGGCCAATCAGGCGGCGGGCTTCGCGCTCATCCTCATCATTGTCGAGGCTGCAGGCATCAGCGCAGGTCGAATGACGGTGGCCGCCGTATTCGCATCGTTTGCAGTAGCACGGCTCGCCAGTGCGATGCCGATCACGCCGGGTGGCCTCGGCACCTTCGACGTGGCGTTTATAAGCATGATGTAGATCTTCGGCGCAAGTCCCACCCGGGCGTTGACCGCAGACCTGATCTGGCGACTCACAACATATTTCCTTCCAATCCTCTGCGGCACCGTCACCTACCTCATCTGGTTCCGATGGCATGCACGAACCGATCCGCCGGTTGGATGACATTCCGAGCGCGCCCGGCCACGAAACACCAACTCCTCTCGCCGTCTCGAGCCCCTCTGGCGCGGCTGATATGTCTCAATCCAGGCTTTGCACCGAAGTGGGGCGCAGCTTGGATGCGCAAGGCCGGATCCGGCGGGGTGGTCAACTCTAAGTTGGATGACCAGATCATGAGGATTCGCGGTTGATCGCGCTAGCGTCATGAACAGTCTCACTGAGACGGACGGCGGGGAGGATCAGTGGAGAATCAACACCGAAGCGATTCTGTGGCAGACCCATACAAGAGCAATATTCGGGTTGTTCGATGGATCGGAGAAAGGCGGGACGCGCATCCGTCACTCGGCCCCGCCATCTTCACGGCTGCAAGCCTCTACTTCTTGATACAGGTCATCGTGGCTTGGATCTTCAGCCCCAGCTACAGCTTGGTCTCGAACACGATCAGCGATCTCGGCGAAACAAGCTGCGGAGGGTACGGCGCCCCGCCAATGTGCTCACCTCGTTGGTGGCTCATGGATTACGTCGGGTTCCTTGTTCTCGGCCTCGTCATGGTGGTCGGCTCGACCCTGCTCTACCATGAGTTCACCGACAGAGTCCCTCGAGAACGGCGCGCTGCGATGCTCGGATTCGGTCTGATGGCATTAGGCGGTTTCGGGGCGATCCTCGTCGGATTCTTCCCCGAAAATGAGAACCGGACCGTGCACATTGTCGGAGCCGCTCTTGCGATCGGACTCGGCAATGTCGCCATCTTCGTACTGGGGGCCGTGCTCATCCTCCCAGAGTCCATGCGGCGCTCCATGCTGACATTCAGCAGCATGTCACTGACGGCCCTGGTGTGCTTCGCTTCGCACAAGTTTTTTGGCATCGGTGGCGGGATGATGGAGCGGGTGGCTGCCTACCCAGTGACAATCTGGCTGATCACCTTTGGTCTGTACATCTGGCGATTCAGCCCCCAGCAGTCCGGCAAGTTCACCTAATACAAAGGCGCGCGGCCGATTTGATTGCTCGTATGCAGTGGTCGGAATGACGGCGCTTCATAAGTGCCGGTCGGTCACACCCGGGTCCGGAAATGGGATGACAGTGATGCCTGGATCCCGGCACAGATCGAGGAGATGCGGGTCGGCGGAAGCGAGCTGAGATCCCGCTGACCCTGCGGTCTCGACGGCCATGCAGTCGGCCAGACTCACAGCTCGATTCTTGCGGTCACAGTGACGAGCACGCAGCAGATCGGCTTGCGTGGCCACCCCAACCTCGACCGGAGGCGGAGAAGCGAGGCCGAGTTGAGCCGGGTCGAGCACCCCCACCGAAATGCGGTTTCTCCGCCAAAATGATCCTTTTCGTGCAATTGACCGTATACAGAAGTACAACGTGGACAAGGTAGGGAGTAGGAATATGAAGCTTCTTCGAAAGGCTTGTGTACTTGGGGTATTTGCTGCCGGGACGTTGCTCGTTCCGGCTGCCTCAGTTGGGGCCACCCAGAACCCGACGACTGGCCAGCCAGGCACTACAGCTGGCTTCAACTGCACGACTACCGCCCCCGCAGAGCCGGGTCAAGCGGCGAGCGCACCCGGTTCTGCTTTCAACGAGACGAGTCCGGGAACCGCCGGTACCGTCTACGCCGGTAACGGACAGGGGTCCACGGCTCATGCTGGCAGCACGGCCGCCGTCTCCCAATACGATGCCGCCTGCCGGCAGCTCAGCTCGCGTTAGCCGGCCCCGGGGGGCTGCACCAGCGGGTCCGGGTTGCCCTGTCCCGCTGGTCAGAGCGGTCGCCAGGGGTGCGCCCGTAATGCCTGCTTGAGACTTCCCGCCGCGTTCCGGTTGATCCGTAGCGTTGAGAGGCCCTTGCGGGGTAGCTGTCATGCTTTCGTCAACCACACCTGCACCGGCAACGCGCCATCATCGGTCTCCAGGTCGAGAAGAACGCCTTCACCCTCCCCGGGACCGGCGACGATGGCGACGGCCAGTACCTCACGGGCGATGAAGTCCAGATGCCCGGCGATGGACTCCAGGCCCACCGTGTGCAGGTGAATCCGATCGGAGACATCAAGACCGCTCGTCTTGCGCAGGTCCTGCAGCTGGCGGACCACCTCACGGACGAGGCCCCGCTGGCGCAGGGCGTCGTCCAGAGTCAGGTCGAGCGCCACCACCTCGCCCCCCTCACGGGAGACGGCGAATCCCTGCTGTCCTCTCACCCTGAGTTGAACGTCCTCGGTCCCGAGGTCCACCGTCTCACCACCCAGCATGATGGAGATCGACAGCCCGGCCTCCAGGGCTGCAGCCGCCTCGACACCATCGAGCGCCGCCAGCGCCGGCTTGAGGTCTTTGACCCGCTCCCCGAGGCGCGGCCCGAGAGTACGGAAGTTGGGGACCAATTCGAACTCAAGCACATCGCCCAATTCGTCGGCCACATCGATCGCGTCGACGTTGAGCTCATCGGCCACGATGTCATGCAGGATCGCCGGGGCATCGCTCGGCAGGAAGACCAAGGCACGGGACAGAGGTTGGCGTACCTTGACGCCGGCCTCGCCGCGTGCAGCGCGACCGAGAGACGTCAGGCGGCGGGCCAGCGCCATCTGGGCTTCAAGTTCGGGGTCGACCAGAGCTGCCTCCGCCTCGGGCCAGTCAGCCAGGTGCACCGAGTCGTCCTCACCGGCCCAGGTCAGTGACCGCCACACGGTGTCGGCCACAAACGGGCAGAACGGGGCCAGCAACAATGACACCGTGGTCAACACCTCATGGAGCGTCGCCTGGGCCGCCAGGGTGTCGCCCGCCGGGGCGTCGGGATCGGTGCGCCAAAAACGGCGGCGACTACGCCGCACGAACCAGTTGGAGAGATCGTCGACCAGACTTCCCAGCGCCGAGGCGGCGGTGAGCGGCTCATAGGCCTCCAGGGCGGCGGTGGTGGTGGTGACGGTGCTGGACAGGCGCGACAGGATCCAGCGGTCAAGGGGGCCCCGTGCACCGGACGGTGGGACCTCGGAGTCCGCCGGATCGAAGCCGTTCAATGAGGCGTAGGTGGAGAAGAAGCTGAACGTGTTCCACAGCGTGATCAGCATGTCCCGCATGGACGTGTCGATGCCCGCCAGGGTGGCCCGGGTCGGCGTCCACGGCGAGCCCTGGCTGAACATCCACCAGCGCAAGGCGTCGGCGCCGCGAGTATCGAGGATCAACCAGGGGTCGATGGTGTTGCCCAGCGACTTGGACATCTTCCGCCCGTCGGCGTCGATGATGTGGCCCAGGCAGACCACATGCTTGTAGGGGCTCTCGCCGAAGACCAGGGTGTTGATGGCCAGGAGGGAATAGAACCAGCCCCGCGTCTGGTCGATGGCTTCGGAAATGAAGTCGGCCGGAAAGGTGAATGCCTCGGCCGAGCCCGCTTGGTGGGGGTAGCCGACCTGGGCTGACGGCATCGATCCGGAGTCGAACCAGGCATCAATGACAGGCTCCACCCGGCGCGCCACGGACGCCTCGTCGTCCAGGCCTTCGGCGGCGCAGGTCGAGCAGGGGAAGGCCACCTTGTCGATCACCGGCCGGTGGGGATCGATGCCGGTCACGTCTGTCCCGCACAGGTCGGAAAGCTCGGACAGGGAACCGACGCAGCGCAGATGGTTCCGCCCGCAGCGCCAGATGGGCAGCGGGGTGCCCCAGAAGCGGTCGCGGGACAGCGCCCAGTCGACGTTGTTGGACAGCCACTCCCCGAACCGGCCGTCGCGGATGTGCCCTGGGTGCCAATCGACCGTGGCGTTGGCCGCCAGGAGGTCATCCTTCCGGGTGGAGGTGGCGATGTACCAGCTCGGCTTGCCCCAGTAGATGAGCGGGGTCTGGCAACGCCAGCAGTGCGGATAGGAGTGCACGTAGGGGAAGCGGCGGATCAAAAGGCCCGATGCCTCGAGGCGATTGTTGATGATTCCGTTGGCGGACCGCACGTCCTGGCCGGCCAGCCACTCGATATCAGGGCCGAAGCACCCGTCGGGGCCCACCGGGTTGAGAGTGGGCAGGCCGCTCTCGCGCCCGATCTGGCGGTCGATCTCACCGAACGCGGGGGCCAGGTGCACCAGCCCCGTCCCTTCCTCGGTGGTGACGTAGTCGGCCCCAACCACCCGCCAGCCGTCGGCGCCGGGTGGGGGTGCCAGGTCGTCGAAGGGCCGGGTGTAGTGCAGGCCGACCAGGGTGCTGCCGCGCACCCGATGTGAGATGCGGGCGGCCGCCCCGTCCCCCATGACGGCGTCCACCAGGTCCTCGGCCATCACCATCCCGTCGACCACGGCGTACGTCAGGTCCGGGTTGACCGCCACGCCGGTGTTGGAAAGCAGCGTCCAGGGCGTGGTCGTCCACAGGGCCAGCCACTGCGCCTCGCCGACCACGCCGGGGTCCGGGTCGACGATGGTCAGGCGCACATAGGCCGACTCGTCCTCTTCGTCGGTGTACACGCCGGGCTGCCCCAGCTCGTGACTGGAGAGCGCGGTGCCACAGCGCGGGCAGTACGGGACGACCTTGAGATCCTCGTAGAGCAGGCCCTGGTCGAAGAGCTGTTGCAGGAGCCACCACACGGACTCGATGTAGGCCGGGCTCAAGGTCCAGTAGGCCGCGTCCATGTCGACCCAGTAGCCGATGCGGGTGGTCAGGCGGGTCCACTCATCCACGTAGGAGTACACCGACTCTCGGCACAGGCGGGTGAATTCGGCGATGCCGACCTGATCCTCAATCTGCACCTTGGAGGTGATGCCGAGCTTCTTCTCCACTTCGACCTCGACCGGAAGGCCGTGGGTGTCCCAACCGGCCATTCGGGCCACGTAGGCGCCGTCCATGGCGTGGAAACGACAGAAGAGGTCCTTGTAGACCCGGGCCCACACGTGGTGCAGCTTCGGCAGGCCGTTGGCCGTGGGAGGCCCCTCGAAGAAGATCCACGGCGCGGCTCCCTCTCGTTGCTCCATTGAGCGTTCGAAGACGCGATGGGAAGCCCAGCGGGCCAGTTCGGCCTGCTCAAGGGCGACAAAGTCTGTATCGGGGGGGACAGGGGTGAACACGGGATCCCTACGGTTGGCGCCACGGGTACGGGCACCCTCGGCGTGTCGGAAAGGATAGAGGCTGTGCGTCACCCACCATCACCCGGGGCCCGTGCGCACGTGGATACCTCATTCAGCGTGCGGATCGAGCCCCTCGATGCAGAGGCCGCACAATGGGTGGTGGCATCGAGCAGGACGACGGGACTCTGCGCCGAGAGCGAGTCCCCCATGTCCGAGATCGTCGCCACCTTGCTGGCCGAGAGGCTCACCCCTAGAACATGGGTCAAGATGGTCGAACCGGGGCTGAAGCCGTCGTTGTGCTCCCGGGGTGTCGGGTCGAAGGCAGACCCACCCACTGCAGCCGGGAAGGCGCCGGGCGGGAAGAACACTCACCGGCCCGTCGGCATGGATGGTTCGCTGACGGTATAGAAGTCGTTGGGGAACGGCATCATGCACTGACTGGTGTCGAGCGGGTCACACGGCATCTGGGCCGTGGCTCCCCATCCGGTTGTCGATGGAGCCGCGCCCACTGCACCCGGCACCACCAGGAGACCTCCGAACAAGCCGAGGACTCCGAGTAGGCTGCTGGTCCACCGATGGATGGTCACCCTGCGCCGCCGGTGCTGATCGGCGTGCCGTGGAAGCACCCCACGGTGTAGGGGTACTCCAGGGTGGCGTCGTAGTGATAGATCGACTGCTCCTGGCCGTTCCACAGGACGGTGGACGTCCGGCCGTGACAGGCATCGAGGTCGGAGTTGGTCACCATTGCGCCTCCCGAACCGCGCTCGACAAAGATGCCGAACCCGTCGATGGCGTAGCCGACCTGGGTCGACTTCCCCGTCGCCTGGTCCACCAGGCAGGAGGGAACCCCATGGTGGTGCAGGACGCCGCCCATCTGGGGGTGCTCACCACAGGAGTCGAGGACCTCGTGCGCCCCGGCGTCCCTGCCCTCGCCATCGAGTGCATTGAAGAGCAGCACCCCGTCGGAGAGCACGCCGATGGTCCCACCTGACGTGCAGGTGGGCGTCGATGCCGCCACCGGGTTGGCCGGGAGTGACCAGTCGATGGACTGCGCCGTGATGGAGTTCGGATTGCGGTCGTACTCGTAGGCCGGGTCGCCGCTGCCCACCGGGAAGGTGCCGGTCGTGTGGTTGGTGGGGAGATCGGTGGTCTTGATGACCCTTTGTCCTCCCGACACGGTGGCGGCATAGCTCGCCTCCCAATGCACGGTGCCCTGGACACTGATCTTGGTCAGCGAGTTCCACGTCTTGTGGGTGGTGTCGATCCATGGCCCCACGACCTGTGCTCCCCCGATCCCCCCGAACGACGTCTGGCACGAGTCGACGTAGCCCACCATGGGCGTCGAGGAGACGTAGCCGTCGCCGAGTGGCACGGCGGCCGCGTTGACCGGGCCGGTGGACGTCACGGTCGTGGCGTAGGCGGTGGTCGTCGTCGTCCTCGAGGCAGCGGACGTCGGATTCGCCTTGGTGGTCCCGCAGGCCGACACGCCGAGACCGGCCACCAACACCAGGACCGCTGCGCTCCTCACCCGACTCACCCCGCCGTTCCCGTGCCAACAACGACGCACCGGCGCTCCATCTCGTCGAAACCCGCCGCGTCCATGTCGAGGAGCGAGTCGAGGACGGCGTCGGCCAATCCGAAGGCCGGATGGTGCCCTTCGCCCTGCTCGGGCACCGCGATGCAGGCCATCGATGCCGCCTTGGCGGCCAGCACGCCCGCTGGGGCGTCCTCCCAGACCAGGCAGCGCCGGGGCGCAGCGCCCAGCTTGGAGGCCGCGGTCAGGAAGACGGCCGGGTGCGGCTTGCCGTACTCCTCGTCCTCGGCCGAGTGAAGGAGCGCGAAGTGCCGCCGCAAGTCGAAATGATCGAGCGCCGCCTCAATCAGTCGGTACTGCGAGGAGGAGGCCACCGCCAGCGGCAGGCCACGTTCGGCGCACAGGGCGATGGCGTGCTCGGCGCCCGGCTTGAGCTCTCCCTTGGACAGCAACAAGGCGATGACGCGGTCGACGATGGTCACCGCCACCTCGGCCGGGGTCGGGCCCGCCCATCGATACTGCGCATGCCAGTACTCGGTCACCTCCCCCACGAACATGCCCTTCGTGCTGCGGCATCCGTCGGGGTCGAGAGGCACGCCCAGGTCGACCAGGATCTCGATCTCGGCCTCGTGCCAGAGGATCTCGGAGTCGAGGAGCAGCCCGTCCATGTCGAAGATGGACGCGGCGAACCCCGCCGGCGAGGGGCCCGGCGCCGTCAAGCCGACAGCGAAGCCTCAATGGCGTCGACGATGGCCGGGTCCTCGGGCTCAATCTGAGGCCGGAAACGCCCGACGATCTCACCGGTGCCCGACACCAGGAACTTCTCGAAGTTCCACGTGATGTCACCTGCCGCGCCCTCGGAATCCGGGGTGGCCGTGAGCTCGGCGTAAATGGGGTGGCGATTGTCACCGTTGACATCGATCTTCTCCATGAGCGGGAAGCTGACGCCGTAGGTGGCCGAGCAGAACTGGGCGATCTCCTCGGCCGAGCCCGGCTCCTGCCCCAGGAATTGGTTACAGGGGAAGCCGACCACCGAGAACCCACGGTCTCCGTAGGCCTTCTGGAGTCGCTCGAGCCCCTCGTACTGCGGGGTCAGGCCGCACTTGGAGGCCACGTTGACCACGAGCAGCGTCTGGCCGGCAAAGGAGCCCAGCTTCGAGTCGGCACCTTGGAGGGTGTGGATGGGGATGTCGTAGAGAGCCATGAAACGTGAGGATACCGGTCGAAGCCCCTCCCCCGTCCAGGGACGACATCCCGCCGGCCTGTCTAGGGTGAACCCCATGCACGCCGTGGTGATCCGGGACGGGGAACTGCACTGGGAAGAGCGCGCCGACCCGGTGCCCGGCGACACCGAGCTCCTGGTCGCCGTCCAGGCCGCCGGCGTCAACGGCGCCGACATGATCCAGCGCCTGGGCCTCTACCCCGCGCCCCCCGGCTCGCCGGCCGACATCCCGGGATTGGAACTGGCCGGGCCGGTCGTGGCCGTCGGCTCCCAGGTGACCCGCTTCGCCCCCGGTGACCGGGTCATGGCGGTCGTGGGCGGGGGGGCGCAGGCCACCATGTCCGTGGTCGACGAGACCCATGCCTTGGCCGTCCCCGCCTCCCTGCCCTGGCCGGAGGCGGGGGGGTTCCCCGAGGGGTACTCGACCGCCTTCGACGCCCTGTTCACCCAGGGCGAGCTCCGCCTGGGCGAGCGTGTGCTGGTGACGGGCGCGGCCGGGGGCGTGGGGACCGCCGGGGTACAGCTGGCCGCCGCCGCCGGAGCGGTCGTGGTCGCCACGGTACGCGATCAGGGCCGCCGCCACGAGGTCGCCGCCCTCGGCGCCTCGGTGGTCATCGATCCCGAGGACGTGGCCCGAGAGGGTCCCTATGACGTCGTGCTCGAGCTCATCGGGGCGGCCAGCCTTCCCGGTGTCCTGCCCCACCTGGCCACGGGAGCGCGGGTGGTGGTGATCGGCATCGGATCGGGAGCCAAGATCGAGCTGAACCTGGCCCACCTCATGGGAACCCGGGCCCGCATCGGAGCTTCGACCCTGCGCTCCCGTAGTCGGCGGGAGAAGGCAAATGTGGCCGCCGCCGTGGCCGCCCACGCCCTCCCCCTCTTGGCGACGGGGCGCATCACGGTACCGATCTGCGCCACCTTCCCCCTCGCGGAGGCCGGCGCCGCCTATGAGCGGTTCTCGGGCGGCGCCAAGTTGGGCAAGGTTGTCCTCGTCGCCTGATGGGCGGGATCGTGTGATCCAAGCCGTCCTCTTTGATGGCGACCAGACCCTGTGGGACTTCCAGAAGGTGATGCGCACCGCGCTGGTCGCCGTGCTCGAAGAGCTCCGATCGGCCCGCCCGGGAGAGCAGACCGATCAACTCCGCATTCGGAATCTCGCCGAGGACCGCAACCAGGTAGCACTCGAGATGGACGGCGTTGAGTTCAACCTGAGGAGACTCCGCAAGCTCGGCTTCGCCCGCACACTTAGTCGCCTACGCAGTGCGGGAGGCCAGTGGGACGAAGGCCAGGATGCGGCGCTGGCCGAACAGCTGACGGCCTCGTATTTCCACCACCGCGACCTTGACCCCGCGCTCTTCGCCGACGCCCTCCCGTGCCTGAAGGAGCTGCGTCCCTGCTATCGCCTCGGGCTTCTCTCCAACGGGAGCCGGCTTCCCGAGACCATCGGTCTGGGGAATTTCTTCGAGTCGGTGGTCTTCGCCCAGGACCACAAGATGGCCAAACCCGACCGGGGGATCTTCGCCGTGGTCGAGCGCGAGCTGAAGGTGGCGCCCAACGCCTGTGTACTGGTGGGCGACCACCCCCTCAACGACGTGGTCGGCGCCAAGCGGTCAGGGTGGCGCGCCGTGTGGATCGATCGCGTCGGTGACGGCATCTTTCGATCGCCCGAAGGCTGCCGCGAACTGCCGGACGCCGTCATCACCTCGCTCGACGAGTTGGGCCAGGTCCTCTCGGATCTGTCCAATCGTTGACCGGGCAGTGGAGCCGGGCCGACCGGAGTCGGACCACATCGGACCACATCGGACCGCTCGGTCAGCGAGTGAGGATTACCACTCCCGCGTTGGCACCCCGCCCAACAGTGTGGGCGAGGGCGGTCGTGGCGCCTTCGACTTGACGGGGACCGCACTCGCCCCGCAGCTGGCGCACCAGCTCGACGGCCTGGCCCAAGGCGGACGCGCCCAGAGGCTCACCCTTTGACAGCAGACCGCCACTCGGGTTGACCGGCAACCGACCGCCCAGCGTGGTGGCCCCCGACTCCAGCAGCGCTCCGGAGCCACCGGGCGCACAGAGGCCAATCTCCTCATACGAGAGGAGTTCACGGGCGGCGTCGGTGTCCTGGCACTCCACCACATGGAGATCTTCCGGCCCGAGTCCTGCCTCTTCGAAGGCGGCGCGGGCGGCCAGGGTGGTGGGCGCCGGCACGGTGTCGTCGGTCAGGCCTGACAGGGGCGTGGACTCGCTCAGCACGGCACCGGGTAGATGCGACCGCAACACTGCCGCGGCCAGCCGTACGGGCGTGCCAGCTGCCGTTGAACTCACATCGTCGCGCCTGAGCACGACCGCCGCCGCCCCCTCGTTTGGTGAGCACAGCATGAAGAGGTGGAGCGGCTCGCACACCACCCGTGAGGCCAGTACCTGGTCCGCCGTGACCTCCTTCTGGTACATGGCGTCGAGGTTGGCCACACCGTGACGCCGGTTCTTGACCACCACTTGGGCCAAGTGCTCCTTGGTCACCCCCGAGGTCAGGGCCAACCGCTGGGCCCGCAGGCCGAAGAACGCTGGGGTGGCGGCCAGACCGGCCTCCTCCTGCCACGGCTCGAAGAACGAAGATCGGATGATGCCCTTGGGCATCTTCTCGGTCCCGAAGACCAGGACGGTGTCGTACTGCCCGGCCCGGATGGCACCGGCCGCCAGCATGAGCGCGGCCCCGCCGCTGGCGCAGCCCGCCTCGACGTCGACAATGGGCATGCCGGTCATCCCGAGACGGCTGAGCACCTTGTGGCCGGTGGCCACGCCGCCGTACGCCGTGGCGCAGAAGGCGGCCTGAAATCCACCTTTGGACACCCCTGCTTCGGCCAGGGCGGCGCGCACAGCGGCAACTCCCATGTCGGTGGTCGACACCCCGTCGAACCGCCCGAACGGGTGCATCCCCACGCCCGAGATGACCACGCCGCTCATGGCGCACCCGACGGGGCGAATGCAAAGGTGATCACGTCGTTGCCTTCGTCATCGGTGTGCAGTGGGACGACGCACAGTTCCATGGACTGCCCGAAGACCAATGCCCCGGGATCGCTCACCGTGAGGCGCGTGATGACGCGTATGCCATGTGGGAGCTCGACGACGCCCATGCCGTAGGGAGTCGCTCCCTCATAACCCGGAGGCGGCGCCGTCACCGCCGTCCAGGCCCACAACGTGCCGCGCGAGGGCAGCTCAACCGCCTCGGGACCTTCAGCGGCGCAGTACGGGCAGGTGTCGTGACGCGGGAAGTGGAAGGTCCCGCAGGCCGTGCACCGGCTGCCCAGGAGCGCCGGCGGGTCTCCGTCGGTGAAGAGCCCCGGTCGGACCATGACGCGCACGGCGGTCAATGTAGGTCACCCACGAGGTCGGGGCAGGTTCGAGCTCAGTCCTTGAGCTCAATCAACTCGAGCGCGTCGATCTCCCAGAAGGCCCGCAGGGAGGCCAACTTGCCTGCGCCATTGGAACGGTAGGTATAGACGCCATGGACCACCGCCTCATGGGAGCCCCCGGCGATGACCGTACGGATGATCCCCACATCGGCTACTTCGTCCCCACAGAGATACGACTGCCCAATCTCGAACGTGATGGCTTCGCTCGGCGCGATCACAGAGTCGTAAAAGGCAGCAATGGCCTCTCGCCCGTGATGCCCCTTGCCCGCGAGGTCGAAGGGGGACACTCCGATCGGATCCTGCACCACCGCGTCGGAAGCAAATAGATCCAGCCACCCGTCGCGGTCCCTTGCATGCACGGCGGCGCGCGAGCGGACGGCCAGCTGGCGAACGTTCAAGGTCTCATCGGTCATGTCGTCCATTTCCCTTCCGCTCAGCGAGTCCCATTCTTCAACGAACCTTGTCGATCACGGCATCACTGAAGCTTCTCAGGTGGTCAATCTTCGTCTGCAGGCTCTCGGTGTCCCGCTCGGGCACGTAGGGCCAGCGGAAGCCGACGATCACATCAGTCACTCCCAACTCCTCGAGTCGCTTGACTCCATCGGGACTGTAGGCATCGAGGGAGATAACGTGCACCTCGAACGGCTTGGTATCGGTCCCGTGCTGCCGTCTGAGTTCCGCCAATCGGCCGAGGAGTCCGGGCAGATCCTCCGGCTCCCCACCCCCATGGAGCCATCCGTCGCCGCTTATGGCGGCCCGCTTCAATGCCGCCTCGTGATGCCCACCGATCAGGATCGGCACGGGCTTGCTCGGCGACGGGGACATCTTGACCGATGGCAGATCGAAGACGTCCCCATGGAATTCGAAATAGCCACCGGCCATCAGGCCTCGCATGACCGTGATCTGCTCGTCCATCCGCTTTCCCCGTCCTTCCCATGGCACACCGCAGACGGTGTAGTCCTCAGGCCAGGGGCTGGTGCCCACGCCGAGCAGCAGTCGATTGTTGGTCAGCACGGCAGTAGAGCTGACCTGCTTGGCCACCAGCACCGGGTGGCGAATGGGCAGTTTTATGACGAAGGTGACGAAACGCAGGCGCTCCGTCACCGCACCCATGGCCGGGATCAACGAGAACGGTTCCAGGAAGGGCTTGTCCTCCAGAAACTCCCTAGTGCCATCGGGGTTGAAGGGGTACTTGGTGTCAGACTCCTCGGGGTAGCAGATGCTGTCGGGCACGACCATGGAGTCGTACCCCGCCTCCTCGGCCGCACGGGCCAGTGGGAGGTAGAACGACGGATCAGTCATCGATTCGGCATAGGAGAATCGCACGGCACCTCCGGTGGGAAGAGAATGGGATGTGGGCACGGCTGCCGCCTACCATGCGGCCCGTGTCTGCTCATCCTGACAGCACCGAACCCTCGGCTCCCAACCCGGCGCCTGGGGCTCGACGCGCCGCCGCCCCCACCCCCTGGGCCATGGACCTGTCGCTGGAGGATCTGGAGCACGACGCCAGGCACCTCATCGGGGAGATGGCCTACGCCTACTACTCGGGCGGTGCCGATGACGAGCGGCTCCTGGAGGAAAACGTCGCGGCCTGGGGGCATTGGCAACTTCATCCCCGGGTGCTAGCAGGCATATCCGACGTCACCACCACCACAACCCTCCTGGGCACCCAGGTCACCTCCCCCGTGGGCATCGCGCCCACGGCAATCCAGGGCCTGGCCCACGCCGACGGTGAAGTGGCCACGGCCCGGGGTGCGGCAAAGGCCGGGGCTCTGATGATCCTTTCTTCCCTGGCCACGTGCTCACTTGAAGAGGTGGCGGCTGCCGTCCCCGAGGCGCCCCGGTGGATGCAGATCTACATCCTGCGCGATCGGGCCCGCACGGTTGAGTTGGTCGGGCGCGCCGCCGCGCACGGATACGGGGCCCTTGTCCTCACCGTCGATGCCCCAGTATCGGGGCTCCGCCTCCGTGAATGGCGGGCCGGGGTCCACCTCCCTGATGATCTGGCCCTCCCTAACCTGGCCGCTGCCAGCACGGAGAGTGCGCGTGAGGGTGGCTTCATGGCAGTGGTGACCCGAGAGTTCGAACCGGCCCTCACGCCAGATGACATCGGTTGGCTGGCCAGCCTGAGCGCCCTCCCGGTCGTCGCCAAGGGTGTGCAGCGAGCCGACGACGCAGTGCGCTGCATCGACGCGGGCGCTGCGGCCATCGTGGTCTCGAATCATGGTGCCCGCCAACTGGCCGATGCTCCCGCCACCGCGGACATCCTGTCGGAGATCGTCGATACGGTCGCTGGTCGGGCCGAGGTATACGTCGACGGCGGGATCCGGCGCGCCCCTGATGTGGTGAAGGCTCTCGCGCTCGGGGCACGAGCGGTGCTGGTGGGGCGACCTTCGCTCTGGGCACTCGCCACCGGTGGGTCCGACGGTGTGGCCACCCTCCTCCAATGGTATCGCTCGGAGCTCCTCAGGACCATGGCACTGTGCGGCGCCGCCAGCGTCGATCACATCGACCGAAGCCTGGTGCGGCGCGCATCGGGTTGGGCATTGGAGGCCGGGCCAGCATGACCACCGTGGCGAACATGGTGGCAGTGCGGGCAGATGACGACCGGCCGGCCGTGCTCGACGCGTCGGGGCAATGGACCTGGCGCCAGGCGGTGGCCGAAGGTGCGACCCGGGGTGCCCTCGCTCGGTCCATGTTCGGTCAGGGACCACCCCACATCGGCGTCCTTCTCCCCAACGGACCCGAGTACCTCTTCTGGCTCAACGGTGCTGCCTTGGCCGGAGCGACCATCGTCGGGGTAAACCCCACCCGGCGGGGAGAAGCGCTGGGCGCTGACATCCGCGCCACCGACTGCTCCATGATGGTTACCGACGCCGATGGTGCCGCCCTGTTGGAGGGGCTCTCGCTGGACCTTGATACCGACAAAATTCTGGTCACGGGCTCTAAGCACTATGAGGCTCTTCTTTCACGTTTCGATGCTGCCGACGACGAGGCCGGCATTGACGCCCGCCATCTGGTTGCGCATGCCGGTGAGATCGCTGAGGATTCGTTGTTCCAGTTGATCTTCACATCAGGGACGACGGGGACACCCAAGGCGGTGCGATGCACGCAAGGTCGGCTGGCCGGTATCGCCGAAGTCGCGGCGCCGGGCTACGGCTACGTCGCCGACGATGTCTGCTACTGCCCCATGCCGCTCTTTCACGGCAACGCCCTCATGGCGCTCTGGGGGCCCGCGGTCATGGTGGGAGCCGCCATCGCTGTGCGACCTCGTTTCAGCGCCTCTGAGTTCATGAGCGACGTCCGGCGCTTCGGAGCGACAAAGTTCAGCTACGTCGGCAAGGCCATTGCCTACATCCTGGCCACTCCGGAACGTCCCGACGATGGTGAGAACACCCTGCAAAGCGCGTTTGGGACCGAAGCTTCCGTGCGCGATCGGAGCCGCTTCCGCAAGCGCTTCGGCTGCTATCTGATTGAGGGGTACGGCCAGAGTGAGGGCGGGGCCGCCATCAATCCCGTGCTCGGGATGCCCAAGGGCGCCCTGGGCAAACCGGTCGATGCGGTGGATTTGGCGGTGATAAGCCCCGCCACTGGCCTGGAGTGTCCCCGCGCTGAATTCGACGCGGCAGGAGGCTTGCTCAATGCCGGCGAAGCCATCGGTGAGATCGTCAATCGAAGCGGACGCGGAAAGTTCGAGGGCTACTACAGGCACGAGAGTGCGGAACAGGACCGGCTACGCGACGGATGGTACTGGACGGGCGATCTCGGGTACGTCGACCACGACGGGTACTTCTACTTCGCCGGCCGGACTGGGGACTGGCTCAGAGTCGATTCGGAGAACTTCGCCGCCGGGCCCGTGGAGACAGTGCTCTCGCGCCATCCCGACGTGGCCGTGGTCGCGGTCTACCCGGTCCCGGACACCGGCTCTGGAGCCGGCGACCAGGTCATGGCCGCCGTGGAAATGGCGCCGGGACTCGCCTTTGATCCCGAAGGATTCGCCCGGTGGTTGGATGATCAACCAGACCTCGGGCCCAAGTGGGTCCCCCGATTCGTCCGCATCTCTGCCTCATTGCCCCAGACGGCGACCGGCAAAGTGACCAAGGTGGGTTTGCGTGCGGAGGCATGGCAGTGCGACGAACCTGTCTGGTGGCGCCCGCTGGAAAGTAAGGGCACCCATTTGGAGTTGCTGACGGCCATCGACCGGGTCGCCTTGGCCCAGGGACTGACCGAGCACGGAAGGCCAGCCGTCGGCTCACCTTCGTAGGCTGACGTGGGTGAGAGATCGCATATGGCGGTCGGTTACGCGTTGGAAGCCACCTTCCAGAGATAGCCGTCCGGGTCGCTGAAGTATCCGAAGTATCCACCCCACTATGCGGCCTCCGCACCTGTCACCACACTGGCACCAGCAGCGCTTGCCTTGCTCATGATCTCATCGACGGCTTCGCTCGACGGAACGATGAAGTGGAACGACATTGCTCGGAAGCCGGAGCCTTCGGAGGAGACGTCGGCGTCTTGGGCTGCTGCCTCCCGTTCATAAAGGGCCAGCGACGATGATCCCTCACCCATGTTGACCGAAACGAGGTTGGGATAGTCCTGGTCGATCGGGCAACCCAACCCCTCACCGTAGAATTTCTTCGAGCGGGCAAGGTCTTCGACACCGATCATGATTGCAGTCACTCCAACAGCCACAGCCTTCTCCCTTCCAATTTTTAGCGATGGACACCTCAACCAGATTGACGTGAGTAAGGGGCTACGTGTGACAAGCCTCACGACTTTTGTCCGAGGCGAATCGATCACACGTTGGGTGGTTGATCGACGTGCGCGGTCGTGATCCGAGAACTAGGTCATGCCGAAGATCCCCAACAGCCCGGAGAGTTCCTCGATTCTGTGGTCACCCTCCTCCAGTTCGGGCGGTGACTGCCCGCTGTGCTCATCTTGGCGCCACACGTGAACGGCCGTCATTCCCGCCCGCCTCGGACCTTCCACGTCGGGCGCCCAGGAGTCTCCGACGAACACCACCTCTCGAGGATCGACGCCGAGGGACTCGGACGAACGTGCATAAATAAGTGGATGGGGTTTGCGGGCTCCAGCCCGGGCCGAGGTCACCGACGAGTCGATCAATTCGTGGAGGCCAACCTGGCGCAAGAAGGCATCGAGCTCCCAACCCCAATTCGAGCAGACTCCGATCGCCATCCCTTCCTGGCGTAGTCGATGCAGGGTGGAGGCAGCTTCGGGATACGCCATCATCGTGCCCTGATCTGATGCCCGCAAGGCGTCAATGACCGATTCCCGATGAGCAGCATCAACTCCACACGCTGACGTCAGATCACAGAGGCGGCCTCGGACCCATGCCTCATAGACCTTCTCGCTCGTGGAATGAACGACGTGCTCGACACCGTCGTACCGCGTGAAGTAGGCATCCAGGACGTTGTCGGAGAGTTCGTATCCGTGCGCGGCAAAGACGGTGGCGTAGTTCGAGGTGTGGCGGTCGACCCAGTGGGCCAGGGTGCCGTAGAAGTCGAAGATAACCGCGCTTGCCATGGGACACATTTTGTCCGAAATCCAAGCGGTCCGTCTTCGCCGGCACATCGAGCCCGGCATGTGCCTCACGTAAGTCATCCCCGAGTCCGCGACCGCCATAAGTCGGGCAATACTGCTCACGCCATGGACAACGACGTACGGGGTGTGGCGGCACCCACCACCCACGCTGCCAGTGGCACATCTGCCGCCACCCATGAGAGCAGGCCACGAAGGACCCTGGAACTCCTGGTGATCGTCGTCTCGGCCGTCGCCATCGCCATACTCCTCCGCACATTCGTCGTGGCGAGTTATTCCATCCCGTCCGGGTCGATGGAGCCGACGTTGCAGATCGGCGACCGCATCCTGGTGGACAAGCTGAGCTACGATCTCCATGGAGTCGGTCATGCCGACATCGTCGTCTTCGCCACCCCTCGGGACGAGTATTGCGCCGGACCACCGGTGGCCAACCTCGTGAAGCGTGTCATCGGCCTTCCCGGTGAGACCATCTCACTCTCGGCAGGTCAGGTGTACATCGACGGAACACTTCTGTCCGAGCCCTGGTTGCCCGCCGCCACCCGAATGGAGACATTTCCTGGCCCTTCGGCGAATCCATTCGGGCTGACTCGGCCCTACAAGATCCCAGCTGGCGATGTGTACGTCATGGGGGACAATCGGACTGATTCGTGCGACAGCCGCTTTTGGGGACCGATAGCCGAGTCAACCATCGTCGGGAAGGTTGACCTCCGGATCTGGCCCCATTCGAAGCTTCACCTGTTCTGAGCCAAAGTGGCCATTCACCCGACCGTGTCGAGAAATCGCTGGCGTGACGACTCGAACCACTGCTTCCGTCGCTCATATCGTTCTTCACCACCCATCCCGTTCCACATTTCGATGAAGGCCGGATCACCTGCCTCGACTCTCCGCCTCACGAATGCGCCACCGTGCTCGCATCGCTCACCGATCACCCGAATGAACTCGCTTCGGTCTGGGGGGAGTCCATAGGCATCGGCAATGGCCCGGAGCCGTTCGAAGGGATTCAGGCCACCCCGCCCGGTTCTGGCGGCGTCCTGGTCAGAGTCGATCGGCACGCACATCCTGGCGAATGAGGCGAGATCGAAGACCCGACGGCCCGGGGCAGCAAAATCGAAATCAAGGAGGGCGATTGCGGTCGAATTCCGATACACGACATTCTCGGGACAGACGTCGTTGTGGCAGATGATGTCGCCTCCCAGTGGGTCAGCCAATTCGGAGCTCCAGTTTGCGCCCAAAGGAGGGACAAAACCCTGAGTCGCATCGTGATACTTACGAACCAGGAGCGCGGTGGAGGCCAGCACAACGTCAGCTCGGTACCACGCCGGAAATGGGGGAAGGGGGACATCACCGTGAATGAACGTCAACCACTCGCGCCCATCGGGCGCTATGCGGACGGGTTCGGGTACGCCCGTAAATCCAGCCAATCGGACGTGACGGAGTAGAGCGTGAATCGTTCTGGAATGTTCATTGGACGGCCGAACGACTAGTTCCCCTACACGGCGTACCTGACCGGAGTGGGCTACTCCACCCGGCAGGATCTCCTCGACGCTCACGTGCCCCATTCTGCTTCTTCGTATCCCAGTGGGTAATCAGGATCGCCTTTCACGCCTCCAGACGATCCTCAGTCCCGACCAGATCTCATCGATGGCGCAGACCTTGTTGTCTACCAAACCCATCGGAAGAGCTACTTCTCGAACGACGTCCTCGTTCATGGTGGTCTCCATTCCGGAGGCTCGCTTGGGCCAGGCGATCCAGAGCCCACCAGCTGGAAAGATCATGTTGCCCAGACCAGCGATCCGACGTTCAAACTCAGCCCGGCGAAAGAAGAAGGCCACCACGACGTCTGCACTGCCCCGCGCCGTGTGCTTCACACTCACGCCTGCTGGGAGGTCGACGAGCACACTCGGTGGCGCATTGATCAATGCCAGCGTCCCCCCCTCTCGGATGCCGAGTTTCTTGGGAAGCGGCGTCCCGCTATAGCCGGCCACTTCTTTGACCTAGCACACTGCGGTTGGTCGGCCGGTCGCAGTGGGTGGTCACTTGGCATTCTCCTGCGTGTTGGTGGCTTCGAAGACATTGAAGGCAAGGGGAAACTTGTATTCATCAGCACCAACTCGGAGGCGGTCAAGATGCCGTTCGATAAGGTCCGAAGCCCTTTTGAGGCTCTCCTGCGGGACACCCATGAAATCCAGCAAGGAGCGGTCCACAATGGTGCTCGCCGGCCCGATGACGGAAATTTCTATTGCGGTGTGGAACACGTCGGTGAATCCGGCGTCCAAGAGGATAGAGGTGGCATGACCCACCTCCCCCAACGTGAATGGTCCGGGCGCACTCTTTCCGGGACGAGTCAGGGGTGGCGGAGGCACCACCGAACGAAGCGCTGTCCCGATGTGCCACGGATTCATCTCCAGAGCCTGCCATGCTGCGAAAACGAATCGTCCCCCTCTTCGCAGATGCCGGCGGATATTCCCAAACGCAACGACCGGTTCGTCGAAGAACATGACACCGAATTGGCTGACCGCCAGATCGAACGGTCTGCCCTCGATGTCGTCCGACTGCATGTCTGAGTGGTGAAATTGGAGATTGGAGAGCCCCAAAGTGTTCGATCTCTTCCGGGCCAACTCCAGGAGTGGAGCCGAGATGTCGACCCCCGCCACGAGGCCACTCGGCCCAACCTCCTCGGCCATGGATAAGGAGATCCCCCCGCCACCGCACCCGACATCGAGCACCAGCTGACCTCTCTGAGGGGCGATCACCTTGCTCAGGTACGGCGAGACCGATGAGGTGAGTTTCTCGCGATCGGTCCATGCCGATGTCCAACGGTCATCGTTCCAGCGCAGGAATTCGCCTTCATTAGCCACGAGACGAAAACGTACCGCCCCACCGGCCGGCACCCTAGATCGGCCTGGATTGATCGGCCATCGGATAACTTTGGTCAAGTGCGCGTGGGCCTCGTCATTCTTCCTTCCGATCGTTGGAGTGATGCGCGCCGTCAATGGGAATGGGCCGATGACGTGGGCTTCACGGCAGCATGGACGTATGACCACATTCGCTGGGGCGGCATGCCGGACGGTCCGTGGCATGCAGCACTTCCCGTACTGGCCGCAGCGGCTGGCGTGACCCGTCGCATCAGGCTGGGCACACTGGTGGCCACGCCTAATTTCCGCCACCCGGTCACACTGGCTCGTGACGTGATCACTCTCGATGACCTCTGCGCTGGTCGATTCGACCTCGGCGTGGGGCCAGGGAGCGAAGGGCATGATGCAACCGCCCTCGGACAGGATCCATGGACTCCAAGGGAACGCATGGCTCGCTTCGAAGAATTCCTTCTGACCCTGCGCCCGATACTCGAGGGTGACTCGACACGTCGCACCTCACTGGCCACCGAGCACTACGTGGCAGTGGAGGTGCCGAGCACTCCCGGAACAACGCAGTCCCCGCTCCCACTCACCGTCGCCGCGGGCGGACCGAAAGGGCTTCGCCTGGTCGCTACTCACGGGCACAATTGGGTGACCATCGGACCGACAAGTCGAGGGCCCCGCACACCAGACACGATCCTCGAGGCCGTGCGCACACAGTCGTCACTCCTTACGCAGGCCTGCCGTGAAGGAGGGAGGGATCTGGCTTCTTTGGGCAAGGTGATCCTATGGACGCCGGCTGAACCGGCGATCACCTCAATCGACCAGTTCGATGAGCTCGCCGCCCCCTATGTGGAGCTGGGCTTCGACCAATTCGTATTGCACCACCCGGCGCAGACGGGGCCGTACGGCGGAGATGTGGCGATCTTCGAGCGGATCGCGGCACGAAACGGGGACGCGTCGGCCTGAGCGGGTCAGCTACTCACCGTACGTCGACCACGCCACTCTGTGCGGCCAGGTGGGCCTCCAGCTCGGGCCGGCGTTCCGGAGGATCCACGCGCTCGACCAGAATCCTCTGGCAACCGACCCACGAAGCCGCTTCTCCCAGAGCACGAGCGACATGTCGGGGCGCATCCCTGGTCTGCAGCGTCACTTGCTTGGCCACCAAACAATCACCCCTTCGACCAGGGTCGACCAGCCCCACCACTTTGGCGCCTCCCAGCACCGGCATGGCGAAGTAGCCGTATTTCCGTTTCGCCTTGGGTGTGTACGCCTCGAGGCGATGCCGAATGCCGAAGAGGCGCTCGGCCCGGTCCCGGTACCACATGAGCGAATCAAACGGCGAGATCAAGACGCTGCGACCATGGACCCGTGTGGTGAGGACCTCGAGTGCACTCGGTGCGACAAAGGCCGGGTCCTTCCATCCGTCCACCACCACCGCGGTGAGTTCGGTGCCATCCATCACCTGACGGACCAGCTTGCGGGGCACCCCGTGGTACACCGCAAGGTCGGCTTCGGTGGCCACTCCGAGGGCGCGGCCGGCCGCGTTGACGAGCCTGAGCGCGCATTCCTCGTCGCTCCATTCCTGATCCATCAACTCGGAGGGGATGGCGCGCTGGGCCAGGTCGTAGACGCGCTGGAACCCACGGCGCTCTCGGCAGACGAGGTCGCCGGTGTCGATGAGCCATTCGGCGGCGATCTTGATCTCCGACCAGTCCCACCACGTCCCGCCTCTTTTGGCGCCCCCGAGATCCTTGGCCGTCAATGGACCGTCCTCACGAAGCCGGGTCACGACATCACGGCAACTCTGCTCATGGTCCACCAAGACGTGCCAGCGCTTCCCTCTGGCCCGGCTCGCTCGTCGCTTGAAGCCGTAGGCCGGCCAGTCCTCGAGGGGCAGGAGGCAGGCCGCGTGGGACCAGTATTCGAACGTCGTGCTTCCCTTACCCCAATACTCTCGCTCAATTCGCGCCCGCCGGATGGCACCGTGGCGGGCATAGGCGACGAGCTCATGCGATCGGGCCAGCACCGCGATCGTGTCGAGCTGCACACCACCGAGGCGGCGCAACATGGCGCTGACGCCGCCATTGGGCCGGGGCCCGAGAAGGCCTTGGGCGTAGAGGGCGACGCGACGTGCCTCCTCTGAGCTCAGAGTCTGTGTGGTCTGGCGCATTGGTGAAGCAACCTACTGGGGCGCTTTCTCGGGGAGGGCCATACGGCGTCAATCGAGGAGTTCGGCTGCCACCGCGTCTTCGAGGATCCGATCGTTGGCCCACATAACCTGCAGCTGCTTGGCTCGACGGAAGTAGAGCTGGATGTCGAAATCCAGCGTGAAGCCGATCCCACCAAAGATCTGCTGAGCCATCGCGGTGATATCCCGGTAGGTGGAGCAGGCGAAGAGCTTGGCCATGGGGGCCAGCGAAGCAAGCGGGCGGCCATTGGCGCCGGCCCAGGCCGCTTCGTGCACCAGCTGCTCCGCTCCATCGAGCGCGGTCACGGCGTCGGCCAAGTCGTGGGCCAGGGCCTGGAATGCCCCCAGGGGCTTGTCGAATTGATGGCGATCCTTGGCGTATTGCGTGGTGATCTCCAAGGCATAGCGGGCGCCACCGACCGCCTGGGCGGCGAGGAGGACCAGCCCGCCTTCCAATACCTCTTGCCACGTGGCCCATCCCGTGCCGTCGGCACCGATGCGATCGTCCAGACCCACCGCGACGTCGGTCAGGGTGACCTCATACTGCGTGTCCGATGCGATGGTGTACTGCTGGCGCAGACTGACGCCGACTGCTGTGGGATCAACCAGAAAGAGATCGATTGATCCTTCGTCCTCACCGATCCGGGCCACCACAACGAGGCGGTCCGCCGCGGCAGCAAAGGCCACGTGCCTCTTGCAGCCGTTGAGGCGGTATCCATCGCCGTCAACCGTGGCGCGCAACTCAATACCCCGAGGGGAGAAACCGTTCTCTGGCTCGAGCCAGGCGGGAGTCAAGATGGCGTCACCCGAAGCGATGGCACCCAGCCACTGGGACTTCTGCTGGTCACTCCCTGCCCGTGCAATTGCTCCGCCACAGAGGACGGCGCTGACAAAATGCGGCGTTGGCGCCAATGCCCTCCCGAGCTCCTCGTAGAGCGCGACACCTTCCAGCAGCGTCATCCCTGACCCGCCGAACTCTTCGGGCAGCATCAGGCCGATGAGGTCCAACTGGGCCAGCTGAGTCCAGAGGGACAGCGGATATCCGGTGGGGTTGTCCTCCATCTCACGCACGACATCGAGCGGGCAGTGGCGTTCCAGCACATCGCGCGCCGTCTGTCGGAGCATCTCCTGCTCCGGACTGAAATCAAGATCCAACACGATACAGGTACCTCCGGGCTCGCGGCTTGGTAGGGGACGGTGTCACGTCGATGTCGGTGCCGGGCGCCACTGATCTCCTTGGCGGGCCCAAGGGTTGTCCTCGTCTGAGCGGGGAAGCGCAATGCGGGCGGAGCAGGTGGTCTTGGTGTCACCATTGACGGATAGGGTCACCGCCACGGAGGCGAAGCCGCACCCGGTCTCATCAACTTCAAGAGCGTCCACCACACCACGAAACGTCATGGTGTCACCGGGAAAGACCGAGCCCAACATGGAGAAGGTGACTCGCGCCAGGCGACCGTGGGGCCCGCTCCAATCAGTGAGAAAGCGTTCGAACCAGGCCGCCTGATTGGGTGTATTCAAAAAGATGTCCTGGGTGCCATTCCGGTTGACGGCAAAGTCCTTGTCATGGTGCATGGGGCGCCAGTCCCTGGTGGCCAGAGCACCCAGGACCACGGTGGTCGCCGTGACGGCGTGATGGAGCTCCGGCAACACATCACCAACCGTGACGTCCTCCAGGATGAGGCGCGGGGTAAGGGAACTCATCACGCCGCACCCTGGTCGGTGGGCCGCTGGTAACCGAACCCGGTATACGACTCGACGGCCACGAGATCGCCCTCCTGGTTGGCGTAGACGACGTCGATGACCCAGAAACGACCGGTCCCCAATTTGGTGGTCTTCTCTTCGCTGATCGATCGAAGCACCTGGTGCGTGTGCAGGATGTCCCCCATGCGGACCGGCGTGTGGAACTCAATGGTGTTGTCGGTCATCACCGCCTCGGGGAGGTTGAACAAGGCCTTGAGATCGAAGTGCACCTGGAGCGGGAGGGCCACCTCGGACCGCCCGGGAGCCCAGTTGTGAGGTCGGAACCAGACCGAGACCATGCTGGGCGGCGCAACGGGGCCGCCAGTGATGGCGCCGGCTACTTCGTCGTCCCAGAAGAGCGGATTGCTGTTCTCCACCGAGGCACAAGACGTCCACACGTAACCTCGCTCGACCGGGAACTCCCCGACCTCGCTGTATTGCTCCTGGCCTACCAGCCCGAGCGCCTGGGCCACGAGCTCGGGCGAGGTCATGCCACCACCCTGCGGGAGATCCATTGGGCGATGGTCTCGTCGTCGACGCCCGCCTCCGTCAAGAGATCAGCGGTGGCTGTCGCCGTCATGTCGGGCAACGACGACCCGGGTGCCACGTTGTCCATCCCGGCCAACAATGGAGCCAACTGCCGTATGGCCCCCTCAGTCGGATGCATGGTCGAAGTCACGACATGGCGCGAACTGAACTGGGGGTCGTCAGCAATTTCTGAAACGGCAAGGACGGGGGACACACAGGTATCGGCCCCGGCCAGCATTTCCACCCATTTGTCGCGGTCGCGGGAAGCAAATGAAGCGGCAAAGGTTTCGCGAATGCCGAGCTGCGCGTCGTCGTCCAACTGGAGAGGGATGACTTCAGGGCAATCCAACGCATGGCAGAGGTTGGCAAAGAACTTGGGTTCAATGGCACCCACGGCCAACCACTTGTCATCCCGCGTCCGATAGACCCCGTAGCAGGCGTAGCGACCCGAGAGCACGTCATGCCCGGGTGCGGGCGCAGTATGCAAGGCGAGGCTCTCATCGATGGGGAGCGACATGAGCCAGAGCACACCGTCGGCCACCGAGACATCGAGGAAGGCGCCCTTACCCGAAATGGTACGACCGGCCACGGCGGCGGTGATGGCCAAGGCAGCCTGCATGCCGCCGGCGGCTGCGTCAGCGATGGTGGCACCGGGGAGCGGTGGTGCTCCATCGGCGCCGGGTGTGCTCATGGCCAGGAACCCGCCCACGGCCAGGTAGTTGAGGTCATGACCCGCCCATTGCGCGTGGGGGCCTTCTTGTCCATAGCCGCTGGTCGAGCAGTAGATGATGCCCGGATTGCGCTCCTGGACCCCTTGGTAACCAATGCCTAAACGGTCGACGACGCCAGGTCGGAAGCTCTCCACCACGACGTCGGCTGACGTCGCCAAAGCGAGGAACGCTTCGCGCCCATCGTCATCCTTGAGATCGATCAGGACACGCTGCATGCCCCGATGGCCGCTGTAGGCGAAGAAGGACGGCTGGGCCGGCGTGGCATCAGCCGACGGGACCGGCCCCACCTTGACCACCGAGGCGCCGTAGTCCGAGAGCAACCGGGTGCAGCGCGCCGCTGGTCCTACGGTGGAAAGGTCAAGGACGGTGACCCCCCGCAGTGGCCCCGTAGGCGGTGAGGGCGGCAATCGTTCAGAAATTCTTGGGCAGCCCGAGCTTGCGCCGGGCAATGATGTTCTTTTGGATCTCGGACGCACCGCCGCCGATGGTGTCGATCACGGTGTACCGGTAGGTCGACTCGGAGCGCCCCGCCATAGGGGCCTCTCCGGTCTTGACCCGCAGTTGGCTGCCGGGACCGGCAATGTCCATGGCGGCATTGGCCAATCGTTTGGAGAGTTCAGTCGCGAAGAGCTTGTACTCGGATGCTTCGGCGGTCGGTGCGGCGCCGCCCTTGCTCGATTCGAAGACGAACTTCAGCCCCATGACCCGAGCCACTTCCAGCTGGGTGGCCAACTGAGCCAGCCTCTGGCGGACGATCGGATCGTCCTTCAGGGGCGCACCGTCGCGCACGGTGGTTCTCACATACTCGGTCAGCAGTTCGAAACGCTGCGCGATAGGCGCGAAGGTGAACATAGTGAAGCGCTCCAGATCGAGCGCCTCGGAGATGTACTGGAACCCCCGGTTGAGCTCGCCCACCACGTAATCGTCAGGGACAAACACGTCATTGAGGAACACTTCATTGGTGCGCTCGTCGCCCATGGTCCAGATGGCGTTGACCGTGATGCTGGGCTGGTTGATGGGGACTAGGAACAAGGTGATGCCGGCATGCTTGGCCGCTTCGGTGTCGGTGCGTGCCCCCACCCAATACCACTCGGCGAAGTGGGCCGACGTCGTCCACGTCTTCTGCCCGTTGAGCAACCAGCCGCCCTCGACTTTGGTGGCCTTGAGTTGCATGGCGGCGGCGTCCGAACCGGCGTTGGGCTCCGAGTAGCCGACTGCGAACTCCACCTCATTGCGCAGGATCTTGGGGAGGAATTCAGCCTTGAGACGCTGGTTGCCGTGGCGGATCAGTGTCTTGCCGATGATCCCGACGCCCTTGCCGATCTGGGGGCCGCCCCGCCCGGCCAGTTGCTCGTTGAGCAGGTATTCGTAGACACCCTCGCCTTCCTTGCCTCCGTACTCGGCCGGCCAGGTCATGCCCAACCACCCCTGCTCACCCAGGGACGCCATGAAGGCACGACGCTTGGGCGTATCGACGATCTGGGCCATATTCTCCCTGGTCAGGTCGAAAACATCGGGGTCGTCGTTGGCATTGAGGAAGGTCTCCACCTCTTTGACGAACGCGAGCTGCTCGTCGGAGAACTCGAACTCCATGGTGCGGTGACCTCCGAGGCCGGAAAGGCGACGCCGGGGAAATCCGGCCCGTCATTGAATCTGACTACCCGTCAGCTTATCGGATGAAGTGTGGTTGGGTTTGGAGGTGTTTTCCCTGGTCGGCCTAGGAATTAGTGTCCCCTTGATGGAGTCTGCTTGGGTCTGGGTTGGCCCCGTTTTGCCAAGTTGTGTTGACAAACCCGTTGACAAAGCATGGACGCTCCTTGTCCTGACCGTCACCCGAGATGGGCTCCATGGGTCCACTCGTCTCATGAGGTTCCATGGGTCCTCACCGGAAGATGGTGTCCAGAATCACCGTGTCTGGGATGAATGGACCCCTTTGGCTGGGCAGGTCATCTGAACCACTGTGGGTAATCCGCGTTCTCGTGCGGCGCTGGGTGGCGACGTACGTGCCGATGGCCAAGGCCAGCACCAAATCGTCGTTCGGAGCTTCGCGGCCGTTGCCGTAAGTGTCCCTACCGTCCTCGTTGACCGTCACCCTGTAAGCGGCGAGTTCATCAGCCAGGGTCTGTGCGGTGGGGAGGGCCGACGCGATTTTCAACTGCTTGGTCTGGAGTGCGACCTGGGCGGCTCCTATCAGGTCCCTCTTGGGGACAGACCACCGTGAACCGCGACGGGAAGCTGTTGCTCCCCCGGTGATAGTGACGCTCACCAAATGCGTGCGGAATGGCCTCAGAGCCTCCCGGAGCAGGTCTACGACCAACTCGTGACCACGCTCACGTAGAACCC
>PNAT01000104.1 GCA_003169675.1 Acidimicrobiaceae bacterium
TGGATCACCTGTATAACCGGCGAACGGGGACAGTCGGCCCTTCGTGATGAGTACCTACGTATTGCGTAGCTACGTCCTACGTAGTACTATGCACTGCATGCAATCACGTGCCGATGTTCTCGACCATGGAACGTCTCCAACTCGGCGTCGGTCGAACGACCCGCCGACCCTGATCCTCATGAGCCTTGCTGGCGGGGCCAAACACGGGCACGCCCTCCTCAAGGACATCGAGGAGTTTGCCGGAGTGAAACTCGGTCCCGGCGCACTCTACGGGGCGATAACCAGGTTGGAAGAGCGCGGGCTCATCGAGCCGCTCGCGTCCGACGACCGCCGTCGCCCCTACCAGATCACGGCCGCGGGCTCCCAGGCTCTCGCCGATTCCGTTGCCCAGATGCGTGAGCTCGTCCGTTTGGGACAAGCCCGGCTGAAGATGGTCCGCACAGCGCGGCCGAGGCTGGCGTGATGCGAACTGAGGGACAGGGAACCAAGGATTCTCAAGGGGACATGAACGAAGGAGCCAGCGACCCCCGTCTCCGCTGGTACCCGCCGTCATGGCGCGCCCGATACGGGAACGAACTCATCGCTCTGCTCGACGACGAGTACGGCGGCCATCCGCCGGCCCTGGTTCACTTTGGCCTTGTTACCGGCGGACTCCGACAACGGGCCAGGCAATCGGGACTGACAGGTGACTCTGCACCGGCGGCCGACGGCGTCCGGGCCGGGGCACTGTTGGTTCTCGCCGCCTGGACCGCCTTCGTGATCGCCGGCGTCAGCTTTGCCAAGTTCTCCGAACACTTCGACGAGGCGTTGCCTCACAGCATGGGAGCTCATCGCGTGCCTGACCTCGCGTTGACTGTGCTTCAGACTGTGGCCGGAGTGGCCAGCATCCTCGTGGTCGCTGGGGCTCTTCTCGCTGTACCTACCTTCGTGCGATACCTGCGAGCTGACGGCTGGTCTTCTGTGCGTGGACATTTCCTGCGGGCCCTCGCGTGTACCGGGCTAGCGGTCGCAGTCACGGTGCCACTTCTCGTGTGGGCCCACCACCTGACACCGCATCAACGCAACGTCGGTCTCCACTGGTACGGAGCACTGTTCTTGATTTGGGCGGCGCTCATCGTGATCACCTTGATGTTGTGGACTGTGGTCGCAGTTGCGGCCGCTAGGCGGGTTGTGTTCTCCCAAGCGATCCTCACAACGGAGGCAATCCTGGCCGCTGGCATTGCTGTGGCGATGGTGATCATGGTCGGCGCCACAGCGGTCTGGTGGGGTGCGATGGCGAAAGACGCACCTGCCTTCTTGAACGCTAGCCCGGGCGGCGCTCCAGGATCACCGTGGGACATTTGGCTCATCGCCACAGTCGCTCTGATGGCCGTAGCGATGGGTACAGCCGCAGTTGGCGTAGTTCGAGAAGTACGCGTTTGGCCAAAGATGCGGGTGGGTTGAACGACCCAAAATCGTGCCGAAGCGTCCCACCAGCCCGGCGTTCGGGGGCAGGTCTCCAGCGGCTTGTCAACCGGATTATTTGGACACGTCTCCGCGAGACTGAGCTCGACCCCGTCGGGGTTCGTCACCTCCTTGTACGAGGACCTCCTCGGCCGTGCGCCTGACTCGGGCGGTCTGAAATATTGGGACGCACAGCATGCAGACGGTGCGAGCAGAAGCTCCGTGGTTGCCGGGATCGTGTACTCGTCGGAGTACCGCGTCTAATTCGTGGATGCCAACTACTTCTTGCTCGGTCGTGCTGCTGACCCGTCGGGACTGTCGTACTGGGTGAACCAGCTGGCGGGCGGAACCTCGGATGAGTCGATGATCTCCGGCATCATGGGGTCTGCCGAGTTCTACAGCGACGTTTCGGGCGCTTGAACTGCGACGGCCCGTAGCGTCAGCTGCGCAGGCGGACCGGTTGCTGGTTGCGGATCGACAGCAGAAGACCATCGACTGCAAACACGGCACCCGCCCCGACGCACACACCGCCGAGAGCGTCCGTCGGGTAGTGCCAACGCAGCACTACAACCGCAGCGCAGACCACCACGACGACTGTTCCACCCGCCACGGCCACCACGGCCTTGGCGAACCGAGGCACGACAAGGAATGCCGCGGCAGCGAGCGCAGCCACAGCGGTGACCGTTCCCGACGGGTACGACAGGGCCGAAGTGCCCTCCAAATGGCGGCCGACGAGCGGCTTGGCCACAGTCTGAACGATCAGTACCGCCGCTATCGGAGCGATGAGACACGACAATGCTCGCGTCCAGTTCCGGGACATAGCAGCCACGACACAGAGCACGGCCGCCCCGGCGATCAAGACCGTCAAGGAACCGAGCTGAACCACGTCGGCGGCCCATCTAGAGGGTAGGCTTGCGGGCAGGAGCCGGAACCCGATGGCGTCCACCCGGTTGGGCCCCGGTCGGTGAACGAATACCAACCCGGCGAGAGTCGCCGCACCGAGCAAGAAGCACCCCAGGAGCATCTCCATCAACGCCTCGGCGTGATGGCCGAAGCGACGGTGCCCTTCGAGCCGGCTCGGAGACGCTGTCGATACGACCATGCATACGAGGCTACGGGCCCCGGAGTCTGAACGGACCTCGCGCCGGTCCGATCGCTCAAGACAGATCCGCGCAGCAGTCTCGACCACGAACCGAATTCTCCTGTTCCAGCAGGGGAATTGCCCCGGGTTGCGCCGCAGTCACCTGGCCTTTGCGGCTGCTTCGCCGAGAGCATGAAGAATGGGTACCTGGCGGAATGATGGTCTTCCGGAATCGCACCGACGCACGCAGACAGCTCGCTTGCCTTGTTCGCGAACTCGGGCTCGACCGGCCGGTGGTCTTAGGTATGGAGCGGCTTCCGATGGACCCAATGCCGGCGAACGGGGGCAGTCGTTATCGAGTCACGCCCGCCGAACCTGGGCAGTGGCTCATCTTGAGCTGACGGAGACAAACTGAGGAGATGGCATCGGAAAATCGGGGCATTGCTGAGGCGGCAATCGTTCGACCGGCTACTGAAGAGGACCTGGACGGTCTGGTCCAAGACTTGTGGGCAGTCGCATCGGAGGGCCGCTGGATCGGGACCGAAGTGCCGTTCGATCGCGAGGCTCGTCGCGACAGGCTGGCCTTGCTCTCGCCAGGGGAATTGTCGGCCCTGTTCGTCGCCGATACGTCGTCTGAGGGAGGTCCCGGTGTTGTCGGACACATTTCGATTGAAATCGCCTCGTACGGGGTCGCCGACATCGGAATGCTCGTCATCGACGGTTGGCGAGGGATGGGTCTTGGGACGACGATGCTCAATGTTGCCATCGAGTGGGCGAAAAGTGCCGGGGCTCACAAGATGGCTCTAGAAGCGTGGCCTCACAATTCCGCAGCACTCGAGCTCTACCGCCGAGCGGGATTCGTTGAGGAGGGTCGGAAGCTTCGACACTATCGGCGTCGAAATGGTGAAATCTGGGATGCTGTCGTTATGGGGCGCCCACTGCCATGAATTGACCGTGGACATCGATGCAACCTCCACCGGGTGCCTCCAGGGATGTGGGTCGAGTTGTCATCGGTCCGGCGGTATGAGGCACCCCACGCAGTAAGCTACGGCTTCGGTACGCCAGTGATCTGGTAGACACTTCCGAAGAAGCTAATCGGGTTCACTTCGTCCCGATGTGCGTTGGCGCGGGTAATCACCGAATAGCAATACGAATGCATTCCGAGCTTTGTCAACGATGAGTACGAACCCGGAGCGAGCATCCCACCCCAGGTATTCTGGTCGCTGGGTTGCACGATAGGAGCGCCCGTTGGGGCAAGAATCCTCGAGATGGACATGTAGCTTGCGCAAACAATGTCTCCCTCTGGGTATGCGAATGCCACGCTGTTGTCGACGGCGTTGAATTCAGTCAATTGACGGTCTCCCAATTGCTGAACATCCGCTGAAACGTTCAAGTAATTCTGCAATTCTTGACCGGTCGAGCCCGTCCGGGGCCAGGTGTCATCTGCGGGCGACGTTCCAGTGGTGACAACGGAAGTGAAGAATCGCGTGATCTGCTGGTTTACCTCATATACGGGGAATGTGGCCGGCGGTGCACCCTTCAACGCAGAAGACTTCAAGTATCGCTTGTCTCCCGCATACCGCATCAGATAGGCCACGAGCCAACGGGCATGCGCAGTGGCCTTTGTAAAGACCACCAACGTTACGTAGGGCGAGTAGATGGAATGGTGTGGAGCTGGAGTCGAGATCTGTGCGAGAAAGGAAATCGGATAACTGTGCTCGATCGGGACGCTGAACAAGGTCTGAGAGTGAGGGGTTGTCCACACACACCCGCAGCCCGTCGAAAATGATGCAGCTTCGAATACATTGGGCGTCGAATAATTGGCCATGATCGAGAGCTGACCCTGTGCAAACGCATTGTCGAACTTGGTCCACGTGCTCCCGAATGCCTGCTCGCCTTGAGCCAAGGTCAGCTGCGGCACCGATGAAGGGCTGACATGGGCGGTCGCGGCACTTGGAATTGTCAGCACTAGAGCTGCAATGGCTCCGACTACGCCAAGAGACTTTCGCATGCGCTGCACGCGTGGTCCGTCAGAGTGTCGAATCACAAGCTTCCCCATTGCCGGACGGCGCAAAGCCGTCAGCATGCATTCACCGTATGCGGAATACTTGATCGAGCCATGAGCCAAATGGCCCATTTCAATACGGAAACGCGAGATCGGCAGGATGTCCTAGGTGTCGCGAATTGTCCCACCGTACGGAGACAGTCACGGTTTGTGAAAATCAGGGCGAGCGCGTGTAGGAATCCAGAAGTGTGGCCAGTTCGAGAGGGTGGCCCAGCGGAAGCAAATGCCCGCCATCGATGACCCGTGGCTCAATACCGAGGCGTTCTTCCGCAAGGCGCTTTTGGAATTCGAGGGGGAAGAACCGGTCATCCCGGCCGATGACAACGTGAATCGGGACGTCGGGCCAGCGTGGGAGGGTCCACGAAGAAGTGAACGGGCCGCTTGACTGCATGCGGTTGTGGTACTCGGCCTCAACGGCAACCTCGGCCGACACGTCGTGGAAGAAGGTCGTCATTGGGTCGAAAGGTCCCTCTGGGTCTCGGCCATCGCGCACATCATTGGCGGCCTTCGCCGTGGCCTGACCCGTGGACTCCCACCACTCGCCAGGAGTCTCCCCGGGGAGCGGGACCATCCCGTTGACAAAGATGAGCGATGTCGCTTCGATCTCGGGGCAAACCAAGGCCGCCGTAAAGGAACCGAGGGAGAGTCCGACAACCAGAGGATTCGTTCCAACGTCAACGGCGGACAGAGCCCGCTCGGCGTACTCCTCGATCCCAGAGGACTGGTCGTCTGCAGGGAGGTCGATCGAAACAGCGGCATGCCCACGAGCGATCAGCTCGGACTCGACTCGGCTCCAGACCCAGGCCTCACCGCCGGCTCCGGGTATCAAGAGGAAGTTCATCGGGCCAGAGTGTCACAGCGTACCCAGCCTCGCTTCCGGCGAAGTGGGGCAGTTTGAATCCAGTATTGGCAATTGTCAGCTCGCATGTGATCGCATCGGAGTGCTGGTCTCCGAACCGATCTGCTGCTAATCGGGTCATAATTGAATGATGATGGGTGCGGGAAGCCGTTGAACATGAATCGGCTTTCAGGCGTGTGCAGCGCTCTCGTGGTGTTGGCCCTGATTACAGCGATACCCGCAGAAGCAACGAGTTCCCACCACGACACTGAGCACTACAACCAACGAGGGTTACAATTTGAGTATCCCTCTTCGTGGAGGGCCGCGCACTTTGAAGATCAATCGAGCTTCACTGCATTGCTCGTCGTCCTGTCCAATCAGAAGATGCGATCTCCCTGCATAAGGACGAAGGTGTCCGTTGGGGTCCAGATCTCTTGTGGGAGGTGGGGGGTGGCTCGGCTCGATGCAAGGGGCGTCCTCGTAGAGTGGTTTGTGGGGAGCGCTCTGCCTGGGAACGGGGTTTCGCTGGGTCCGGGTCTGCCCATGACCATCGACGGCCTGCCCGCCAGGGCCCAGATCGCTCGGCCGGGGGACTGCAGGTCAATAGGTGGCCAAGAAACCATCACCGTGTTTATTCCGACCAATCAGACCAGCTGGTACTCCATGAGTGCCTGCATCCGCGGCCCGAATCTGGCCTCAACGGTGCGCTCAGTCAGGGCGCTGCTTCTCTCGACAAAATTTGCGACGGGTAGTTAGCAAGGTCAAGCATCGTACCGGCGAACGGGGACATCCGTTCGACCGTCAGTTCAGGTGAACCGAGGCGGTCGCTTCTCGACGAACGCGTGTACCGCTTCCCTCGAATCGTCAGAATCCATATTCTTCAGAAAGCGCCGAGATTCCTCCTCGAGATACTCCCCGAGTGGCAGCTCACTCGCATCGTCGAGGTTGCCCTTAATTGCTGCCACCACGGACGGCGCCATTGCTGTGGCCTTGTCGACCAGGGTGGATACACGCAGGTCGAGTTGGGCATCGTCGACGACCTCCTCGACAAGTCCGATTCGAACCGCCAGTTCCGAATCGATTCGCTCCGAGAGCAGCTGGAGTCGAGCAGTCCAGCCGGCTCCGATGAGGCGCTCAAGGAACCAGGCCTGGCCATAGTCGCCACTTTGACCAACCTCGATGTAGGACGTCAGAAAGACGGCCGATCGAGCAGCAATCCGCATGTCGCATGCCGCAGCCAATGACAGCCCCGCCCCTACACACGGACCGTTCACGGCCGCCATTGTCATCTTGGGCATGTAGTGCAAAAGCTCTACAACCTCAGCCATGTTCCGCATCGAAGCCAGGGCTTCATCCGGTAACTTCGGCTCTGCGCTCACCATGTTCATGGCGTGTAAGTCCCCTCCTGCGCAAAAGGCACGGCCTGCCCCCGTGAGCACAACCACCCGGATGGTTGAATCGCGGGAAATCTCCTCCAACAAGTCCTTGAGGTCGAGGATGTCCTCACCGGTGAAGGCGTTCAGACGGTCGGGCCTGGTGAGGGTGATGCTGGCCGCGGCACCACGGTCATGTCGAACAGCCCACGGCATGAATTGAATCGTATTCTGCGTAACGGTCGTCCGTTGAAGTGAGTCGCGTCGCTCGTGTGCACATCCACCGACGCTGCCCATAACCGGCGTACTGGGGCACAGATATTGCTGGCAACCGGACCCTCGGGCCTGGTCGGACCAGGACCGCAAACTGCCGGATCCGACGCCTTATGGGCTCAGTACTCGCCCTTGATCACGAAGTACGAGCCTCGGATGGTCCCTGCCAGCTCCGACTTCTGGCGTGCGAACTTGAACGAGCCCAACTCGGCGGGGACGTCCATCCCCTCGGAGAGCTTGAACCCGACCGCCCGCTTCAAATTCGGTCCGTTGAGCGTGTACAGGACGTTGATCGAAAGCCCGCTCTCGTAGAACACGTAGGTCCATCTGATGTTCTCCACCTGGAACGTCGTTGCCTCGAGCGGGGGCGACGCGATGACGATGTCACGTTCCTCCTTGAGGATGCGGTGCACCTTGTCGATGTCCTTCTTGGCCTTGGCGGCAGGGTCAACCGTGAAGACGTGGTCATACTTGTTCTTGAAGTAGCGAGCTTCGTTTGCTCGGAGGCCGGCCAGCGCAGCCACCACGGGCGACGACTCCAGGCCGACGGTAGACACATTGACGAAATCTACGGAATAGGTCACAGACGGTTCAACCTTCGGGAAGAGCGGCAAAATCACGCTTGGCCTGCCGATACCAACCCATACCTTTGATCGGGTTCTTCCACCGGCCCTTCATGTCCTTCAAGGCAGCTTCGTGCTCCGTGTCACCGTTAGCGACCATCTCCTTGAGATGTCGATCTTGCGCCTTGATCACCTCGTCCGCAGTCGTGCCTTGGTGCGGAGAGTCGCACGGGCCACCAAGTTGCTCACACGTCATGGTCTTCATGTTCCTCGCTTCCTTTCCCATTTCTGACTGTTGCTTCGGAATCCCAACGTGATCCAAGAAGGTCAATCTCTTGACTTCGCCCGGACACGGACTATCTCCATGGTTGCCAGGACATCTGGGTCAGCGATCAGCTCGACCTCGTGCACCAGGCTCGCCTCGTTGAGATGGAAGACAAATGCCACCTTGGTCGATCCGGCTTGGATCCAAGCGGCACCCAGCTCACCGTCGATGGTGACCGGTGCCGCTCCCCGGGTGCCGTTGAAGCGAGCAGCCACTGCGGCTGCCCCCTTATACGCGGATTCCGAGCCCATCGTTTGCCCGACCAGGTCGGCACGCATGACGGCGTCTGGGGCGAGCAGCGACAACAAGGTGGCAAGCTCCCCACCGCGGGCTGCAGTGAGGAATGCGTCGACGACCCGTTGGCTCTCGGCGCGCGCTGCCTGTAATGGGGCAGGCTCCGGCACACCCTGCACCTTGCGCCGCGCCCGGCTGGCCAACTGGCGGACAGCGGTACTCGAGCGCCCCATGACCGCGCTCACCTCGTCGAACGGATACCCGAACACATCGTGCAGGACGAACGCAACCCGCTCGGCTGGTGCCAGGGCATCGAGGACGACCTGCATCGCGTCACCCGTCACCTCGGCGAGCAGCGCGTCGCCTTCAGGGTCAATCGGAGTATGGTCGTCAGGCACCATGGACTCCACCACCGACCTGGTACGCCGCCTGCGTAGATGGTCAAGGCAAAGCCGCGTCACGACGGTTGTGAGCCAGGCCGGGAGGTCATCGATTGCGTCCGTGCGGGAGAGTCGAAGCCAGGCTTCCTGAAGGACGTCGTCCGCATCGGCCTCCGACCCAAGTATCCGGACGGCGATTGCGGTCAACCGGGGCCGCTCGGCGTCAAAATCTGTCAGTTCCACCGTGGTCACACCCTATTGACGCACAACACCTCCAGAATGTGACTTCCACGCTCACGACGGGAAACCCCTGGTGGCATCAACAACGACGCTCGCACGACTCGGGCCGAAGGGGTATCCCCGAGGTGCCTGCTTGAGACTCTAGGAAGGTGTTGCGGTTGATCCGTAGCATTTAGAGGTCCTTGCGGGGTCACTCACGTAGTGCCTGCCGCCGGCTTTGGTCGGTTGGCTTTCGTTCGAAGAGTGTCCCGCTTGGATTTCGCCACGGAGTGGCTCAAAAGAGGAACGAGCACCGACAGTCCACAAGCAGGAGTGGATGGGCGGTCGACTCCGGAGGAGACCTTAAGGGGTCGGATTTTTCGGCGCCGGCCACCCATCGACGAGTCCGAGCTCCCGGCACAGCGAACGTGACGAGACCACCTGGCCCGCGTAGCGTCCGGCGTCAACTTCAGCCCCGAGCCACCCGGCCACCTCGCCGGCCACTTCGGGAGGGGCGGGGGCGTGCCCGGCGTCGATGAGGACGCGGTCCATGCCCGATGCCCGCATTGACTCGGTGACGGTCAGCCCCGGTGCGATGCTGAAGGACCACACACCGGCCTCGAAGAATTCAACGTGGCACATGTCGGTCACCCGGTGGAATGCTGCTTTGGCGGCGGCGTAGGCCACGCCCCAGCCACCCGAGCCTGCCGGGGCCGGTGGCGTGGTGAACGCCGCCTCCGACAGCATGTTGATCAGGCGCCCTTCGCCCCGCTGGAGCATCTGGGGCAGGAGGAGCTGGATCAGCAGCAGGGGATGGAGATAGTCGCCCACCAGGCACCGCTCAGCCAGCTCAATGGGGAGGTCGAGAATTCGGTCCATCGTTCCCGGGCCCTGGTAGATGGCGTTGTTGACCAGTACGTCGACCCGCCCCATCCGTGCCAGCGCCTCCCCGGCCACCCGGTGGATCGACTGGCGGTCCATGAGGTCCATGGGGATGGGCACGCACGTTCGGCCGAGGCCTTCGATCTCGGCTGACGTGCTCTCGAGGCTGCCGGCAATGGTGGTCGGACCGGACGTCGAGAGAATGCTCGACGGCTGGGACCGCCCCTCGCCTTCCCGCACCGTGCGCGCCGTGATCACGAGGTCAAAGCCCCGGCGGGCCAGAGCCAACGCGGCGCAGCGGCCGATTCCCCGGCTGGCCCCGGTAACCAGTGCCACCGGTGTCGCCTCCCTCACTGGCATCTTGGGGTCGGGAGCCATCTACATGACCCCGGCGATTTGGTGGCCGCCGTCGACGTGGAGGACCTGGCCGTTGACGTAGGCCGCCGCGTCGCTGCAGAAGAAGACCACGACGTGGGCGATGTCATCGGGGTGGCCGAGCCGACCAGTCGGGTTGGCGGCGGCCAGGCGGTCCTGTATGTCCTGGGGAACGTTGGCCGCCGCTGTCTCGGTGAGGATGAAGCCTGGCGCGATGGCGTTGGCCCGGATGCCGTCACGGCCATAGCGCGTGGCCAAATGCCGGGTCAGCTGGTTGAGGGCAGCCTTGGAGACCCCATAAGCGACCCTGGTCGACTCGCCGATGGTGCTCGTGCCCGACGAGATGTTGACGATGGAACCCCCACCGCGCGCCGCCATGTGAGGGATGGCGTGACGCGCCAGCAAGAGGGCACCCCGGGTGTTCGTCTCGAGCACGCGGGCCCACACGCCGAGTTCGATCTCACCGGCATCGGTGTCGAGCCGCGTGTGGCTCCACGACGCATTGTGGTCGAGGCAGTCAATGCGGCCGTATTCCGCCAGGGCACACTCGACGAACGCGCGGACTGATTCTTCGTTTCGCACATCGCACGGCGCGGCCATGGCGCGGCCGCCCGCGTCCATGACTTCACGGGCCACTTCCTCGGCCCGGTCGGTGGCGACATCCCCGATGACCACACAGGCTCCCGCTTCGGCCAGGCGGAGGGCAGTGGCCCGGCCGATGTCGGAGGCCCCGCCACTGAGGAGCACCACCTTTTCGCTGAGCTGTCCCATCACACCCCGTCCGGCCCGGTCCACCCTCGAACGCGGTCCATGCTGGCACAGGGCACACCCAGTCTCATCTCCGCGGCGGGGGGTTGACAGGTGACTAAAAGGTCACATAAACTCACGACGTGGACCAGGTATTCAAGGCACTGGCCGATCCGACACGGAGGAGCTTGCTCGATGAGCTCTTCCGCCAGGACGGGCAGACCTTGGGCATGCTCGAGGAGCGCTTCGCCATGACCCGCTTCGGAGTCATGAAGCACCTCAGGCAGCTGGAGGAGGCCGGGCTGGTGGTGACGAGGCGCCGAGGGCGACAGAAGCTCCACTTCTTGAACCCGGTCCCGATCCGGCTGGTCCATGACAGGTGGGTGAGCAAGTACGCCGAGCCCTGGGTGGCAGGGCTCAGCGACATCAAAGAGAGATTGGAGAGTCAGATGGAGAAGGTGTTCGAGATCTACATCCGCACCACACCCGAGCGCCTCTGGGAGGCCATCATCGACCCAGATATCAGGCGAAAGTACAACTTCGGTGCCTCGGTTTCGTCCGATTGGAAGGTCGGCTCGCATCTTGAGCTGCATGTGCCCGAGGCCGGCATGTTGCTCGGAGACGGTGAGGTCCTCGAGGTCGACCCCCCGCGCCGCCTGGTCCACACCATGACGGCGTTGTGGGGCGACGATGTGAAGAGCGAAGGCGCGTCGCGGGTGACCTGGGAGATCGTCCAGATCGAAGACTCCTGTCATTTGACCCTGACCCACGATCAGCTGCGCGAAGGTGCTAACGATCAGCTCTACGGTGGCTGGCCCATGATCCTCTCGGGTCTCAAGACGTGGTTGGAGACCGGTGAACTGCTGACGACCCCGGGGTCGTTGATGTACCGGTGACCAACGCCGCCAGCTTCTTGGGGGCCAGGAGCCCGTAGCTCTCGGTCATCAGCTCTCCGATCTCGGTCCAATCGGTGGCGCCTTCGAGCACCACGCCGAGGCTCGCCACACGGTTGGCCAGAGCGAAGAAGGGGTGGCGCGAGCGGACGAGTGCCTCCCGCTCCCCCGTTTCTGCCCGGATCACCAGAATGTGGTGGCAGGCCCGATCGGGACTTTCCACGGCGAGGAGGTGGGCGAAGGAGCGGCCCCGGATCCGGAAGTGCCGACCGGTCCAGGCCGGCACTTCTTCGGTCTGTGGCAGGGCCACGCAGAGGCGGCGTACCTTGGTGAGGATGGCATCTTCGATCAGGGGGTAGTTCACGTTTCCCAGCGTGCCCGCAGGTCTTCCAGCCAGGGCGGGAACTCCAGTGGAGGGTCAGGCAGTGCGGTGGCGCCCTGGACCGCCAGGGCGCCGGCGAAGGCCTCGGGGTCGTCGCCCCATGACCGGGGGTCACCCATCATGACCTCGAACAACGTTGCACCTTGAGGTCCGGCCACGAACGGTCCGAAGGCTGCACCCAGCGGGAGCTCGATGTGGGTGCCGGCAGGGCAGTGGCGTTCGCTGCACCAGAGGTCGCCGGCAATGACGAAGAGGACGTGGGGGCTGAGGTGGCCATGCCGCCGGACGACCATGCCGGGGTCGTAGCGGGCATAGAGGGAGAGGTACTGGGGGTCAGGCGAGAAGGCGAGCCACTTCTCGTGGACGAAGGCGTCGCTGCCGTCGGCGTTGCGTTGGGCCTTGACGGCCTGCCACGGGACGTCGGGATCATCGAGATGCCGGAAGATCGGCTCGGCGTCGGAACCCCCTGGCCGCATCGTTGGCCGGGCTGGGATCAGACGTGCCCGCCGCGCCGGCTCTCTGCCGTGACGCCCGCCGCCGCGCCCAGGATCAAAGGGACGCCCAGGAATATGAGCCACATGCCGAAGACCAGGGCCAGCACGGAAAGGAAGGCGCCCATGCCGAGAACAAACGGCCAGATGGAGGATCCGGGGAAGGAGTTGATGACGCCCGCCCCCTCGGCAATGGAGGCGTCGTCGCGGTCTTCCAATCGCTTGCCCATCCGTCTATGCCAGAACATGTAGTAGCTCCCGGGGACGAACCCGAGCAGTGACGTGCCGAGCAGCATCATGCCCCCGGCGTCCTCGTAGCTCCAGAACCAATAGACCAAGCCGACGACGCCGAAAAAGACGCCCAGGAAGAGGAGGAACAGCGCTTCGATCTTCATCCGACGGGAACCTTCTCCTTCTTCAGGCGGGCCGTCTTGCCGTGGGGGACGGTCAGGTCGTTCGGGTGGTTGTAATCCCAGGTGGGACGCTCAGAACGGATCGGGGGCAAGTGGGTGTAGTTGTGGTGTGGGGGCGGTGACGTGGTGAACCACTCCAGTGTGTGGGCGTCCCAGGGATTGTCGCCGGCCGGGATCGGGTTGCGCCACGAGACTACGAAGTTGACCAGCAGGATGAAGAACGAGACGCCGATCATGAAGGCCCCGACGGTCGACACGATGTTGTAGCTCTGCCATCCGAGGTTGGAGGGGTAGCTGGCCACGCGTCGTGGCATGCCGAGCAGCCCGACAATGTACTGGGGCATGAAGGTGACCCAGAAGCCGATGAACAGAAGCCAGAAGTGCCACTTGCCCAGGTTCTCCCGGAGCATGCGGCCGAACATTTTGGGGTACCAGTAATACAGGCCGGCGAACCCGCCCATCACGGCCGTCCCGAAGAGCACCTGGTGGAAGTGGGCCACGACGAAGTACGTGTCGTGCACGGCGAAGTCAAGGGGCGGCGCGGCCAGCATGATCCCGGTGACGCCACCCATGAGGAAGGCGAACAGGAATCCGATGGAGAAGAGCATGGCTGTCGAGAACTGCAATTGCCCATGCCACATGGTCCCGATCCAGTTGAAGAACTTGATCCCGGTGGGGACGGCGATGAGCAGGCTCAAGAGGGAGAAGAACGGCAGCAGGACCGCTCCGGTGGTGAACATGTGGTGGGCCCACACACCGGTGGACAGCGCCGCGATGGCCATGGTGGCGAAGACCATGCCCTTGTAGCCGAAGACCGGCTTACGGGAGAAGACCGGGAGGACCTCGGTCACGATGCCGAAGAAGGGCAGGGCGAGGATGTAGACCTCCGGATGGCCGAAGAACCAGAAGAGGTTCTGCCACAGCAATGGCGAACCACAGCCGCTGTAGGGCGCTCCGCTCACCAGGTGGCAGCCGACCGCGGTGTAGATGTGGGTGCTGAAGTGACGGTCGCAGAACAGCATGATGAGGGCGCTGGTGAGGACCGGGAAGGCGATGAGGATCAGGATCCCGGTCACCAGCATGTTCCAGGTGAAGACGGGCATCCGGAACATGGTCATGCCCGGTGCCCGCAGGTAGAAGATGGTGCCGACCAGGTTTACGCCGGTGAAGATGGCCGAGAACCCGGTGAGGGCAAGCGCCATGATCCAAAGGTCCCCTCCCGCTCCCGGTGAGCTGGTGGAGCTGGCCAGAGGGGTGTAGGCGACCCAGCCGAAGCTGGCCGCCCCTCCGGCCACGAGGAAGCCCATCATCATGGTGATGGAGCCGGTCAGGTAGAGCCAGTAACTGAGCGCGTTGAGCCGCGGGAACGCCATGTCGGGTGCGCCGATCTGGAGCGGCACGATGAAGTTGGCCAGGCCACCGAAGGCGAAGGGCCCGGCGAACAGGTACAGCATGAGGCTGCCGTGCATGGTGAAGAGTTGGTTGAACTGCCCGAAGGTGAGCAGGGACGAGTGGGGCGAACTGAGCTGGAGTCTGATAAGCAGCGCCATGATGCCGGCCAGGTAGAACATCACCAGCGAGGTGATCATGTAGCTGAGGCCGATGACCTTGTGGTCGGTCGAGGTCAGCCACTTGAGGATCCCGGAGGGACCATGGTCCTCGTGCCCGCCGGAGTGGCCCTCGTCGATTCCGTGACCGGGAACCTGCGGAGGCAGGGTGAGCTCGGTCGCCGTCTCCTCTGTGGCAACGCTCGGTGGAGCGATAACGTCAGTCACCGTAGGGGAGACCTCCTGCGTTCGAATTACTGCTGGTTCCTCCGCCGGCGTGCACACCGCTGGGGAGTTGCGGCGCCGAGGACGGATGCGCCTTGGCCAAGGCCAGTTCGGTGCGCAGCCACGTGGCATAGTCGGCTGGGGACACCGACTTCACATTGAAGAACATGAGCGAGTGGTAGAGCCCGCACAGCTGGGTGCACTGTCCCCGGTAGGTTCCGTTGTGGATGACGTTGAGGTCGAAGTAGGTGGAATAACCAGGCGTGGCGTAACGGCTGAAGTTGAATTCGGGCACGTAGAAGCCATGCAGCACGTCGTAGGAGTCGAGCCTGATCCTCACCGTCTCACCGGTCGGCACCACCATGGTCGGGTCGTTCGTGGTCTGGCCGATCACCTTGACCCCGTTGGGGTACTCGAACTCCCAGCCCCATTGGAAGGCGTAGACGTGGATGCTGGTCGCCGGGTTCGATTCCAGGGCGGTGACCTTGTTCTCGGCCAGGACGGTGAAGACGAAGAGCACCAGTACGATGAGGATCGGCACCACGGTGTAGATGATCTCGGTGAGCGTGTGGTACTGGTGCTGAGGGGGGATCTCTTCGGACTTCCGGCGGTAGCGGACGATCGCCCAGGTGATCAACATGAGGACGAACACGCCGACCACGAGGCCGGCGATGAAGAAGCCCTGCCAGAGGTGGTATTCGGTGCGGGCTTGGGTGGTCGAGCCCTTGTATTCCCCGAACGTGGGGAGTTGGCACCCCGTGAGCAGGAAGGCGGCAGCCACCAAACCGGCCCCGACCCGGCGCCGGCGCGGGCGCCTGACGGGCACAATTTCGGTGGTCGAGGCGGACGTGCCGTGAGGGGGGCTGGTCAACGACGAGTCCACGTGGGTGACACTATCGAACCCCGCAAAAGAATACGAAGTTGCAGTACAGCAGGTCGCGCTCCAGCCCGTGCAGCCTCAATGTGCGTGGGGTGCCGTTCCCACGCCGCCTTCGGGCACCGACTCGTTGGCTGTCCAGGTGAAGACCCCACGGGCCATGGTCGAGGTGGCGCGGGCGGCCCGGGCGGTGAAGACCTTTTGGCGGGCCCGCTGCACGGCGTCGTCGGCCGGATCGGCCAGCCAGGCGTTTTCGGCCAGGTGTCCGGCCAGCCGCAGGGCCTCCTCCGCCCCGTCAGCCTCGGGAGACCCCTCGGCCAGGGCCAGTAGCTCCAGCGCCCGGTCGGCCAACATGCCGGACCCACCGGCCAGGGCGGCCAGCTCGCGGGCCAGGGCGCGCTCGCTGGCCGGCTTGAGGGTGGCCGGGTTCCCGTCCCACCAGCCCCCGTACTGGCGCCACACCGTGTGCACCACGAACTCCGGCTCGTCGTAGACGGGGCGTAAGTAGGGGCGTTCTTCCAGCTCGGCGGGGGGCCGGACGGAATGGATGGCGTCGTCCAGCCGCCCGCCCGCATTCATGATGCTCAGGGTCTGATCGACCAGGGAGTCCAACAGGTCGGCCGTGTCGGTCAGGGCCTGGCGGACCCGGTCCGCCCCCACCACGGGCAGCCCATGCCCGGGCAGCAGGAACTCGGCCTCGAGCAGGAGCATCCGTCGCAAGGCCTCGGCCCACTCGCGAGGGTAGCGCTGCACCTTCTGAGGATTGCCCGCATTGGGTGAGGCCCAGATGAACAGGTCCCCGCAACAGAGCACCCTGGCGTCGGCCTGCCAGGTGATGGTGTGGTCGTCGGTCTCGCCCTTCTCGTGCCGGAGCGCGAAGTCGACCCCGCCCACGGAGAGATCCAGGGTGTCGTGGTAGGTGCGGTCGGGGTAGCGGTACCTGGTCGGCCAGTGCAGATCCTTGAAGCCGAACTGGCGCCGGTTGATGATGGTGTTGTAGCCCGCAGTGAAGATGTAACGGTCGAAACGCGCCGGCAGCGCGTGGTGGGCGATCACCTCGGGGGCGGGCCACCCTTGCGCACGGGCTTCCTCCTCCCACACCGGCATGCCGAACACGTGATCGATGTGCCCGTGGGAGTAGATGGCGGTGTTGAGCCGGGATGCGCTCCAACTCCGGACGTCGTCGTGGACCACCGAGGCCAGGGGCAGGCTGCCGGTGTCGACCAGGACCAGGCCGTCCCCGGTGTCGAAGGCGGAGACGTTGGCGAACGACGGGGCGAAGCCGACGCCGTCGGTGATCTCCACGAAGCCACCGATGTGGTCCAGCGGATGCAGCGTGGCGGTCGAGACCTCACCGCGCCACAGGCGGTCGGCCACGCTCAGGATGTCACTGGACATGGCTCCCCCCTCGGGAGTGGCGGACGAGCGCGACCACTCCGGGTTGCGGTGGGGTCAACTCCCCGGTGTCGGCTCCTCAGCCGGGGTGGATGCCGCCGCCGAAGTCCCGTTGGTCGACGCCGCGGCGGGATCGGTCTCGGCGGACTTCTTGCCCTGATCGATGCCCTTATCGAATTCCGTCTTGGCGGAACCCAGGCTACGCGCCAACTTGGGAATGGCCGCCCCGCCGAAGAGGAGCACCACGACCACGATGAGGACGATGATTCCTGATTCCCCGAATAGTTCTGCCAGCATGTGCGTCTCCTTCACCCGAGTCCACATTTGGGTGAACCACCGTTCAGATTAGACCCATTCGATCGAAGGGGCGCATCGCTCACCCGGCCAGAAGGATGCCCATGGCCAGCGCGGCCACGCTGGATAGGCCGGCCACGGAGCCCCACACGGCCAACGCCACCTTGGCGGTGGACCGAGCGTGGAGGAACGCTCCCACGCCAGCGGCGGCCACCACGACGATCTTGGCCATCAGCACGGCCTTCCAGGCGCTGCTCTGGGCGGCCAGGTGGACCGTGGAGAGGTTCCAGAAGCCGGTTGTCACCAGGACGGCATAGGCGGGCCAGGCCAAGCGGGCGAAGGCCCGGGCCAGTGCCTTGGGAGCCTCGGCCCCCAAGCTGCGGGCGGGGCCGACCAGGCCCATCATGACGATCTGCCCACCGACCCAGACGGAGGCGGCCAGGACGTGCAGGGTCAGCCGGAGGGTATCGAGAGCGGGGGCGAGCACCGAGCCAGGAACCTCCGGCGCTACTTGCCCTGCCAGTTGGGCGGGCGCTTCTCGGCGAAGGCGATCGGGCCCTCCATGGCATCGGCCGAGGAGAACACGATCCCGACGGCCGCATCGTTGATGGCCCAGCCTTCGGATTCCGGCACATCGGCGGCCTGCTTCATCACGCTCTTGGAGTAGCGGACGGCCAGGGGCGCATTGGCGGCGATGCGATCAGCCAGGGCGAGGGCCTCGGTGAGGAGGGCGTCGGCCGGGACGACCTTGTTGACCAGGCCGAGGGTGTGGGCCCGGGTGGCATCGATGGGGTCACCGGTCATGGCCAGCTCCAAGGCGACGGCCATGGGGAGCCGCTTAGGCATCCGGATGAGGCCGCCGGCGCCGGCGATCAGGCCCCGCTTGGCCTCGGGGACGCCGAAGGTGGCGTGCTCGGCGGCGATCACCAGGTCGCACGAGAGCATGATCTCGAAGCCGCCGGCCAGTGCCGATCCGTTGACCGCGGCGATGATCGGCTTGGGGAAGTCCCGCTTGGTGAGGCCGGCGAAGCCGCCACTGGCGCCGATGATGTCGCCCCCCTCGCCGCTGGAGAAGGCCTTGAGGTCCATGCCGGCGCAGAAAGCCTTCTCACCGCTCCCGGTGATGACCACCACCGCACACCCGTCGTCCTCGGCCAGCTCGTCCATGATGGACGACATGGCCCGGCTCACGCCGCCGTTGATGGCATTGCGGGCCTCGGGCCGGTTGATGGTCAGGATCTCCACGCCACCTCGGCGCTCCCGCAAGACTTCATCTGACATGGGACATCCCTTCTGTGTGGCGCAGGCCGAGGCGTCGGCGCCGGTAGGCGCTGAGGCTACTGCGACGTCCTAGCCGAGTGGAACTGCGGGGTAGGACTGGCCCTCCTCGAGCAGGGCCGCCCCGAGGCGCCGGGCCCGGTTGCTGTAGCGCACCGTGAAGGCGAACATGGCCCCGAGGCAGACGGCCGAGATGATCGGGGAGACGGTGAGGAAGAGGCCCGTGTGCAAGAACCCGGCCAGCACGAGGCGGACGCTGGCTTCGGACAGGAGGCCGATGCCCCAGACGAAGGTCAGCACCCGGAAGGTCCGCTGGCCTCCGGGCAGGTCGTGCAGTTCGTCGTAGGCCGCCACCTTGTCGGGGTCGTTCCCGGCGGAGAGGAAGCGGCCGACATAGAAGATGGCGGGACGCTTATGGGTGACGATGGTCACCAGGCACACGATGCCGAAGAGGGCCGTGAACGCCGAGTCCCGCGCCTTGAGGACGTAGGCGTTGCCGCCCAACAGCGTCGAGGTGACGACACCGACGGCGAAGCCGAAGAGGACGACGGCCCCGATGGGATCGATGCGGCGGTCGCGGATGAACTCAATGAGGATCCAGGCCACCGGGAACGCGCCGGCGATGATGAGCGCCTGGACGTCGGAGTGCACATGGTGGCGGACCAGGAAGTACACCCCGAGCGGGACCACTGCCCCCCCGATGACACTGGGTGCCAGGTTGCGCAGCGTCGGGACCCCGGGCTCCCACGATGGCGCCGGGGTGGCCGCTCCGTTCTCCCCCTCCGTTCCCTCTCGTGTCGAGGGAAGGTTCATCGCGTCAATCTACCTTCGGAGCGGGGCAGCGGCCCGGGCCTAGACTTTTCCCGTGTCGTTACTGGCCCATGCCCTCGAGTTCGTGCTCATCGTGGGTGTCGTGGCGGTTCTGGGCGCTGCCGCGGCCTACCTGGTGGCCCGCCGGTTGCTGCGGCGCCGATGGAGGACCCTGCGGGCCCACGTGGCCACACGGGGCGTGCTCTCGGGGGTGAGCTACCTGGCCGCGGGCGGCGAAAGGTGGCGGGCGCGGGCCACGCCGGAGGAACTGAGCCGGGGAACGGCGGCCCGGGTGCGCCGCCGGATGTGGGTGGCTATTGAGGACGCGGAGGACACCGTGCGCCACGCCGACTCCCGGGACGCCCCTGTCGCCGAGTTGCCCGCGTTGTGCCGGTCATTGCGCAGTGTGGCCGCCGAGATTGACCACCTCCTTCGCCTGGAGCGCCGGCTGCCCCGGGGCCATGAGCGCCCGGATGCCGTGCGGACGCAGGTGGCCGAGCTGATTCATGCAGCGCGCGACGTCCAGGTGGCGGCCCTACGCGCCTGCAGCGACGCCACCGAGCCTCAGGTGCGCTCCCTGGTGCGCCAGGCTGGTGACGAAGTGGAGATCGTGGCGGCCGCCCTCTCCCGCATGCGTTCGATCGCCCCCCACCCTCGCTGAGCGAATCCCCAAGGGGGGCGCACGTCGGCCATGCCACACTGAGCGGCGTGCCTGCCGCTTTCAGCCTGCTCGGCGAGGGCTTTGCCATCGGGGTGTCCACGGCTGGCTTCCAGGTCGAAGGTGGGTACAACGGTGACGGAGAACCGCACAACAATTGGCTGAACTGGGAGCACACGGGCCGGGTCGAGCGATCCGGGACCGCCTGCGACTTCTGGCGCCGCCCCGAAGAGGCACTCGACCGCGCCGTCTCCATCGGGTGCACCACCTTCCGCCTGTCGGTGGAGTGGGCCCGCCTGGAGCCCGAGCCCGATCACTTCGACGACGCCGCGCTGGAGCGGTACGTCGAGATCCTCTCCATGTGCGCGGCACGGCGCGTGGAGCCCATTGTCGCCCTCCATCACTTCACCCATCCGTGGTGGCTCGGTGACGAGTTCTGGCTGCGCCCGGCGTCCCCCGAGCGTTTCCTCCGTCACGTCCGGCGCGTCGTCCCGGCGCTGGTCCCGTACTGCCGTCGCTGGGTCACCATCAACGAACCCAATCGATTGATGCGGGCGGGATGGTTGGAGGGAGTGTTCCCCCCGGGGCGGCGGATGGCCGTGGCCGACGCCTACTGCGTGCTCGACAATCTCCTCACCGCCCACGTGCTGGTCGCCGACGACATCGTGGCGTCTCAACCCGACGCTCTGGTCACGTGCACCACCAGCTCGTCGTCCCTGTACGAGCACGATCGCCTGCTGACCGATCTCCTCCTCCTGCGCTCGGCCGACGTCGACCCGGCCGACGTCGACCGCTACGTGGACGAGCGCCGCGCCCTCCATGACGCAGCCCTGCCGCCGCGCCACGTGGGCGAGCTGGCGCTGCGGCGGTTCTCCGCCGCGGTCTGCCCGTACGGTACCGAAGGCGGGATCGGTGGCGGCGCCCTGTGGTCGCGGCTCCGCCGCGCCTCCCGGCGCCCCGCCCCGCGGCGCGTGGTCGGGGCGGTCCATGCTTCACCTCAGGCGCGCCCGCTGGGCGCCATCGGTTTCGAGTGGGACGATCCGGTGACCAGCCGTGCGTTGCGCCTCCCCGGGGGGATCGGCGCCGAGGCCGCGCGCCGGTGGTCGCCCCGTCTGGCCGCCTGGGATGTCCGCCCCCGCCCCGCGGGCCTGCAGGCTTGGTGCCGCGCCGAGGCGGCGCTGCATCCGGGCCTGCCCCTCTGGGTGGAGAACGGGATGGCCACTCAGGTGGTGGGCGGGCGCGGCGTGCCCAGGGGGGACGGGTGGGACCGTCCACGCCACGTGCGTGAGCACCTGGGAGCGGTGGTGGGTGCCGTGGCCGACGGGATCCCGGTCGGCGCCTACCTGCACCGGTCCCTGGTCGACTCCTACGAGTGGGGGAGCTCCCGATCGTGCCGCGGGCTGTTCGGGATGGACCGCACCGATCCGGCCGGTGCGGTCAGGTGGATGGACACCGATGCCCAGGGCGACGATGCCGCGGGGGAGTTCCGCCGCGTGGTGTCCGGGTTGGTGGCGGGGGACCGCACCGTCCTCGACGCCCCCCCGGCTTAGATCGAGCCAGCACCGGAGTCCGGCTCGGGTTCGCCGAACTCGGCCGGACCCTTGCGGTGCCGTCGGACGACGAGGACGACCACCGCCACCACGATGAGTCCCAGCAGCACGTAGGACACGATGCCCGATGCGTGCTCGACCTTCGCACCCACGAAGTACCCGAGCAGGCAGAAGGTCGTCCCCCACACCACCCCGCCGGCTGCGTTGGCGGGGAGGAAGACGCGATAGGGCATGGCCGACATGCCCGAGAGGCCCGGGACCACGGCGCGCAGGAAGGCCGAGAAGCGGGCCAGGAACACGGCCAGGGCGCCGCGGCGGTTCAACTCCTGCAGGGCGCGGTCAATGCCCTTCTGCCGTTCGCGCAGCGCCCGGGTGGCGATGAGGCGCCGGCCCCACTTCTGGCCGACCAGATAGCCGACCGAGTCCCCGGCGATGGCGCAGGCGACGATTAACAGGATGAGCCCGACGATGTTGACTCGTTGGCTGGCCGCCAGCACACCACCGAGGATGACGGCGGTCTCCCCGGGGAAGACGAAGCCCAGCATGATGGCAGCCTCGGCGAAGACAAGGAGGCCGACCAGGACGTAGGCCTGCCAGCCGTGCAGGTTGAGGATGGGATGGAGCAGGCGGCTGACCACGGATATCCCGCCCGCCTGTCTCCCCGGCCGCCGCTAGTTGGCGGCGCGCAGCGTGTGCTCGCGAGGATGGAATTGGCGCCAGCGGTCCACCACCTGGCCCATGAAGGCCTTCCCTGACGCCACGTAGGCGAGGATGTCGGCCTGCCCCTGGGGCCGGGCCAGCATCCAGCTGTGGCCACCGGGTACCCATTGGACCGGTGCCCGGGCGATGGCGGCGAATTCGGTGGCCGCGGCTCCCGGAGTGATGCGGTCGAAGCAGCCCCACTCGTTGAGGATCGGCATCTGGCGGGCCACCAGGGCGCGCACCTCGCTGCGCTGGTCGATGGACATGAGCATGCTGCCGATGGGCATGGTCTTGGCGACCGAGCGGATGTTGCGGCGGACGTCGGGGAGCACGGAGCGCACGGTCGAGAACATGCGCCCGATGAAGAGATCGGGCAGGTCGAAGAAGACGGCCGCCATCATGTCGATCATGGGCGCGATGTCCGGCGCGAACGGGGCCAGCAGCGCCGGCAGGATCCCGTGGCGCTCCTTCCACCCAGGGGTGCTCACCCCGTCCCGGTAGATCACCCCGAGGGTGCGCCGGGGATGGTCATGGGCGAACTGCACGGCCACGGCGGTCCCCATGGAGTGCCCGAGGAGGACCACCGGTCCGGCGTCGACCTGGTGGACGATGGCCATGACCTGGTTGGCCAGGTTCTCCATCGACACGTCCTGCCAGTCGAGAGGGTCGCTGCCGCCGAATCCGGGCAGGCTCGGGTTGATGACCCGCCAGCCCAGTTGCTCGGCCAGTCGGGCGCTCTCCCGCCAGTACATGCCACCGCCGGCGAAGTACCCGTGGATGTTGACGGCCCAGATCGGCGGCGTGCCCGGGCCGTCGGGCCCGTAGGCGTTGACATTGTCCGACACGGCGAAGCGCAGGCGCCGGCCCTCGACCATGATCGAACTGGGGACCATACGGATGGAGGGGGACTTGCGGATCTTGCGGACGTACTGGTCGCGCATCACGCCCAGGCCATGGGGGGCGTGGCCGGCATCGACCAGTTCGACGGGGGTGGGGCCGTCGAGCGGGGCCATCAGGGCCCCGGAAATTTGCAGCGTGTCCTCCTGCTGCGGAGCAGCCTTCCCTCTGAAAAACCGAACCGCCATGCCTGACACTCCAGTCGCCCGGGCCAAGGCGTTTTGCCGCCCCCACACGGAGGATTCCTCCGTCTCCTTCTCCCACCGTATCCGACCCGGACGGCGCCGCGGGTTCTCTCGCGTGCACCCGGGCGGCAAGGGTGCGACGATGGGACCATGAGCGCTGATCTGGTCATACGGGGTGGAACGGTCGTGGACGGGACCGGATCCCCAGGTCAACCGGCCGACGTGGCGGTGCGGGACGGGCGGATTACTGAGGTGGGTGTCGGGCTCAGCGGCACCCGTGTGCTCGATGCGACAGGACAAATTGTCTCCCCAGGCTTCATCGACATCCACACCCATTACGACGCACAGGTGTTCTGGGACCCGTCGCTGACCCCGTCCTCCCATCACGGAGTGACGACGGTGGTGGCGGGGAACTGCGGCTTCTCGATCGCGCCGATCCGCCCGGACGGCGTGGCGCTCATGGCGCGCACGCTGCAGCACGTGGAGGACATGAGCTTCGACACCCTGTCCGTCGGCGTGCCCTGGGACGAGTTCGAGACGTTTCCCCAGTATCTCGACGCCGTGTCCGGACGGGGCTGCGCCTTGAACTTCGCCTGCTACGTGGGCCACACGGCGGTGCGGCTCTACGTGATGGGCGATGACGCCTACGAGCGAGCCGCTACCGCCGAGGAGATCACCCGCATGCAGGCGGTGGTGGCCGATGCCATGGCCGGGGGTGCGGCGGGATTCGCCACCAGCGCGTCACCGACCCACAACGGGGACAGCGGCCGGCCGGTGCCCTCCCGGGTGGCCGACCGGGAGGAGTTGCGGGCCCTCCTGCAGCCACTGCGCCGCGCCGGGCGCGGCGTGGTGGCCCTGCTGCCCGGCGGCGTCTTCGAGAACGACGAGATCTTCGCCCTCCAGCGCGAGATCGGCCGCCCCTTCACCTGGACGGCACTGCTCACGGTGAAGGGCTACCCGTACCACAAGAAGGTCATCGAAGAGCACGATGCGGCGTGGGCCGACGGGGTGGAGGTGTGGCCCCAGGTGTCCTGCCGGCCCCTGGTCTTCCAGATGAACCTGTCCGAACCATTCACCTTGAACACCCGCCCGGTCTTCGCCGCGCTGATGGGCGCTTCCAAGGAGGACCGCCTGGCGGCCTACCGCGACCCGGCTTGGCGGGACTCGGCCTGGGCCGACGTAAGCGGGAAGAAGGGTGGCTTCCCGCTCAACTGGGCGGCCATCTCGGTGGCCGAGTCGGGGAGCCACCCCGACTTGGCCGACCGTCCGGTGGCCGCCCTGGCCGAGGAGCGCGGCTGCACTCCGCTCGACGTCATGCTGGACATCTCGCTCGATGACAACCTGGAGGCCCGCTTCTGGTCCGTCCTGGCCAACGACGATCCCGAGGCCATTGCCTGGTTGCTTCCCCGCGACAACGTGCTGCTCGGCCTGGCCGACTCGGGTGCCCACGTCTCCCAACTCTGCGATGCCTGCTTCTCCACCGACCTGCTGGGCAACTGGGTGCGCGAGAAGGGCGTCATGCCGCTCGAGCGCGCCATCCACAAGTTGACCGCGGAGCCAGCCCAGGTCTACGGCCTGCATGATCGGGGCACCATCGCCGTTGGCCAGGCGGCCGACATCTGCGTCTTCGACCCGGCCACGGTGGCCCCCGGGGCGCTGCGCCGCATCCGCGACTTCCCGGCCGACGGTGAGCGCCTCACGGCGGATGCCCCAGTCGGCATGACGCACCTCGTGGTCAACGGCGTGCCGATCCGAGTGGACGGCGCACCCGAGGCCGAAGGGTTGGCAGCCCGACCGGGAACGGTGCTGCGCGGCTGAGAAAATGGGTGCCCGCGATGCGGGATCGCGGGTGGACTAACCAGCGCTCGTTTGGCAAATTTGTTAGGAAATTCGTGATTTCCGGGGGCCTTTTAAGTTTCACAGGTTGGTCGAGAACCTCCCGATCGGAGTCTTCCGACTCCTCAGTGAAATGAGTGGCCACATGTTCTATGCACTCTCGAATTCACTTCGCTCCGTCGTGACGCATCACCCATCGTCAACCCGAGCCGCGTTGTCGCGACTCGTGGTCCTGGGCTCTCTGGTCGGAGCGTTCGCACTCGTCTTGCCGTCCAACGCCAACGCGATCAGCGGCGCTGATGCCGTATCCGGTTCCGCATTCGGCGCCAGTGTCGCTCTCCTGAACACCACCATCGTTCCACCCACACCGGCCGTGACGCTGCCGCCCACCGGTGTTGCGCAAATGGCCAACCTGGTCAACATCCCGGTCAACCCGCTGGTCGACACCGGTGTGCTGACGGTCACCACGGCGGCGACGCACGCCACTCAACCCACCGAGGTCGTCAACAGCAGCGCCGATGTCGCCAACCCGGCCCTGATCAACGGCATCGTTGATCCGGGCAACCTCGGGGCATCGGTCCTTTCTGCGGACGTCATCCACACCGTCTGCACGTCTGACGCCAAGGGATCCACCGGTGGCACCACCTTTGTCAGTCTGGTCATTGACGGCACGCCGGTCCCGGTGAGCGACGCCATCAATCAGGTGCCCGCCCTGCCCCCGGCGCTGTCGCCCCTCCTCAGCGTCGAGATCAACAAGCAAGTGATCACCAACTCCGTCGGGGCAACCGGCATCACCGTGGATGGCGTCGTGGTCACCCTCTTGTCCGGGGTGGACAGTGGTGCGGTCATCATTCTGTCGCAGAGCAAGTGCGGGGCGACAGGTCCTGACATCAATGCTCCCCCGACGGTCACCGGAGTCGTACCCAATAGCGGGCCAACCACGACCGCCTCCAACACGGGAACTGGCGTGGTCACCGGAGCGGAGACGGCCTCAGTGACACCGGCTGCGACCGCACCGCTCGGCCCGGCGGTCGGGGTGACGGGCTGAACGCGCTGCTTCCGGGGGCCCCAGCAACCCGGAGCACGCGCTGGTGCCATGGCCGCACCGCTGGTCTCATGAGGAGAGGTGGGACCACGGTGCTGGCCGCGAGCCTGGCGGCACTCATGTTGGCATCGTGCAGCAGCATCGGCGGATCCCACCAGACGGTGCACGGGACGACGCACCACCTTCGACACCCATTCGCGCGCACGTTGCCGGTCGCCCCGCGTGGCACGACGTTGGTGGCAACCACCCATGGGGCAATCTCAGGGTATTCGGCACCCGGCGGGTCACCTGCGGTGCAGATACCGGCGACATGGCACGGGGCGGTGTCCTCGCTCCCGGTGGTGCGGGCCAGTCCGGGGTGGGTCGACGTGCGCCTGGCCCAACGGCCCAACGGATCGACGGCGTGGGTGCGAGACACCGATGTGACGTTCACATCAACCCCCTACAAGATCCTCATCGACCTGAAGACCACGTACCTCGTCCTCTTCAAGGATGACAAGCCGACCTTCGGCGCACCGCTCGGCATCGGGACGGTGAGTGATCCGACACCGACCGGTAATTTCTTCGTCGCCTTCTTCTCCGCCCCTCCGAGCTCGGGGTACGGGTCGTTCGTGATCGTCAGTTCAGGCCACTCGAACGCCATCTCGGACTGGGAGAGTTCGGGCGACGCCCTGATGGCGATCCACGGTCCGCTCGGTGCGGATGCCGAGATCGGCAAGCTCGGCGCCCGTGTCTCGCACGGGTGTGTCCGCCTCCACGTCGCCGACCTCCTCCACCTGCGCAACGTTCCCGCCGGCAGTCCTATTGACGTGGTGGCCTCGTAGCAACGACGGCCAGTGGCCGCCCGGTTCCCTCAGGTGACGTCGCGGCGGAACGTGGTGAAGTAGCCCAGCGCAAGGGGGATGAGGCCCCAGGCCAGCATGACCAGGCCACCCTTCCACCAGCTCAGGAGCTGGAGCGCCGGATCGTGGCGGTTCCCCAGGCCGCGGGCCAATTCGCCGGCCAGGGCCTGGCTGGCGGCGGAGGGGAGCCAGTTGAGGTTGTACTGGAAGATGGCGCGGGCCAGGACGACCAGGAGCATCTCGAGGATGAAGGTCATGCCGATGGTGAGCAGGATGGCGGCCACCTGGTTCTGGACCAGGGTGCCGAAACCGAGACCGAAGAGCCCCAGCAGAACGGTGGCGGCTAGGAGCCCGGGTACCACGGCCCCGAACTGATCTACCACCTGGGAGCTGGATCCACCCAGGGCGTCGTTCCATGCGAGCCCGATGGCGAACACCGCCACCAGGGAAAGGCACACCAGGAGCACGCACCACAGGGAGGTGACGCCCACCTTGGCCGCCAACACGCGGGTGCGCACGGGGGTCAGGACGAACGTCGAGGTCATGGTCTTGTTCCGGTACTCGCCGGTGATGCAGATGACGCCCAGGATGGGTGCCAGGAACGTGATGCCGAAGTAGCCGGCCCCCAGCAGTTGGCGCAGGTGGGCCACCCCCTGGACGGACGAGAAGGTGTGTCCGGGGTAACCCTGCGCGGCGAACAGTCCTGTCATGTAGAGGATGGTCAGCGGGAAGGCCAGCCCGAAGGTCACCCACACCCCGGGCATGGTGCGCATCTTGAGTAGCTCGGATCGGATGGTGTTGATCACGAAGAAGGGCTCACATCGCCGAACCCGAGCCCGGAAGTGAGCTCGAGGAAGATGGACTCCAGGTCGGCGCCCTGGTTGCTCAACTCGTACAGGACGATCTGGTTGGTGGCCAGCAGCGGCCCGACGTGCTCGGGCGTCACCCCGTCGATGGCGACCGTGTCCTGGGCCAGCCGGCGGAACCGGATGCCCTCCTGGTCGAGCAGGGAGCACAGGCGATCGGCCTCGGGGCTGCGCGCCTGCATGCAGGCCCCGGCCAGGCCCGACGTGATGGCCTCCAGCGAGCCCTGAGCCTTGAGCTGCCCGTGCGAGACGATGACGGCATCGTCAATGGTCTGGGCCATCTCGGCCAGCAGGTGGGAGGAGACCAGGATGGTACGCCCCTCGCCGGCCAGGTAGCGCATGAAGTCGCGCAGCCAGGCGATGCCCTGTGGGTCGAGCCCGTTGGACGGCTCGTCCAAGATGAGGATGTCGGGATCGCCGATAAGGGCACTGGCCAGCTCCAGGCGCTGGCGCATGCCCATGGAGAACCCGCCGACCTTGCGCAGGGCATCGTCGGCCAACCCCACCAGGTCCAGCACCACGTCGGCCCGGGACTCGTCGTGACCACCGGCACGGGCCACCATGCGCAGATGGGTGCGGGCCCGCCGGGCGGGGTGGAAGCTGGTCGCTTCGAGCACCGCGCCGACCTGTCCCGACGGGTTGGGAAGGTCCCGGTAGAACTTCCCTCCGATGGTGGCCTGGCCGGCCGAGGGATTGACCAGCCCGAGGAGCATGCGCAACGTGGTGGTCTTGCCCGACCCGTTGGGGCCGAGGAACCCGGTGATCCGGCCGGGCTCAACTGTGAACGACAGATCGTCCACGGCCACCACGTCACCGAAGTGCTTGGAGAGCCCACTGATCTCTATGGGAAGACCACGGATCGAAGAGCCAGTGGTCACGGGGGCGACGATAGTGCCGGCCCGAACCTCAATTCCCCTCGGCTAGAAGGTGACGATCTGCCGGATGATCTCCCCCGATTGCAAGGCGGTGATCCCGGCGCCCACCTCTTCGAGGGGCATCCGGGCGCTGATCATGCCCTCCAGGTCGATGCGCCCGGCACGCCAGAGTCGGATCAGGCGGTGGAACTCGGTGCGCACATCGGCCGAGCCGTAGTAGCTCCCCAGCAACTTCTTCTCGGAGAAGAAGAGCTCGAAGCCGTTCAACTCCAGGACGGCGTCTTGCCGGCCGGCGCCGACGATGACCGTGGTCCCGCCGCGCCGGGTGGCATCCCAGGCGGCGCGAAACGTAGCGGCCACCCCGACGCACTCGAAGGCGTAGTCGAAGCCCTCGCCCCCGGTGATCTCCCCCGAGGCGTCGTCGAGCTGCTCGGGCTTCACCCCCCGGGTGGCGCCGAAGCGCTTGGCGTCCTCGAGCTTGGAGTCGATGGTGTCGACGGCCACGATCTCCGCCGCCCCGGCGATCCGGGCCCCCTGGATGGCGGCCACCCCGACACCGCCGGCGCCGAAGACGACGACGTTCGATCCCGGCTTGACCTTGGCCGTGTTGAGCGCGGCGCCCACACCGGTGGTGACACCGCAACCGATGAGGGCACCGATCTCATAGGGGACGTCCTCGGCCATCTTGACCACGGCCTGGCGGGGAACGACGAGCTCCTCGGCGAAGGTGCCGGTGCCGACGAAACCGAAGAGGGGGGTGCCGCCGCGAGAGAAGTGGGTGGAGCCGGCGATGTTGAACATGATGTTCACGCAGAGGTTGGCCTCACCGCGCAGACATGCCTTGCACTGCCCGCAGGGCGGCGTCCAGGCGATGATGACGTGGTCGCCCACGGCGATGTCGGCCGCCCCCTCGCCCACGGCGATCACCTCGCCGGCACCCTCGTGACCGAGGATGGCCGGAGCGGGCTGGGGCAGGGTGCCGTTCATGGCCGAGAGGTCGGAGTGACAGACACCGGCGGCGTGGATCTTGACCTTGACCTCGCCCGGCCCCGGGTTGTCGACCTCGACGTCGTCGTGGTACTCGATGACTTCTGACCCGGCTTCGTACCAGACCGCAGCACGCATAGCGGCTCCCCTCCTGCTTGGCTTCCTGGGCATTCGACCAGATGAGGACCGGAGCCGCAACATCGGGCCCCAGCCGGACCGGTCCCGCTTCGGTCCCGGACCGGCCCTCGATCGGCTCTTTTTCTTCCGGTGCTGTTCTAGCTGTTCTACCGGTGCTGTTCTAGCGGTGCTGTTCTAGCGGGCGGCGGTCAGGCTTCGCGCGCGGCGACGGGGAGGATCTCCTCGGGGAGCAGGAGACGGACGGCTATGGCCAGCTCGTCGCGGACCCTGTTCATGTCGGACCAGCCGTTGACCCAGCCGACGAGGGCCGAGTACCAGACGTGGCCGATGATCCTGGTCCGCTCGGCGTGGTCGGGGGGCTGGGGCTCACCGACGGCCCGGCTGATGATGCCGTCCATGAGGGCCCCCATCTGCTGCTGGCACTCGATGGCGGCCCGGTCGGGCGAGGCCAGGGACATGAAGACGGCGGAGACCAGCTGGGGTTGGCGGGCCATGGCCCGGAGCGCCCGTTCGAGGACGTCAAGGACCCGTTCGGAGGCGTTGCGGCCCCGGGGGGGCATCTGGGCGAGGCGCTGGTCGAGCTGCTCCACCCAGTGGACGAGGGCGGCGGCCAGGAGGTGATCCTTGGAGGTGAAGTAGCGGTAGACGGTTCCCATGGCCACATGGGCCCGGGCGGCCACGTCGCGCATCTGGACCGCCTCGTAGCCACCTTCGAGTCCGAGCTCCATGGCGGCGTCGACGACCCGCTGCCTGCGCGCTTCCTGAGCGCGCGTCAGCGAACGCGGGAGGGTGCTTTCCTGCACGGTTCTGCACCCTACTCGGGGCACTGCCAGGGACGGAATCCGAAGTTGCGCGGCCGACACCCATCCGGAACTGACCATCCGTCAGGGCCCGAACTAGCCTTCGACGGGCATGCCTCGAGACTCCGGCACCCTGGCCACCACCGACGGACGGGTCCCCGGACGGCGGGGCCGCGCCACCCGGCAGCGCCTTCTCGAATGCACCTCGGAACTGCTGACCCAGACGCCGTGGCGATCGATCAAGGTGATCGATATCGCCCGGCAGGCGGGGACCTCGCCCGCCACCTTCTACCAGTACTTCGAGAACGTCGAGCAGGCCATCCTGGTACTGGCCGAGGAGCTGATGGAGGGCGCCTCTCTCCTGGCCGAATTGGTCGATGGCGACTGGACCGAGGATGCGAGTTGGGAGACCGCCAGCTCCGTGGTGACGGGCTTCATGGGCTACTGGGAGACGAACCGTTCGGTCTTCCGGGTCGTCGAGCTGGCCACCGAGGAGGGTGACCTGCGTTTCCAGGGGCTGCGGGTCCGGGCCCTGAACGCCGTGACCGTCACCCTGGCCCGGGTTATCGGCGCCGGCGGCGCCGAGACGAGCCCGGCGGGGACCGATCCCATGGCCGTCGCCGGCACCCTGATCTCGATGCTCGCCCATGTGGCCGCCCATCAATACGGCTTCGAGTTCTGGGGGATCCGGACGACGGCGATGGTGGACACCCAGGCCCGGGTGCTGCACTGGGCCGTCACCGGCCGGGCCGCAGCCGAAGTGGCGTCGGCACCGGCCGTCGGCTGAGTCGATCGGTCAGATCCCGGTGACCGCCGAGCACTTCGAGCCGCTGTCCGAGAGCGAGCTGGACCACGACCCACTCGTTCAGTTCGGGGTCTGGTTCGCGGCGGCCTCGGAGGTGGTCCGGCTTCCGGAAGCGGTGGCGATCGCCACCGTCGGTGCCGACGGCCGGCCGTCGCTGCGGATGGTGCTGGCGAAAGCCTGGGACGACCGGGGCTTCGTCTTCCACACCCACTACGAGAGCCCGAAGGCCCTGGCGCTGAGGGCCAACCCATTCGCCGCGCTGCTCTTTTACTGGGACCCCCTCGGCCGGCAGGTCCGGATCGTCGGTGCGGTGGAGAAGGTGAGCGCCGAGGAATCGGACCGGTACTTCTCGACCCGGCCCCGGGGAGGACAGATCGGCGCCCATGCCTCGGAGCAGAGCCGACCGATCGAGAGCCGGGCCCTGCTCGACCAGCGAGTGGCCGAGCTGACGGCCAAGTACGAAGGCGGCCCCGTACCGCGCCCGCCGTCATGGGGTGGCTTCCGGCTGCGGCCCGAGAGCTTCGAGTTCTGGCAGAGCCGCGACGACCGTCTGCACGACCGCTTCCTCTACAGCCGCGATGGCGACTCCTGGAAGATCGAACGTCTCCAGCCCTGACCGCCCTACCGCATCGGCGCGTCGGATCCCGCCCCCGGCACCGTGATGTCCACCGTCGACGCACACGGAACGACCGTTCCCGCCCGGGGCGACTGCGCGGTGATGCTCTGCGCCTTGGTCGGATCTGGTTGGTCCGGTCCAACAGGCCATGAGTGGGGAACCGGCCCTCCGTTGACGGTGACGGCCAGGGGGCACTTCTGCGCGGCGAGTGCACGGATGCCGTTCGTCGGGTTGCCGAAGAAGTCGCGGCCTTCCACGAGGCTGGCTACGTTCGCCGGGTCCGCGAGTCCGACCAGTTGGGGCACCGCCGTCCTTGTCGGTCCGTAGTTCAGCCGCGGACTCTGCGTTCCGAACTCCGAAATCAGTAACAGCGTTATGACGACGACGGAGAAGATCGAGCTGACCAGACCGAGGACAACGCCGATCCTCACGCGGGCGCGACTTCCCCGTCCACCGTTTGCCATGCGTTTGCGCGCCCGGTAGCCGCAAACAAGCGCCGGGATGCCGGCGATGAACCCGAAGAGGAATATCGCGAGGACTAACGACACGATGCCGAGAATCAGACACGCCTTGACCAGTCGCGTTGCATCAGGCGCCTGTGTCTCTGATGGCGGTAGCTGAACGTCGGGAACGCGCATCTCCGGCACTCCATGGAGATCGGCTCAGGATGTCTCGGTCTGAAGAGTCGCCGCCCCGGGTTGGCTGGACGCCGGTTCCGTGAGGGCTGGCACCCAGGACGGGTTACTTCGACTTCAAGGTGACCGAGGCGCTGATGGTCGTACTCTCCGTCGCGCTCCCCGATATGGCCGAAACGGCCAGCAGGACGCCGGCGATGCCGGGAACGGCCGGCTGCCCCTTCAAGGTGGGAACGGTGGCGGTGAACTTGGCGCCGTTGCGGTCACACGTCGCCTGCCCGGAGACGATGACGCCACCCTGCAGGCCACCGCTGGGCTGCGTCACCTGGACCTGAATTTGCACGGGCAGAGGAGTCGACCGGGCGCAGGAGATCCTGCCGCCGATCTGGGGCTCGGCCCGGCCCTTCGGCCCCGCCACGATGTGGCCGGTCGGGTCGATGTGCAGCACCAGGTTGAGCGGGGGAAGCGGTTTCACCGACGGATCGAAGGACACCGGGGCCACGGCCGCCACGGCGCCGAAGGGGTCGTTCTCGTTGATGGCCCCGATCACACATCCCGGAGCCTGGGCGCAGTCGACCGTCCCGTTGATCAGGGTCAGCACCCGGGCCACGCCGACCGTCGTCGTGAACTTCCCCGATCGCTTGGCCTGGACCTGCGAGACGTAGCCGATTCCGCTAGTCGCCACGCACTCGGATCCGTCGGTCGACCCGGCGGCGCACTCACTCAGCAGGTAGCTGTCATGGGCCCGGAAGCCCGACCCCGTCACGGTGACGCTCTGGCCGTCGACCAGACCGGTCGACGGTGAGGCCGTCAGCACCGGAGGGATGATGGCGACGTCGGCGAAGGAGATCGGCGTGCTGGCGACCTGGGACTGATCGACAAAGTTGAAAGCGACGAGCTCGCAGGCCGACGCTCCGGCGCAGTCGATGGGACCGCTCTGACCGGCGATCACCCGGGTCACCTTGTAGGTGCTCGAGATCGCACCGCTCGTGTCGGCCGTGGCCGAGGCGAAGGTACTGATGTCGCAGTTGAAGATGTTGGACAGAGACGTCCCGGCGGGGCACTCGGCCAGCAACAAGGGGGCGTCAGGACCAAAATTCGTCCCGCTGACATTTATCTTCTGACCGTCGAGCAGACCCGTCGAGGGATCAGCCGCCACCGTGGGCGGGATGATGGCCACGTCGGAGAAGGAGATGGGCGTGCTGGCCGCGATCGTTCCGTCCTGCGGTGCCACGGCGAGGATGCAGGCGCCGGGGGTGGCGCAGTCGATCGGTGTTCCCGACGAGCTCGGCGTGATCGTCCGCAGCACGGTGTCAGGGGTGGAGAACGATCCGCTGCTGTCGCTCTTCACCACCGAAAAACTGATCCCGATATCGCATCCGGTGATATCGGTGGCCCCCGTCTGGCATTCGATGATCCCGAGAAGAGTCTTGGTCGTGAAGTTGTCTCCGGTCACGGCGATCACCTGGCCGTCGAGCAGCCCGCTCGAGGGGTCGGCCGTCACCGTCGGGCTGCCACTCGGGCTGCTGCTCCGGGTCGCGTTGGAGCTGACGGGGTGGCCCGCCGCCGCCTTGGCCCAGGCACGACGCAGAAGCGACCGGCCCGCCTCCGATTGGCTCGACGTCGCCCGGCCGGCGCGGGCTCCGCCCGACCGGGCCGAGCTGGCACTGGCCGGCACGATGACAGAGCACAGGCACACGACGATGCCGATCATGAACAGTCTTCGCATGACGTCCCCCCAGGTCCCCCAAAAATTCTACTTCACCTGAGCGAACTAACCCCTGGCCGCGCCTTCTTCTCCCATCGCCGTCCTCACTCCCACCACAGCCCTCACTCCCATCACAGTGCCCGCCCGATAGCCGGGCCACCCTCTTACTTGAGAGCGACAGGATTCACCGGAGAGCCGAGCGCGTTGGTCAAAGGCAACGGCGTGGCGTCGAGCAGGAAGGTGTAGACCCCGTCGTCGGCGCAGTCGGCGGCCAGGGGGTCGAGCAGCCAATTCTGCCCCTGGGTCATCCCCATCTCCACGATATGCAGCAGATGCACGGGCAGGTAGATCTCCTCGTCCTCACACGGCAACACCTCGAGCGACAGCGTGTCGGTGGCCACGGCGGCCACGTCCCGGCTGTGGAACCACTCGGCCGTGGCCATGGAGAGCCCCGGCGCAAAGCCCATATAGGTCAGCACGTCGTTGAAGGTCAGCATGTTGGCGTGGGGCACCGTCGCCCCCCCGTCGGGGAACCGGCTCGGCAGCTTCAGCCGTGCCATCTGCCCCGTCCGTACCAGGATGATGTCGCCCGTCTCGATCCGCACCCCGCCGAACTCACAGGCGGCGTCGAGATCGGCCGGCTGTATGGCGTAGCCGCCGTCGAGCACCTCCACCCCCTTGGCCCGGGCCACGTCGAGCAGCACCCCCCGGCCCACCAAGGAGTCGACCAGATGGATCCCGCACTTGCTCGCCCCGGCCGTCGTCACCGACGACTGCGGGTACCCGTTGTAGATCTTCCCCCCGTAGCTCACATGGGCGAGCCCGTCCCAGTGCGTCGCGCACTGAAGCGGCATCGTCACCACGTCCTCGTTGGAGCAGATCCACTCGGGGTCATCGGACAGCGCCACGTTGATGTAGGACATCGTCCGGATGGGATTGAACCGCCCCGGCACGATCCCCTTCTGGATCCCTTCCGCCTCGCTCATCGCCAGCCCGAGGGGGAAGGCCTTCCCCGTGCTCACGCACCGCGCCGCGCGTTTGCGGACCTCGTCGGTGATCAGGTTCAGCGTCCCCAGCTGGTCGTCCGGCCCCCACCGCCCCCAGTTGTTCACCTTGGAGGCAATGGCTGCGAACTTCTCGGGAACTCCCATAGTCGCGGCACGATACTCAATCACTACTCGCCATCAACACCGTTGTGGTGGCTCGAACACTCAACGTAGGATTGTTCCGGGATTCAGAGGCGGATCCGGCGAGACGCTTTCGGCCTGCGCCGCTGCCTCTGCTAGGTCTGGGGGGGGCCCGATTGTGCGCCGACTGGCGAGAGTCACGAGTGTCTTTGTTCTCTGCCTGAGCGCGGCGGTCCTCACCACGGCCGCCTCGGCCGCGTCGGCGTCGATCGCCGCGGCGTCGAGCGCTAGGTCCACGCACACGAAAGTGAAGGTGGCCAGAGTCAAGCCCGGCAGCACCTGGACGCTCAAGATCGGAAGCACCTGCGAAAGCGACTCATTCGCCGGCCGTCACAAGTTTTCCGACGTCGCCGTGAAGGGTGATACCGGCACCTACAAGGGCCGGGGCACTCTCACCATGACCTGGAAGACAGGCTCCTCCACCGGCGCCGTCTTCAAGGGCACCTTCGTGACGGCCAACGACGATTACGTCGGTCCCTACGTGGACGGCGGTCAGAGCCAGTCTGCCATCCTCGTTCGCGCCGCCGCCTTCGGCTGCGACGTCCTCACCACGGCACCGGAGAGCAACTCCATCGTCCTCGGGAGCTCCGACATCGACACCGCCACGGTGGGCGGCCAGGGCGCGGTCACCCCGACGGGGACGATCCATTTCTATGTCTGTTCCGGAAACACCAACCCGTGCACCACGGGCTCCGCCGTCGACGACCTGGGTACCGTGGCCCTGGCCGGCTCGGGCAGCAGCGCCAACGCCCTCAGCCCCCCCTACGCCCCGACGACCACCGGCAGCTACTGCTTCTTGGGCGTCTACTCGGGCGACGGCCACTACGCCTCCCTCTCCGACGGGTCGACGACCGACGAGTGCTTCACCGTCACCCCCCCACTCCCCGGTCTCGTGACCCATCCGGCGAGCTCGTCTATCTCTCTCGGCTCGGCCGACTCCGATACGGCCACCGTCACCGGGACGGGCGAGGTCACCCCGACGGGGACCGTCCACTTCTACGAGTGCAAGGGCAACGCAAACCCCTGCACCACCAGCCGGGCCGCCAACGGGGGGACGGACCTCGGCTCCGTCGCCCTCACCGGGTCGGGTACCCCCGCCACGGCCACGGCCACCAGCACCTCCTTCACCGCTCCGTCCTCCGGCACCTACTGCTTCCTCGGCGTCTATTCCGGGGACACCAACTACGGATCGACATCCGACGGGTCGACCACCGACGAGTGCTTCACCGTCACCTCGAGCACTCTCGGAATCACGACGACACCCACCAAGTCCACCGACCTCAACGGCCAGTCGAACACCGACAACGCCACGGTGACGGGGGCGCACGGGATCACCCCCAGCGGGACGGTGACCTTCTACGTCTGTGGGCCCGATGCCACCCCCGTCGCCTGCACGGCGGCGACCGGCACCCTGGTGGGACCCCCCGTGACCATCGCCGGTTCGGGCGACACCGCCACCGCCAAGAGCGCAGCCTTCACCCCGACGACGGTCTTCGACTACTACTGCTTCTTCGCCGTCTATTCCGGTGACGGCACGTACCCCTCGGCGTCCGACGGTTCCACCACCGACGAGTGCTTCTACGACACGTCCCCGCCGTGACCGAACCCGCCGTCCGGGCGCGCAAGGGGGGTCCGACGATGCGCCGCTGGGCGGCGGTGGCAGCAGCATTGCTGGTTATCACCACAACCCCCGCCGCCGCTGGAGCGTCGGACTCCCGGATCGCGCCCATCGTCCGTCCGGGCCAAGCTCGGACCTTCGGCGACGGCGCATTCTGTGAGACCGACTCTTTCGGCCACCACGGCACCTTCTCCGGTACCACCGACGACAATGCTCCCGTCGGGGGCACCTACGTCCGGACAGACAAGTCGGGCCCCCACAGACATCTGACGATGACCTGGACGACGGGGCCATCGGCCGGCGCTGTCTTCAAAGGCGCGCTCCGGAGAATCCCTGCCGGGTACGGGGGTGGCTATTCGTACGCCGGCTCCTCTGTCGGAGCCAACCTCCGTCCCCCGACGGGGCCGGCGTGCCCGTCGGCCAACCCCGCGCCGGGGAGCCCCTCCGTCGCTCTCGGGACCACCACCACCGACACCATGACGTTGACCGGCGCCGGAGGACCGACCCCGACAGGTTCCGTCAATTTCGCCGTCTGTCCGGGCAATAGCGGACCCTGCGACCCGAACTCGGCGACGGCCGTCGATCTGGGCTTCGGCTCCTTGTCCGGATCGGGAGGCACCGCCATTGCCATCAGCCCCGGCTTCACCCCGAAGACCCTCGGCACCTACTGCTTCTGGGCCGCGTACGGAGGCAGCCCCCAGTACGTGGGAATCGCCGAGATGTCCACGACCAATCAGTGCTTCACCGTCACGCGGATCGAAACCCATCTCACGACCACACCGGGGAGCGGATCCATTGTCCTCGGAGCCAGCAACACCGACACGGCGACGTTCACGACGGTGAGCGGGGACGATCCGTCCGGCACGGTCTCGTTTTTCGCCTGCGGGCCTTTGTCGTCCGCCACCGGCTGCACGTCGTCGGCCGGAACCGCGTTCAGCCCCTTTGTGCCGGTCACGCCGACATCGAACGGCACCGCCTTCGCCCCGAGCGACCCCTTCACCCCGACGGCCACGGGCACCTACTGCTTCTTGGCCGTCTACTCCGGAAACACGAACTACGCCCCGTCATCTGACGGGTCGACCGGGGAGTGCTTCACGGTGACGCCGACATCGCAGGGCGCGCCCATCGGCATCGTGGCTCTCAACAAGGTGGGGCCCCACGAGATCCTCGGCGGTGGCACCGGTGAATTCCTGGTCTCGGGGGACATCTTCTTGAACACCGACGTGAGCGGCCAGCCGTGGACCCGGTCGGCCGTCGACCCGGTCACCCAGGTGTCCTGGGCCTGGGACGACGCCATCGACGCCAAGACCGACAGCAACCTCTATGTCTACGGCACCATCCAGAGCAACAACGGCACGGACCACGGCCAGCCCCTGTGGCCACTCGACACCTGCTTCCAACCCAATGTCGTGGGGGAAGGCAATCCCGTTTCTCCGAGCCCGCAGTACCAGGCGGGTGACCCGGCCAATGGTTTACCCGCCGTTCAGATGAGCTGCCAGGAGCACTCGGGGTCGGCGAACGTCGACTACGACAACATCAACCCGACCAATTCGCAGATCAACGACCCGCTGTCGGGCACGGAGGCGCCGCCGAATCCGCTGAGTCCGAGCACCGACATCGCCTGCCCGGGGAGCACCCTGCTGACCAACCCACCGATGACGGTGGATGCCGGTGTCACGCGTTTGACACCGGGCGAATACACCAACCCGGTCGAGATCACCGGCTCGGCCAACTTCCAGGAC
>PNAT01000204.1 GCA_003169675.1 Acidimicrobiaceae bacterium
GCATGGCGGCCACGCCCGACGGCCGGGGCTACTTCCTGGTGGCCTCCGACGGTGGCATCTTCACCCACGGCTCGGCCAGATTCCACGGCTCTGAGGGTGGCACGGTCCTCAACAAGCCCATTGTCGGCATGATGACCACCTTTGACGGTGGTGGCTACTGGTTGGTGGCCTCCGACGGTGGGATCTTCGCGCTCGGTGACGCCCAGTTCGAGGGTTCCCAGGGCGCCACCCCCCTAAATTCGCCGGTGGTCGGTGGCGCCCCGACCTGATCGACCACTCCACCAGGGACCAACCATGCCCTAGCCCGAGGTCACCTCGGTCAGGTTCCCGTCTCGCCAGAGAGCGTGGAGGTGGTTGCGGCGGATCTTGCCGCTGGGCGTCTTGGGCAGGGTGCCCCGTTCAATGAAGACCACGGCCGATGGGCTGGCTCCGAAACGGCTCAAGAGAGCGACGCGGATTTCACGGGCCGCCTGTTGCAGGGCATCTCTCCCTGGCACCGGGCTGTTGGGCTCGGCCAGGACGACATAGCGCCCGCCGCCATCCGGCACCGCGGCCACGTTGCCGGGACGGGTACCAGCGTGGGAGCCGGCCACCGCGTCCAGAGCGCGGGCGTCAATGTTGCGGCCCGCAATCACGAACACATCGTCGGATCTCCCGGCCACGTACAGCTGGCCGTTGTCGAAGTGGGCCAAGTCGGCCGTGTGCAGCCAGCCGTCCAGTGATGTGGGTGACGCCTCTTCACCCACGTAGCGGCTCAGGAGCGAGGGGCTCTTGATCTCCAATTCACCCACCGCAGTCCCTCCCGAGATCCGGACCTCAATGTCTCGGAGCGGAGGTCCACACGACACCAGTTCAAGCCCGCCCTCGGCGACCTCACTCCAACGTCGCTCGCCCAGGCACTCGGGGTCCACCCGGACCGAGGACCAGGGCTCGTGTGGACTCCCGATGGCGACGGCCAGCGACACCTCGGCCATCCCGTAGCCATTGCAGAGGGCGTTGGGTGGGAGGCCATGCAGAGTGGCCTCCTCGGTAAAGGCCCGCAAGCCGTCGGCCGATACCGGCTCGCTTCCCACCACCAGGCTGCGCAAGGTCGAAAGATCGTAGGTGGCGCGGGTGGTCCGCAGTGCCCTCGAGGCGAAGCGCAAGGCGAACGGCGGGGCTGCCGTCGACGTGGCTCCGAACTCCGTGCACGCCTTCAGCCAGACCCCGGGGTCAGCCAAGAAGTCCTCGGGTTTGAGCAAGACCACATCGACAGAACTCGACCAGGGCGGGCACACCGAGCACAACCCGTAGAGCGCGAAGCCAATGAGGCCCATGTCATGGGAGAGGGGCAGCCAGCTGCAGATCACCACGCCCGGGCGCGGGGGGAGCCAGTCGTACATGGAGGTGATGTTGGCGTCAATCGCATCCAGGCTGAGGGCAATGCCACGGGGGGTATTGGTGCTCCCCGATGTGAATTGCACGAAGCTCCCGGGGACGTTGCCATCCAAGGTGGAGTGGGTCGACTCGAATTCGTTGAACCCGTGGACGGGTACCGGTGCTGAGGCAAGCAAGCTGAGAAATTCGGGGTCGGCCACGAGGTGGGTGGCACCGGTCATGGTGCACATCGCGGTGATCTGACTCATGTAGTCGTCCATCCCCATGCCGCGCGCCGGATGCGGCAGGGACACCAGGGTCACACCGGACCGGAAGGCAGCGAAGATGACGGCCAGGCAGTCATGGGAGGCCGTGAGCAGGGCGGCGACCGTCCCGCCGTCCCCACTCAGGTTCTGCAGCCAGGCGGCCGCCCGGCGGGACTGGTGGCTGAGTTCGGAGACGAGGATGGGCTGTGTGCCGTGGGAGAGGCAGAACACCCGCGAATTGGCGGCTTCCGGACAGTCCAGTGCTTCCATGATCAGGCTCATGCGCGCTCGACAGTACTGCCCGGCCCTGCCATCGCCCGCCACGTCAAATGAAGAATCCGTCTTCCTGGCCAGCACCCGCGCAAGCGAGAGCTACCACGCACCTTGCTACAGGGCGCGCATCCGGTTGTTCTTCGGGTTGTGCTCCACCTCGGCCAGGCCCAGGGTTTCCATCAGCGGGGGTATGTACATGCCGACGCGGCCGCGCAGGCCCTTCTTGAGCCCGTACCAACCGCCTATGGGATTCGATGAGGAGCGACCCCACTCCTCGACAGTCCCCTCCTTAGGTGCCTTCTGCTCGTCGGCCGAACCCAGTTCGACCCAGTCTCCTTGCTCCTTCAAGAACTGCTGTAGGTCATTGAGAACGCGGGCGTCGTAGTGAAGGACGGTCTTGCCGACCGTGCAGACGATGATGGCGACCCCGTCCTTTTCGTCCTTGTGCATGGTGTAGTGCGATGTCCCCGGTGGTGTCGAAAGCTGCCACGGGTCGTCCTTGGTCCCGCTTCCTTTACCCACCGCAGCCTCCTCAATCGTGCCTTGCCGATACTACGGGTGTGGTGACGGTGACGCGAAGGCCGCCACCATGTCGGCGCGCCAGGCCGTCAGGTCGGGGTCATGCTCGGTGGGGGTCTTGCCCAGGCGCACGACGATGAGGTCGAGTGCGGGACAGATGGTGATCGACTGGCCGTCGTAGCCCGAGGCGCGGAACGTCCCCAGTGTGTCGCCGGCCACGCCCCACCAGTGCGCACCGTAGGGAACGTCCTCGGGATCGACCGAGACCATGGTGCGGGCGTCGTCGACCCACCCTTGAGGCAGCAGGCGGGCGCCGTCCCACACGCCGTCACGCAGGTAGAGCAGGCCGAAGCGGGCGAAGTCACGCGCCGTGGTGCGGACGAAAGAGGAGGCGACCCAGGTGCCGGCCTCGTCGAATTCGGGGTCGGCGCTCGTCATGCCGATGCGGCTGAACAGCCGTTCATGGAGGAACCGGGCGTAGGGCTCACCGGGACCGACGGTACGGGCCACCACGGACGAGATGATGTTCGTTGTCCCTGAGGAGTAATTGAAACGGGTCCCGGGGGGAGCGGCCAGAGCACGGTCGGCCGCGTAGTGCGCCATGTCCGCCTGGCCGCTTCCGAACAGCATGTTGATGACGTCGGAGACCCGATCGTCGACATAGTCCTCCACAAAGTCGAGGCCGTCGCGCATGGCCAGGAGGTGGCGCACGGTGATGGCATGGCGCGGGTCGCCAGGGTCGGACCACTCGGGTACTTCGGCCGGTGTATCGAGGTCGAGGCGCCCGTCGCCGACCAGCATCCCCACGATGGCGTGCAGCATGGACTTGGCCATGGACCAGCTGAGCAGTGGGGTCTCGCCAGTGACCGGTTCGGGGGGTCGGTCGAAGTGCTCGAGTGCCCCGTGGTAGCGCTCGGCCACCAGCGTGCCCTGATGGATGACCACCACGGCGTAGGTGGTGGCCAGAGGCCCCGAGTCGTCGCAGGCCCGCTCGAGCAGGCGCTCCAGGTCGACCCCGCGGGGAAGTGCTCCCGTCGGCCACGTCTCGGTCGGCCACGGCACCGTGCCCGGTTGGGGCGGGAGCGGTATCAGTCTGTTCACCCCAGGTCGGAGAGGAATTTCAACAAGGCGGCATTGACCTCATCGGGCTTCTCCTGCTGCACCCAGTGGCCGGCCCCCTCGACGATGGTGGCGCCCCGGAAGTCGGGGAGGGCCTCCGCCATTGCTTCTGTGGCACCGGGCATCATGGAGTTGACCGGGTCCAGCGAGCCGGTGATGAAACCGGTGGGCATGGTGTAGATGGATGGTGAGATGTCCTTGCTGCGGGCCCAGTTGGCATCCATGTTCCGGTAGAAGCTGACGGGTCCGAAGAAGCCGCTCTTCTCGAAGGCGGCAGCGTAGACGTCAACGTCACTCTCCGTGAGCCAGCTCGGGAGCGTCTCGGGGGCGGTCGGCAGGATGTCCATGAAGCGGGTGCCTTCACGTGGCGCGTCCACGGCCAGTGCGTTGGCTTTGGCCATCCCCTCCCCACCGGCGGCATAGAGCATGGTGCGCAGGAAGTGTCGTGGATCGGCCTCGAACTCGGCCTCGGCCGGTCCGACCTGCTGGAAATAGAGCATGTAGAAGAACTTGTCGGCGAAGATGACCTCGAAGATCTCGGTCGGGGGCGCCGGGGCCTGCGAGTAGGGCACGCTCATGTTGTAGAGCGACGACACCCGTTCGGGATGGAGGCGGCCCATCTCCCACACCAACATGGCACCCCAGTCGTGTCCCGTGAACGCCGCCTGCTCGTAGCCGTAGTGGTCGAGCAGGCCGCACAGGTCACCGGTCAGCCGGTCGGACCCGTAGTCGGCCACCTCCGTGGGCCGGGAGCTGGCGCCGTAGCCGCGCAGGTCGGGGGCGAAGACGCGGTAGCCCGCCTCACCCAGCGTGTGCAGTTGGTGGCGCCAGGAGTACCAGAGCTCGGGGAAGCCGTGGCACAGGACGACCGGTCTCCCGTCGGGCGGGCCGGCGGTGGCCACGTGCAGCTCAATGCCGTTGGCCGGGACCTGCTCGTGGGTGATCGACATGTCGGCGTCGGAATCAGACATGGGAGGCCTTGGCTGCTTTCTCCTCGTGATGCTTCTGGATGGCTGACATGACGGCGTTGCCGGCCGCGCCGATGAATTCGGGTCGATTCTCGGCGGCCCAGTCCCGGCTGGCTGTGAGCTTGTCCGATGAGCCCTGAAAGCGGGGCGCCACGTAGCGGGCGATCAACTCGTAGGAATGGCGGGTGGCGGCCGTGTCGGCCCACTCGTGGCCCATGAGGAGAAAGGTGCCGAATCCCTTCGACTGTTCCTGCAGGCGCGCCACCTGGGCGATGGCATCATCCACCGTGCCGATGACGGCGAAGCCCGAAGCGTTGAGGGCGTCGACCAGGGAATCGAAGTTGGTGGTGTCCGGGGCCAACGGGAGGGCAGCCACCCGCTGGAAGTAGTCGACCCACTCCTCGAGGCCGAAGGCGACGTCGGATACGGCCTGCTCCTTGGTGTCAGCGATGTGCATGGGACCGACCAGGCGCCATTTGCTGCGATCGACCGTGGTGCCGAATTCGGCGGCCCGCTCATCCATGACATCCCAGTGGGCGCCGAGCACGTCGAAGCCGCCGGCCGAGGTGGCGCCGATGGACAGCAGGCTGCAGCCGAACTTCCCGGCCGCCCGTGGACCGGCCGGCGACACCTGTGCCGCCACGGCCACCTCGGGGTAGGGGCGCTGGAGGGGGAGCATCTGGAGCCGGGCCTTGACCAGTTTGAACCAGTCCGTCTCCATGGACACCGTCTCGCCGGAGAGCAACAGAAGGATGGCTTCGAGCGACTCCTCCATCATGTCGCGCTGCTTGGCCGGATCGATGCCCATCATGAAGGCGTCGGAGGGGAGGGCTCCGGGGCCGACGCCGATCATGACGCGGCCGCGGGTCAGGTGGTCCAGCAGGACCATGCGGTCGGCCAGCATGAAGGGGTGGTGATAGGGCAGCGATGACACGCCGGTGCCCAGCTTGATGTGCTTGGTGCGCTGGGCCGCGGCGGCGATGAACACCTCGGGCGAGGCGATGATCTCGTAGCCGGCGGAGTGGTGCTCGCCGAACCAGGCTTCGTCGAAGCCCAGCTCATCCAGGTGCTCAATCAGCTGCAGATCGCGCTCGAGGGCCAGGGTCGGGTTCTGGCCGACCGGGTGGAAGGGGGCCAGGAAGATGCCGAACTTCAGCTGTTCGCCGGCGGGGAGGGTCGTCATGTGGTCAAGGGTTCCTCTCGCTTGTGCTGAACGTGCGCCGACCGCTCGGGTCCGACGATGTCTCACCAGAACCTAAACAAATCGGTTTATCTTCTGAAGAACATGTGCCGGGACTCCGCCCCGGCCACATCGAAGCAGCCACTTAGGGATTCACCAGGATCTTCCCGTGCTCACCGGGCGTGCGTAGGGTCTCGAAGGCCCCGGCCGCCCCGTCCAGGTCGACCGTCGAGGTGACCAAGAGGTCGGCCCCGGGCACACCGGTGCCCAGGCGCTCGAGCGTGGCGGCGAACTCAACCGGCGAGTACCCGAAGGAGAACCGGAACTCAATCTCCTTGGCCACCGCCATGAAGGGCTCAATGGTGTCGGAATGCATGCACACCCCCACCACCACGATGCGGCTGTGGGGCGGGACGTCGGCGATCAGCGACTGCAGCATGCCGGGGACCCCCACCGCCTCGAAGATGACCGGGTCGGTCACCTCGCCGCCGAGTATGGAGGCTCCGGCGCGCTCCATGACCGTCTTGGCCACTCCGAAGGCCGCCCAGCGGTCATGCGGTGACTCGGCGCCCGGGTCGATGACCTCGTCGGCCCCGAATGCCTCGGCCAGGCGGCGCCGGGTGGGGGAGAAGTCGGCCGCCAACACGGGGCCGTGCCCACGCCCCTTGAGGGCGGCGATGACGGCCAGGCCGACCGGGCCGCAGCCGACGACCAGGCAGGGCTGACCCTGCCGTAACCCAGCTAGGCCGACCGCGTGCTCGCCCACGGCCAGGGGCTCCGTCAACGCAGCCAGACTCGTCGGGACCGAGTCCGGCACGGGCAGGAGCAGCATCTCCTGCAGCGCCATGTGCTCGGCCAAGGCGCCCGGGTACTTGTTGGAGTAGCCGATCTGCTCCACCCCCGTGGCACCTACGATGATGGGCACCGAGCAGACCCGGGTGCCGACGGTCAAAGTGCGGGCCGTGTCGGGGCCGTGCTCGATGATTTCGGCACAGAACTCGTGGCCGAAGACGCAGTCCGCCGTGGGGTCGAGTGAGGGCACCCCCACAGAGTCCATCAGGCCGGTGAAGTGGGCGAAGTCACCCAAGGCGTGCAGGTCGGACCCGCAGATCCCGGCGGCCAGGGAGCGAACGAGGACGTGGCCCGATCCCGGCGTCGGGTCGTCGACCTCGCCCACCACCAACTCTCCATCCCTGGTCACTGCGGCGCGCATTCCGGACTCCCACCCCGGACGGATCGACCGCCGCCCGGATCGTCGCTACGTTTGCCCGGTGAGTTTCACACAACAGCCAACAGCGCGCCCCTTCGAAGGCCAGGTGGCCCTGGTCACCGGAGCGGCCCGGCCCCGCAGCATCGGGCGGGCCACCGCCCTGGAACTGGCCCGAGGCGGTGCCGCCGTGGCCTGCCTCGATATCGCCCGCCCCTACCGCGACGCCCCTGCCCACGGCACGGCCAGCGGGGATGACCTGGCTGAACTGGCGGCCGAGATTGCCGCACTGGGTGGCCCGGTGGCCACCGCAACAGCCGACGTGGCCGACGAGGATGAGGTCGAGGCGGCGGTGGCCCAGGTGAGCGGGCAGCTGGGCCCCGTGACCCTGGTGGCTAACATCGCCGGCGGCAGCGGCCCCGGCTTCGGTCTGGGCCCGCTCCTCAACATCCCGGCCGAGGAATTCCGCCGCGTGCTCGACGTCAACGTGGTCGGCACCTGGCTCGTCTCCAAGGCCTGCGCCAACCGGATGGTCGCGGCCGGGGTGGGCGGGCGCATCTGCAACGTCTCCAGCCAGGCCGGCAAGCGGGCTTTCCCGTTCCTCGGTGCTTACTGCGCAGCCAAGGCGGGCGTGATCCTGCTCACCCAGACCATGGCCACCGAACTGGGACCGCAGGGCATCGCCGTCAATGCGGTGTGCCCGGGGACGGTGAACACCGACCTCATCAACAAGGACTCCATGTTCGAGCAGCTGATGGGCGGGCCCGACGGCCTGGCGGCCTACATCACCCGGGAGATCCCGCTCGGGCGCCTCCAGAGTGCCGAGGAGATCGCCGCCGCCATCTGCTGGCTGCTCTCCGACGCGGCCCGCGGCGTCACCGGCGAGGCGCTGAACGTCAGCGCTGGACAGACGATGGTCTAGCGGTGCCGATCCTCGAGCCCCGCCATGACCTGGCCCACCCTGTCGAAGGGGACTCCGCCTGGAGCGAGTCCTATTACTTCAACGCCTACGACCGGGCCACCGACTCGGGATTCTTCACCCGCATCGGCATCCGTCCCAACGAGGGAACGATGGATGTCGGCATGTCGGTGTGGCTGCCCGGGGGCGACTTGGCCGAGTACCGCTGGGTCAAGGAGCAGCACGACATGGTGGACACCGTGCTCGACGTCGGCGCCGTCCGCTACGAGATGCTGGAGGCGCTCCAGTCCTGGCGACTCACCATGGACGCCGAGGTGCAGGCCCGGCCCTGCACGCGGGGGGAGGTCACCACGCACCCGGTCCACCTGGCCCTCGACGTCCGCTTCGATGCGGTGACCCCGGCCATCGGCACCGACGGCCAGCCGGGGGCTGGACCGGGTCGCGCCGGGCCGAAGTCGGCCCAGGCCTCCGCGGCTGCCGGCACAGTCGGCAAGGGGCACCTGGAGCAGGCCGGCCGCTGGACGGGTTGGCTCGAAGTCGATGGCGTGCGCCACCGCTGGCGCGGCGCCCAGGGCAACCGGGACCGGTCCTGGGGGCCGCGACGGTGGGGCGGCCCGAAAATGTGGCGCTGGTTCTCCATCAACATTGGCGGGGGCAATGGAGGGGAGGACATGCATTTTGGCGGGATCCGGCTCGGCACTGACGCCGGTGACCTGCACCGGGGTTGGGTGTGGGACGGCGGGCGGGCCACCTCCATCGCCGAGTGGCGGCTGCGGACCGAGCTGGCCGGTGACGGCGTGACCCACCGGGTGGTGCACCTTCAGGTGCTCGACAAAGTGGACCGCACCTACGACCTGCGCGGCGAAGTGATGCGGGTGGCCGACATCGGACGGGCCGGCGGCACCATGGTCAACGAGGGCCTGGCCCGGTGGACCTACGACGACCCGGTCGTCGGGCCGCGCACCGGCTACGGCATCTGCGAGTACCTGCACCAGCTCGACGACAGCGGGAGGCCTGTCGTCCCCGTCGAATAGCAGATGGCCACCCGCCGCAATGCCGAGGAGGTCGCGGAGGCGCTCGGGGAGTATCTCGGCGGGGCCGTGACTGACCTGCGCCGGCTCTCCGGCGGTGCCTCGCGCGTCACCAGCTCGTTCGACCTGTCGGTGGGCGAGGAGGTGCGCCCCCTCATCCTCCAGCAGGTCCGGGGGGACGGGGTGGCCCAGAGCGGCATCGTGCCGGTGGAGCGGGCCCTCCTGGAAGCGGCCCGGAGCGCCGGCGTGCCCGTGCCCGCGGTGGTGGCCATGGGTGAGCACGACCGGCTCGGCTCGGGCTGGCTGGTCGTCGAACGCCTGGAGGGGGAGACCATCCCGCGCAAGATCCTGCGCGACCCCGAATGGGCCGGGGCCCGCGTTGCCCTGACGGCCCAGTGCGGAAGGGCACTGGCCGCCATCCACTCCATCAAACCGGAAGAGATCGCCGGACTGGCTCCTCGGGACCCCCTCCGTGACCCCCTCTCCTTCCTCGATGCCTTGGGCGAGGTCCGCCCCGCGCTGGAGTTCGGGGTCCGCTGGCTCGGAGCGCACCGCCCAGCCGCCGGCCGGACCGTGACGGTGCATGGCGATTTTCGCAGCGGCAACCTTCTGGTCGGCCCCGACGGGTTGCGCGCTGTCCTGGACTGGGAGCTGGCTCATGCCGGTGACCCGGCCGAAGACATCGGGTGGCTCTGCGCGCCGGCCTGGCGTTTCGGTGGCCGCGGCTCAGTGGGTGGTTTCGGCCCGCTGGACGAGCTCCTCTCTTCATACTCGGGCGCCGGGGGGGAGGAGATAGACCTCGAGCGCGTCCATTGGTGGCAGGTCTACGCCACGCTCAAGTGGGCCACCATCTGCGCACTGCAGGCGTCAACCCACTTGAGTGGGACCACCCGCTCGGTTGAGCTGGCCGCCATCGGACGCCGGGTCTGTGAGAGCGAGTGGGATCTCTTGGCGCTTCTCGGCGTGGTGCCCCCTCCGCCCGTTTCTGACCTCGGTGTCGCCGCCGACGTGCTCCCGCCTTTCGGGCGACCGACCGCGACCGAGTTGGTCGAAGCGGTCCGGGAGTATCTCGAAGAAGGCGCCATGGCCAAGAGCGTCGGCCGGGCGAAGTTCGAAGCCCGCGTCGCCCGCAACGCCCTTTTGGTGGTGGAGCGGCAGCTCCGACTGGGCCCGACGCTGGCCCGCGCCCACCATGAACGCTTGGCTGCACTCGGGCAGCGGGATGACACGACCCTGGCGGCTGCCATCCGGTCGGGGGACCTGGACGCCGACTGGACCGATGTCGGTGTGGCCCTGGCGGCGTCGGCTCGCGATCAGCTCCTGGTGGCCAACCCGGCCTACGTGACCTCGGTGCCCGCGGCCAGCGCGTAGGCCTCATGCGTACCGGTGCCCGCCGGGCCACCGCGGGAGTGCCACCTCTAGCCTGAGCACGCCGGGCGCTACCTGACTACCGTGACCCGGTATGAGCGACGACACGACATGGCTGGACGCGACGGCACAGGCGGCACTGGTCAGGAAGGGCGTGGTCTCGCCGAGCGAGCTTGTGGGCGACGCCGTCGCCCGCATTGAGAAGCTCAATCCGCAGATCAATGCCGTCATCCACGAGCTCTTCGACCGCGCCCTGGCCGAAGCCGACGGCACCCTGCCCGACGGGCCGTTCCAGGGTGTGCCGTTCCTCCTCAAGGACCTGGGAGCCGAACTGGCCGGCACGCCCTTCTGCGAGGGGACCGATTTCGCCGGTGACTATCGCTCCACCGTTACCCAAGAGCTCACCGCACGGTTCGTCCGCGCCGGCTTTGTGATCTGCGGGAAGACCAACACCCCGGAGTTCGGCATTCTGCCCACCGCCGAACCGCGGCGGTTCGGCGCGTCCCGCAATCCGTGGAATACCGGGCACTCCACCGGCGGCTCGTCCGGTGGCTCGGCCGCCGCGGTGGCTTCGGGCATGGTGCCGGTGGCGCATGCCAACGACGGCGGGGGATCAATCCGCATACCGGCCTCCTGCTGCGGCCTGGTCGGACTCAAGCCGACCCGCGCCCGTGTCTCGACCGCACCGCAATACGGCGATCTGATGGGTGGACTGGTGGCTGAGCACGTGGTGACACGCTCGGTGCGGGACTCGGCCGCCATCCTCGACGTCACTGCCGGCCCCGTACCGGGTGACCCCTACTGGGCCCCACCGCGGCGCGGTCCGTCGTTTGCCGCCGCGGTCGACGCCGCGAAGATGCCCCTGCGCATTGCCGTCATGACGGCCTCACCCACCGGCAGTGCCGTGCATCCGGACTGCGTGGCCGGGGCGACATTCGCCGCCTCCGTGTGCGAGGCGCTCGGGCACCAACTTGAGGAGGCGCGCTTGGTAGTGGACGGTGATGCGTTCACGTCCCATTTCATCAACGTGTGGGCGGCCGGCAACGCGTGGGCCATGAGCGACTGGGAAGAGCGGATCGGGCGCACCGCGGCCGAGGGAGACGTGGAACCGCTCAGTTGGGCCCTGGTCGAGCTGGGGCGGTCGATCGGCGCGGACCGCTACCTCAAGTCGACGCAGGAGCTGCAGAAGATATCCCGGCAGATCGCCGAGTATTTCGAGGGGATCGACGTCCTCTTGACCCCCACCCTGGCTGAGCCCCCGGCTCCACTCGGAACCTTCGATTCCCCGCCCGGTGAGCCGCTGGTCGGGTTGCTCCGGGCGGCGGCGTACGTGCCGTTCACCCCGCCCTTCAATGTCACCGGGCAACCTGGGATTTCGCTGCCCCTGCACTGGAACGATGCCGGCCTGCCCATCGGGGTCCAGTTCGTCGGCCGTTTCGGTGACGAGGAGACGCTGCTGACCCTGGCCGGCCAGCTGGAGCAGGCCGCACCGTGGGCGGAGCGCCGGCCCCCGGTCAGCGCGTAGGACTATGCGGGCTCGTTGACCAGGACGCACCGTGTCCCCGAGTAGATGGTGGGCATGCACTTGTTGCAGTGGATGCACAGAGACGCGGTTGATGTTCCAGCCTCCATCTGCGCCACCAGATCAGGCTGGCGGAGCAGGGCCCGGGCCATGGCCACAAAGGCGAATCCCTCGGAGAGGGCCGCCTCAATGGTTCCCAGCTCGGTGATGCCGCCCAGCAGGATGAGCGGCACCGAAAGCGCAGCCAGGAACTGGCGGGCGTAGGGCAGGAAGAACGCCTCCTCGAACGGGTACGTACGCATGAAGCGGCTCCCGATGACCTTGAACCCCATGCGGACGGGAGCGGGCAGGGTGGCTCCGAATTCCCGCAGGGGCGCCTCACCCCGGAAGAGGTACATCGGGTTGGCCAGCGAACTCCCGCCCGTCAATTCAATGGCGTCGAGCACGCCGTCGGACTCGAACAAGGCGGCCACTTCGAGGCTGTCTTCCAGCCACAACCCTCCCGGCACGCCGTCCGCCATGTTGAGCTTGGCTGTGACGGCCACCCTGGTGCCTGCCGCTTGGCGCACGGCCCGCAACACCTGACGGGCGAAGCGGGCCCGGTTCTCCACAGTGCCCCCGAACGCGTCGCGGCGACGGTTGAGCTTGGGGCTCAAGAAGGCACTCAGGAGGTAGTTGTGCCCGACGTGTACCTCAATGCTGTCGAAGCCGGCCTGGACGGCCAACTCGGCGGCGCGCCGGTAGTCATCGGTGATGCGCTCGATCCCTGTCCCGTCGACCGCACGCAGTCGGTTGCCCAGGGGCGTGAAGCCGCCTGAAGCGGAGACGGAGGGGACACCATTCGAACGGGCGTTGGCGACGGGACCGGCGTGCCCGATCTGGGCGGCCACGGCGGCGCCTTCAGCGTGCACGGCGTCGGTCAGCCGCCTCAGTCCGGGAAGGGCCTCCTCGTTGAGTTGCAGGCAATGGCGGTCGGTGCGACCCTCGGGCGAGACGGCCAGGTAGGCGACCGTGGTCATGGCCGCGCCGCCGGCAGCCACCCGGCGGTGAAAGGCAATCAGCTCATCGGTGACCTGCCCCCCGGGCATGACGCCTTCGAAGGTGGCCGCCTTGATGATCCGGTTCTTGAGCGTGAGCGGACCGAGGTCGGCCGGGGCGAAGACCTTGGGTGTGTTCGTCCGAGCAGTTCGTGCCATGCCCCCACCTTTGCCGACTGGCCCGGGAGGTGCACGCCGGCGAGCCGCCCGGCCCAGGTCTGAGGATTTCGCCCAGGGTGACCCGAGCCAGATTAGATTGATCCTCAAGTCCCCCGGAGTCCTGGCGTTGTCCGGTGAGGCACAGGTCCAGTGAGGCGGAGGCGAAAAGTGCAGGTGAGGAACCGAAGGCGGCGCAACGCGGCCGGCGGCTCAAGGTGAGCAGCCCAGCGCCATCCGGCCAGCTGAGGTGATGTGCCGCCTGCTGCCCCGCATCTCCTTCCGAAAGGGATGTGATCGTCAAGACGTCAGAGTCGATGGCCCACCTGCCTAGTCGTTCGGGTCTGGACACGCCAGATGTGTTCATCACTGACTTCAGATCGGCGTACGCCACCGTGTTGGACTTGGTGCTCGGGGTCGATCCGACGTCATTTCTCGGAGGTTCCTTGACGGCGCTGCCATTCCTCTGAGTCGTGGCGGAAGGCGACTAATCGGCCTCATGAACGATGACGCGACCGGTGAGCTCAACTGGCTTCAGTCCAACCAGCGCGTGGTGTGCTCCACCGCTCCATGCCTCCAGTTCAAGGGAGGCGAGCCGGAGTATCTCCTCGGGATCGTCAATGCGACGCGCTGGCCCCGTCGCGAGCACACTCCAACCCTCACTCACGGCTTCGTCGACCCGGTCGATCTGGAAACCGACGACGTCTTGTGACTCAAGCGCCGAAGCCTTGGCCACATCCGTGCTGAATACCACTTCTCCGGCGGTGAACTCGAAGTTCACGGGAACCGAGACAGGACCTCGATCGATCGTGAAGACGATCCGCCCCACTCCACCGGCGCCAAGATGTGCCAGGCATTGGCCCTTCGTCAGCTCCAACAATTTCGGGTGGCGCCCAGCGCGGCCGTGTCCCCGAGGACGATGGACCTCTGCGCCCTGGAGCGCCAAGGGCGTCGTACTGAGGGCGAGCGCCAACAGCATCAAGGTGCCTCCGCTGAGCGTCGCGTCCGCGCTCTCTTCGAAATACCGCAGGTACCCGGGATCCATTCCAGCCCGCTGAGCCACTTCCTCGATGCTCAACCCCAGCTGGGCCCGGCGGCTGGCCACCCGGCGTGCCAGATCACCGGGGGAATGAGGTCCACCCTTCTCGCCTTCAGGAGTCTTCACGTCAAGGGTCACAGGAGAAGTCTGATCCCACAAGCCTGGAGTTTCGTAGAGGACAAGGTCCCTACCCGTGGTGACCTTTGTCTCTGGAACGGTCCACTGCGACGGCCCACCACGCCACCAACCAGCTTCAACGACAACGCCAAGGAGGATCCATGCAACGGAAATTCTTCGATGCCATCGCCAGCAGCATTGGCGCAGTCATGGTTGTGGTCCTGGTTGTGGCGGGAGCCCTCCTCATGTGGGGCTATAGCTTCGCCAACAGCAACGTCCACACCCAGCTGGCCCAGCAGCAGATCGTTTTTCCACCCAGAGCGGCCTTTGCCCATGCGCAGGCGGGCACGGAGATCACCTCGGGGATGTTGCCGTATCTGCTCAAGTACGCCGGGCAGCCACTGACCACCGGCCCGCAGGCCGAGGCGTACGCTGACCACTTCATCGCGGTCCACTTGAGTGGGATGCCCTATGGCGGGATCTACGCCAAGGTCAACGCCGCGTCTCGGGCCAACCCGACAAATGCCAAGTTGGCCGGACTGGTCCAGGCATCGTTCCAAGGCACCACCCTGCGGGGACTCCTGCTTGAGGCCTATGCCTTCTCCGAGTTCGGTCTGACCGCCTATTGGGCGGGGATTGCGGCCTTTGCCCTGGCTGGGATCATGTTCCTGCTCGTGGCCCTCGGGTTCTGGCACGCACGGCGCACACCTGAGACCGAAGAGGTCGCCGTGCACCACGAAGTGAAGAGTGGCTCAGCCGACGCCTGAGCCAAGCCGCCTCCCGATACCTTGGAGGGACACGTGATCTCAAAGTGGACATCCGTCCTGCGGGTCCTTCGAGAAAGGTGAAGGCGATGCCCAGCACGGCTCCGAGCGCCGCTGAACCCGATCCGGGACCTGCGGGAACGCCACTGCCCTCCCGGGAACTCCCGGTGCCTCCCAATTACCCGAGCGGGCTCGAACGAGACGTGGTGTCTGCGGGGAGTACCCGCATTCACCTGCGCCCTATTCGCCCAGATGACGCGGAACGGTTGGTGGAGTTTCACAACCACCTGTCGCCCCACTCCAGCTACCTGCGGTTCTTCACCTTCCACCCTGTCCTCTCCGCGGCTGAAGTCGAACGGTTCACATGTGTGGACTATGAGAACCGCTTCGCCTTGGTGGCCGAAATCGATGACCACCTGGTGGCAGTGGGTCGATTCGACCGGCACCTCGGCACCTCTGACGCCGAGGTGGCGTTCGTGGTGGCCGATGATCTCCAGCACCACGGGATTGGGTCCCTCTTGCTCGATGAGTTGGCCGGGGCGGCCAGAGAGAGGGGAATCACCACATTCTTGGCCGACACGCTGGAAGAGAACCACACCATGTTGGGCGTCTTCCTCCATTCAGGATTTCCAGTGACGAAAAGCACCGAATACGGTACGGTCACGTTGCGGTTCTCCATTGAAGAGACGGATGCCTCCCGCGCCGCCCTGGCCCTCCGGGAGCAGGCGCGTCAAGTCATATCCAATTACCCAATGCCCGAGCGGGCCCAGGAGCCGCACGCGTGTTGATCGTGGCTGGTCCGGTCGGCGCCCACTCGCACGACGGGGGCCAAAACCATCCGGAACAGCAAGGTCGAATCTTCTCCGTGATGGATGGAGTGCGTGACCTGGATCTCGACGATGAGATCCGGTACCTGACGGCACACCCGGCCCCTCTCGAGGACCTGTCCCGGGTGCACGCAACGAAATACCTCAATGAGCTGGAATCCTTTTGTCGCCAAGGGGGAGGCAACCTTGACCCCGACACGTTCGCCCTTTCGGATTCCTGGGACGCGGCCTGCCGAGCCGCTGGGGCAGGCCTGGAAGCCATTGCTGAATTGGAGCGCCTAGGCGACGGCGTCGCCTTCGTCCCGGTGCGGCCTCCCGGTCACCACGCGGGAGCCGAGAGGGGGATGGGCTTCTGCCTCCTCAACAATGTGGCGGTCAGTGCGGCGGCCCTGACCGCACGAGGGCAGCGCGTCCTCATTGTCGACTGGGATGTGCACCATGGGAACGGGACCCAGGCCATCTTTTGGGATGATCCGGATGTCCTCTACATCTCGACTCACCAGTGGCCCCTGTTCCCGGGTACAGGAAGGGCGGACGAAATTGGTGGACCGAATGCCATCGGTCTCACGGTCAATATCCCGCTTCCGCCGGGTACGACGGGCGACATCGTTCGGATGGCCTTAGAGGTGGTGGCGCAGCCGACGATTGATCAGTTCAATCCTGACTGGGTCCTGGTGTCCTGCGGTTTTGACGGGCATCGTGATGACCCGCTGGGGGAATTGGCCCTGTCAAGCGGCGACTTCGCCCAGCTGGCCCAGCTGGCCAGTTCCTTCGCTCCTCGGTCCGGGCGTCTAGTGCTCTTCCTCGAAGGTGGTTACAGCGCAACAGCTCTCCGCTCCTCGGTGGCGACCACTTTGGGAGCGTTGCTGGAAGTACCCGTTGAGCAGGAAGCAACCACATTCGGGGGCCCCGGGTCGGAGGCCATTGAGGCGGCCCGGCGTGGGCGCGTCCAAGCGATGGATGCTCTGCGGATGAAGTCGCACCTGGCCGGGGGCCAAGGGTGACTCCGATCAAGACCATTGCCGTCGGCTTCGACGGCTCAATGAATTCCCAGGCCGCCGTGACCTGGGCATCCCACCTTGCCTCGGCTCTGGGCGCACACCTCAAGGTGGTCCATGCGGTCGGCCTCTTGGAGCACGCAGGCCAGTCTCGTCACACGGCGGCGCGCTCGGAGGATGGGCGCGCCCTTGCCCTGGCGGCAGGATTGCTCTCCTCTCAGGTCGAGTGGCTGGCGGTGGACGGCGATCCCCTCTCCGCCCTCCTGCGCATGACCGAGGCTCCCCACTCGGTTGACCTCCTCGTGGTGGGCTCCCGTGGCGCGGGTCAGCACTCAGGCACTCTTCTTGGGAGCACCAGCCTTGAACTGGTTGAACACTCCGGCGTTGCGGTTGCCGTGATTCCTCAGGGCGGACCGAGAGATGACTCCGAACTCGGGGCGCCGTCTCGTTCCGAGTGACCGACCGATCGTCGCAATTTGGGGGCCCTCCTTCAGGCAGAGCAGGATGCGCCGGCGACGAGAACTTGGCCGGCGGCCATTGGTCGCCATCCAAGTGTCATTCGGTCGAAAAGGGTACGTCAGCCCGGGAAACTAGGGAACTTCGTCCCTAGGCGTGGCGTCGAATGCAGGCAGATCATAGAACCATGTCCATGTACGTCGACCTCCTTTCGAAAGCCCTGCAGGCGAGATCCGAGGAGCACAACGCCGACGAGTGGCTCGACCTTGCCCTTGAATATCGTGACCGCATGCTGGGCTCGCGCCTGCAGCGCGGGGAGTCCTCGGGATCCGTCCTGGCCGATGACGTCGCCTACGACCGTGCCCTGATCCGACTCTGTGCAGCCAAGGGCATCGGTGCTGCCCCCGAGCGCTTTGCGCAACCGGTTGATGAGCGGCGGCGACTGGAGCAAGAACTAGCTGCCATGGATCTGGATCTGAGCGCTCTGGGACGGATCCGGAGGAGGATCTGACGTCAGGTGCCCTCTGGCCCGGGGGAGCCGACCTGGTTCTTGGTGGCGAAGATTGCGGCCTCCGTGCGGCTTTTCAATTTGAGCTTGGCCAGGAGATTGGAGACGTAATTCTTCACCGTCTTCTCGGCCAGGTACATCTCGTCCGCGATCTCCCTGTTGGTCCGCCCTTGCGCGATGAGTTCCAAAATGCGACCCTGCTGAGCGGACAGCGACCTGAGTGCGGGGTCAGCCAGGGGCGGATTGGTGATTCGTTCGATCACCCTGGCCACGGTTCGGGGGTCCATCAGGGACACCCCGGCCGCGACTTTCTTCACGTCGTCTATGAGATCTCTGGAGCGGATCTGCTTGAGGACGTAACCGGCGGCCCCAGCCATCACACTTGAGTAGACGGCCTCGTCGTCTGAGTAGCTGGTCAGCATCAGGCACACCAACTCGGGCATGGCGGAGCGCACATCTCGGCATACCTCAATGCCGCTCCCCTCTCCCAGGCGAACATCCAAGATGGCCACGTCGGGCTTGGCCAACGGGATCCGGGTCAGGGCCTCTTCCGCCGTGCCTGCCTCGCCGACCACCTCAATTTCGTCGTCTCCTTCAAGGACACTGCGGATTCCCTCCCGCACCAGCTCATGATCGTCAAGGAGGAACACGCGAATGGTCACCGGGCTCATTCTGCCAGGCCCCGTTTCCGGAGCGTGCCGTAAGTGAGTGCCTACTCGAGAGCCCCTCGATACGATCGTCAAAGTGCCCTATAGACGCATTAGCGATCCATCCAAGTTGCGGCGTCTGATGGACGCCGTCCTCATGATTGAGGCCGACATTGAGCTCCCGGCCCTGCTTCGCCATTTGGTCGAGGAGGCCTGCTCGCTGGTCAACGCCCGTTACGGCGCCTTGGGTGTGCTCAATGCGGCGCGGACCGATCTCGAGCAATTCGTGACCGTCGGATTGAGCGAGGCAGAAGAGAGAGCGATCGGCCAGCGACCGACGGGTCGCGGTGTGCTCGGGCTCCTCATTACCGATCCAGAATCGCTGCGTCTCGACAATCTGCGTGCACATCCTCAAAGTTACGGATATCCGGACCACCACCCACCCATGGCGTCCTTCTTGGGGTTACCGGTACGAGGACGAGATGATGTCTTCGGCAATCTCTACCTCACGGACAAGCAGGGCGGCGATCCTTTCAGTGACGAGGACGAGGCCATGGTGGAAGCCTTGGCGTTGGCGGCCGGGATCGCCATAGAGAACACCCGGCTCTACGACAAGGTACGTGTGTTGAGCGTCCTGGAAGAACGCGACCGCATCGGGCGGGACCTGCATGACCGGGTCATCCAGCGCATATTTGCCGTGGGCATGAACCTACAGGGCGCGACCAGGCTGAACGACCTGAGTCAAGTGGTGGAAAAGGTCAACAAGGCAGTGGATGATCTCGATTCCACCATGAACGAAATTCGCACCGCCATCTTCGAACTCGAGGACGGCGGAGGGTCGCGGGGCCTCCGTCACGGGATCCTCGAGCTCGCCGAGGCACTTTCCCCGATGCTCGGCACCCGCCCTGTCGTCACTTTCCACGGTGCGATCGACGCCGTCATTCCCCAGCATGTCGCCGACCACCTGCTGGCCGTTGTCCGCGAGGCGCTGACCAACGCCAGCAAGCACGCCCAAGCGACCCGCGTCTCTGTGACTCTCAGCGTGGCCGAAGACGTCGCCCTCGAGGTGAGCGACGACGGATTGGGAATATCAATTCCCGTGCCCGAGGCAAAGGGCCGGGGCCTCGCGAATCTGCGGGCCCGAGCCGTGAAACTCGGTGGCACTTTCGAGGTTCAGGCTATGGAGAAGAGAGGCACCCGCCTGCTCTGGCGTGTGCCTCGCTGAATCCCCTCCTCCCCCCCCTGAGCCTCACGCCTGGCCGGGAAGAGACGCAAGCCTCTAGCACGTGGGACGAAGTGCCCTATTTTCCGACTACCCAAGTGGTCACCATGGAGGCGAGGTGGTTGTCATGAAGAACCATGAGAATGACACGGCTGTTACGGGCATCCAACATCAAAGGCGGATCGTCGTTGGGGTTGACGGCTCGGACTGCGCCGAAAGTGCCCTCGAATTTGCGGCCCACGAGGCCGCACGATGGGGAGCGCCCCTCTCTGTCGTCAGTGCCTATGAGGTCCCACCCTCGAGTAGCTGGGTGTCCGCTTCGCTCGGCCCGCTTGAAGAAGCGGCAGCTGCGATTGTTCGCCAGGCACTCGCCAAGGTCCACGAGCTGGAACCACGAGTTGTCGCCAAGGGCGAACATCTCTATGGGATGGCCGGAAGTGTCCTCGTGGCGGAAAGCCGAGGAGCATCCATGCTCGTGGTGGGCTCCCGAGGCCGGGGTGAGATCCTGAGCATCCTGCTCGGATCCGTGTCCGAGCACTGTGGGCACCACGCCGCCTGTCCGGTCACCATTGTCCATTGAAGAACCGAAATGTGAGGGAACCTGGGACCAAATCCCCTATGAGGCTCGCTTTGGTTTCCGGCACCATGAAGGAATGAGCAGATGGCCCGACAATGAAGGCGGGGAGACCCTGCTTGATCTGCCCCTAGATCCTCTCCATGTGGTCTCAGAATCTGACACCTTGGCCGACGTCGCCGCTGGGTTTATCAGAAACGGCCTTTCGTGCGCGGTTCTGCGTGAGGCTCCACTGAGGGTTGTGACCGAGCGCGACATGGTTGGTGCATGGGGTAAAGGTGCCGGCCCTCACGATCAGGTGACGACCGTGGCAACCATTCGACCCTATTGGGTTCCGGCGTCCATGTCGGTGACCGACGCAGCGGGCCTCATGGTCGGCCTGGGAGTCCGACACCTGGTCGTTCTCGACCAGGCCGGCTTTCCTACAGGCGTTGTCTCAATGGCCGAACTCTTGGTGTCGCTCCTCCGAGCACCGAGTTCCTCAACGGTGTACGCCCGATTTTCAGAAGTCCTCCTGGGAAGTGGGTATGTCCGAACGACCAAGTGATCGCACTCCGAAGCCGGCCCGGCCCAGGAGCGGATCAGCAGTTGATGAGGACACTGAGCCCGCACGCAAGGATATCCTTGTCGTGCTGCAGGGTCCGCGAGGTCAGAATGTCGTATGGCCCGCAGGTCCCGCCATGGGGTCTCCACAGAATCAACTCTTGTGGCCGGGACCGGCGCGATCCGCTGACCTCACTCTCTTCAGGTCGAACGGTCGCGCACGCGATGGACTCCGTCGGGGACTGTGATGCAGTGTTCGATGGCGATTCCCAGTGAGTTCGTGGACGAGCGCGACAGCGGAATCCGGACAGACGATCCCGCTCATCCTGAGTTCACGGGTGCAGATTCGGCTCAATGCTGTTGCTAGTCGGTTGCACTGGGGTAACCAGCTCCTGTTGGGACTTAAGTCCCTACCGACACCGTCTCGAGCAGAGCCATTATGGGCAAGAGGCGTCCTGATTTTCGGTATACCAAGGCGCCAGAAGAACCTGAATCGTTGGGCGGCCGTTGAGGTTGGATGGACAATCCGGCCGTATTCTGGAGAAGTCCCATGTGGGGCAGGATGCCTAGGCATGCCTGGGATTCGGGAGGCCGGCTTGTAATGAAAAGGTTTGCATCGGACGTCAAGTCCGAAGGCGCCATCGGCAATTGCCCAACAGTTCAGATGACGCGAGATGCGGTCGGTGTGATTACGTCGGTAGACGACGGGATTTTTGGGCTGCTCGGATGGCGATCGGAACAGCTGGTTGGATCTCCCTCGACCGAATTCATCCACCCGGCAGACCAATCGAGTGCCGTTGCCGCCTGGATGGACATGATCAGGTCTCCAGGACGCACTCGGAATTGGCGAGGTCGTTACCAGACCGCGGGAGGCACCTGGAGGTGGGTCGAAACGGAAAATCGGTTCGATGACGCCGACGTTCCGACTGTGTTCAGCTCAATGAGGGAAGTGAGTCCACAAGAAGCGAGTCTCGAAGAGCAGTTCCTGGCCCGTGAACAAATACTAAGTCAGCTGTCCGACGCTCTTCCCGTTGGGGTCTTCCAGGTCGATCTCCAGGAACACATCACGTTGACCAACAAAAGCTTCCATTTGATCGTCGGCGTACCACCGAAGGAGACCCTTGCGGACCAAATGGCGACGGTGACCCCCGATGACCGACCGGCGCTCATCGCCGCCGTTGCCAAGGCGTTTGCTTGTGAGTCGGTTGACGGTGTCGAGATCCGACTTCGCGTACCGACAGGAGAGTCCCCGTCTGCGGGCATGCAGGACAGGGTGTGTCTACTAGGACTCCGCCCTCTCACAGACGGCGCTGGCGTCGTAAGTGGTGCCGTGGGATGTCTGAGTGACGTCACCGATCGCGCCTTGCTTCATCAAGAGCTCCAAGTCAAAGCGGCGGTCGACCAACTCACGCAATGTTTCAATCGCGCAGCAACAATTGAGCTCGTCGACCGAACCGTCAATGCCCAATATGACGGGTTGGGTCGCGCCGTCATCTTCGTCGATCTCGACCGACTCAAAGCTGTAAACGACGAACTCGGTCACGCCGCCGGCGATCAGGTCATCGTAGCCGCCGCCAACCAGATTCGAACCGCGCTGCGGACCGGAGATTTCGTTGGTCGCCTGG
>PNAT01000012.1 GCA_003169675.1 Acidimicrobiaceae bacterium
CTATTGCCCCGCCTTTGGCGCGGTGTGAGCTTGGCGTCGTGACCAGCTTCGATCACACCGTCGATGCCGCCTTTGAACCCCTCCGCGGTCGACCCGGCGTCGACCGCGCCGCGTCGGTGGTGTCCAACCTGGCTGACTATGGATTCCTCTGGGTCGTACTGGCTCTGGTCAAGGGTAGGCACCGGGGGCCGGATCGGCGCCGGGCCTTCGTGTCGCTGGGGGCCGCAGGCGTGTCCTCGCTCGTGGTCAGTCGAGCGGCCAAGTCCGCTACGGAGCGTCAGCGCCCCGAGGAGCAGCTGGAAGCACGCGTGCGGACTCCGACCAGCAGCAGCTTTCCGAGCGGGCATACATTGGCGGCCTTTTGCACTGCTTTCTTGCTGTCCGAGACCAAGGTTGAGACGGTCGCCTATGTGGGAATGGCCGGTGCGGTCGCCACCAGTCGGGTCCACCTGCGGGCCCATCACCCCACCGATGTGCTGGGCGGGGCGGCCATCGGCTCGCTGCTCGGGATGGGGCTTCGGCCGGTGGTGAACCTGTTGACTCCGGGTAACCGGCATCGAGCCAGGCGAGCCAGAGGAGCCAGAGGAGCCGGGAAGGGAATGGGACGGCAGGGCTACTTGTTGGAAAGACTATGAAGCCATTCGCCGTGACCTGGGACTACCGCTGCCCGTTTGCTCGCAACGCGCATGAGCACATTGTGGCCGGCTTGGCCGATGGGGCGGATTGGGATGTCACCTTCCTTCCCTACTCGCTCGGTCAGGTCCATGTGCCTGAAGGCGGGACCCCCGTGTGGGACGACCCCGACAAGGCCAAGGACCTGCTGGCTCTGGCCGCTGGTGTCGTCGTTCGTGACCAGTACCCCGAGCAGTTCGGCGCCGTGCACATTGCCCTGTTCTCTGCCCGGCACGACGAAGGGCTCGACCTCCGGGTGTCCGACGTGATCGCCGGGGTCCTCGACCGTGCCGGCGTTCCCGCCGAGAAGGTTCTGGCCGAGGTCGAGGCGGGTGACCCGATTGATGAGATCCGTCGAGCCCACCTGCAGTCGGTGAGCGAATGGGGCGTCTTCGGTGTGCCGACCTTCGTCGTCGACGATCGTGCGGTGTTTGTCCGATTGATGAGCCGACCCGACGGTGATGCCAAACTGGCACGGCGCACGATCGAGAGCGTCGTGCGGCTGATGGAAGATCAGCCCGATCTCAACGAGTTCAAGTACACGACACTGTCGCGCTGACGCGATGCCGCGCTGGGGCGAGGCGGCTAACTCGACCTGGCTATCTCGCTGATCAGGGCAAACGTCCGATCCCGCTCCTCGGCGTTCCCGATGATGGACGCCACGAAGTCGGTGGCACCGGCGGTGGCCAACTTGTCGATGGACGCCGCGACCGCTGCTTCGTCGCCCAAGAAGGCGATGTCGGCCGGGCTCTCCGCACCTTCCTTGTCCAGCATGGCCTTGTAGGAGGGCAAGCTCGGATAGATGGCAAAGGCCTTGTTGACCCGTTCCTTTGCCGCATCAATGTCGGCCGTCACGGAGATCGGCAGGGCCACCCCGATACGGGGCTCGGGTCGTCCGGCTTTCTCCGCCGCGGCACGAATGGTGGGGGAAATATGCGAGTCGATGGTCTGGGTGCCGGTCATCCAGGTGACGGTGCCGTCGGCCACCCGACCGGCCAGCTTGAGCATGGTGCTGCCCAAGGCAGCCACCAGGACCGGCGGTGCGGTCACGTCCGGCACCTCAAGTGGTTGGAACGCATTGGCGGTGATTCGTTCCCCGGCCACACTCACCGTTTCGCCATGGAGAAGCGGCATGAGCGCAGCCAGGTACTCCTTCATGTAGCGGGCCGGCTTCTCGAAGCTGATGCCCCACATTCCTTCGACCACCACCTGGTGGGACAGGCCGATGCCCAGGATCAGGCGATTGTCCGTGGCCGACTGCACGGTCAAGGCCTGCTGGGCCAGCATCATGGGGTGGCGGGGGTAGACGGGCACCACACCGGTGCCCAGACCGATGCCAGGCACCTGGGTGCCGGCCGCCGCCAGAAGGGTCAGCGCGTCATGTCCGAAGATCTGGGTGGCGAATGCATGATCCAGGCCGGCATCGGCGTAGCGGCGCAACTGGGCCACGGTGTCGGATAGCGACTTGTCCATGTCAATGAGGCTTCCGATGCGCAGGGGCTTGGCCATGGTTTCTTTCTCCTCGCCTAGTGTGCCGGTCGTGTCCGGCCCACTGATCTCGCTGAGGCTAGCGACCTGAGCACCCATCACGTCGGGGTCGTGGGAGCTGGGCAACTGGCCCGAATGGACGGTGAGGCGGCCAGCGCCCTCGGTCTCTCCATGGCTGTGCTGGCCGAGAGCCCGGATGATGCTGGGTGCGCGGTCGCCGCCGAGGTTCTGCTGGGCTCCCCCCTGGTCGAGTCCGAACTGCGAGCACTGGCTGAACGCTGCGCTGTCATCACCTTCGACCATGAACAGGTCGACCTCTCCGTCCTCGGGTCGTTGATCGCCGACGGTGTGGTCGTCCGTCCGGGCCTCGAGACGCTGGAGATGGCGGTGGACAAGGCGCATATGCGATCTGTGCTGGCCGGGGCCGGGATCCCGGTGCCGGCGCACCTCGTCGTCCCGGCCGGACCCCGCGACGCGGCGTCGCCGGCGGCCGATGAGATCGCCCGCTTCGCCGCGGACCACGGCTGGCCGCTGGTGCTGAAGACGGCCCGGGGCGGCTACGACGGCAAGG
>PNAT01000084.1 GCA_003169675.1 Acidimicrobiaceae bacterium
ACCAGGCTCATCGTGCTCCCACAACCTTCGTCATCGGAGACGTTGTGCGCAGACAGGTGACATTGAGTCGTTGAGCCCAATCCGAATTCGCTCCATACCCGAATGGATTGAGCGAGTGGCCCGTCATCGCCTTATCGCACTCAACGGAGCCTTCAACTTTCGCGACCTGGGCGGATACGCAACTTCCGACGGCCGCTCTACGCGTTGGGGCCGCCTCTACCGAAGCGATTCTTTGCACCAGCTCACGAATGAAGACATTCGAATCGTGCGTGATCTCGGACTCAGGTTGCTCATCGATCTACGGACACCTTCGGAGGCGCAGCGCACCGATCGCGGACTATTGGAGGCCGAGCCCATCTCCTATCTCAACGTTTCGGTCACCCGCGAGGGAAGTGAGCTCGAAGAGCGACCGCCACCGTCGCCGGGACACGACCTTGCCGACCGCTACCTCTCCTACCTCGAGGGGGGCGGAGCTGCATTCGTGGACGCGCTGCGACTCATGGCTGATCCCCGTTCATACCCGATAGTCTTCAGCTGCTTCTTCGGCAAGGACCGATCTGGCGTGCTCGCCGCTCTCTTGCTCAGCTGTTTGGGCGTTGAGCCCATGGAAATCGTCAACGACTACGCCCTCTCGGAAGCGCGCATGGAACATATCGTCACATTTCTGCTTCAGGACCCCGCCTACAGCGACACTATCGACAGGACTCCACCGAGCCTTTTGTCAGCCAACGCGAGCACTATGAGCTCATTCCTCGGCGCCTTGGAGCAGCAGCACGGGGGCGCCCGAAGGTGGGCCCTTGACGCTGGCATGTCCAGCCGTGATCTGGACTCCCTTAGTCTCTTGCTCTTGAAATAGAACCTGCTTGAAGAACCGCTACATCGCACACGTGATGGATAAGCACCTACCTCTCCTGCTGTCGCAGCAGGTAAGTATCAAATATCCATCCCTTACGCTTCCGAGCTGCCGAGCGAACCTCTTCGATCTGGGCGCCGCAATCCGCAATGGTTCCTGACACAAGGATCTCGTCGTCGGTGCCAAGGAATGCACCCCAGTAAATCGAGAGACTGTCATCAAGTTCTCGAAATGAACAATGGGCGTCGAGCATGACCACCACATCCGTCGCACCTTCGGGCCAGCCATTGAGGAGTTGACGACCCGTGGTGATGATCAACGAACCGCCAATCTGGGTGAGGGAGATTTTGTGCCGAGCGGCCAAGGCCTGAATGGCACTGATTCCCGGAATTACTTCCAGCTCGAACTCACAGGTGGTTCGGGCTTGTACGAGATCAAATATCCGCAGGGTGCTGTCGTAGAACGCTGGATCCCCCCATACGAGGAACGCGCCAACGTCTCTGTCCGCAAGTTCTGACTCCAGCAATTTCCCCCACAAGACGGCACGCTTCTCGTGCCACTCTCCCACAGCGTGGCCGTACATTGGTTCTGCGAGATCGCGTTGCGGATCTGGAATTTCAACGATCCGGTACTGACCCCTCCCGGCGTAGCGCTCACAGATTTCACTTCGAAGATGAAGCAGTTCGCTCTTGTCTTCGCCCTTATCAGTGAAGAAGAAGACGTCGGTCCGATTCAGGGCCTCGACCGCCTGGACCGTGAGGTACTCAGGGTCACCTGCTCCGATCCCGATGACGTTGAGTCGCCTCACCCAATGACCTCCGCTTCGAAGATTGTCGCGGCAAGCCGAGTCCCGCTAGTTCTGGTGTGCTGTCTTGAATCGGGCTACCGACACCGTATAGGGGTTGACGCGTTCGAGCAGTTCCACCAGATCGTCGTCGGCGAGCGTATAACGGACCACACGCCCGTGCCGATGCGCAGTGACGGTGCCATTGGCCTGCTACAACCGAAGCGCCTAAGAGACACTGGTGTCACGTTGATTGGCGGCAACCGCCAAGTCGGTGGCGCTGATGGGTCCGGCATGGTGGATGCCCAGCAGGTGTGCCAGGTGTCTCGGATCACCTACGAGGGCAAATCTCCGTGCCTACGATTTCACATTTTCGAACTCACCAATCCCACTAATGGCTTGACAGGCCCGTTCGTCATCGAGCACATGTTGCGAGCGGCGATCCTTGGGTACGAGGTGCACCCGACAAGAGTGGCACAGATAGAACTCGGCTTTATAGCTACATATCTGTTGAGCCGTGGAGGCTTGACGGCTGAACTTCCGGCGCCTTACTCTTCGCTTGCCTCGGTACTCCCTGAGGTGATGGAGAACTAGCGAAGTCCGGTGAGATCCCGGCGCTGTCCCGCAACGGTGGTCCCCTAAGGGGCGAGCCCGGTCGCCTGGCCTGCATCGACGACGTGACCCGCGGAGATGGGGTGGTTCGTTCGGCAAGAGAGATTGTCGCCGATGCCATTCGTTCTCCGATGACTTGGAGAACTATTCGTGGCAAGCCAGTCCGAACAGCGCAAGGCCAACACCTCTTCGCTCACCTTTGAGGAGCGAGGTCGGCTCATCGGTATGTTCTTCGTCGTCCTGGCGATCAATGTCGCAGGGTGGGGCCTCTTTATCTTCGAGATCGCACCGCACCATTTTGAATTCAAGGGATTGGGCATCGGCATAGGTGTTGCGTTTACGGCTTGGACTCTCGGCGCCCGGCACGCCTTTGATGCCGATCACATTTCGGCCATCGACAACACGACGCGAAAACTCATGGCCGAGGGTCGGCGGCCCCTGGGAACCGGATTCTTCTTCGCGCTCGGCCACTCGTCAGTCATCATGCTGGTCGGAATCGGCGTGGCCATTGCCACTCGAGCTGTGTTCGGCGCCGTCGTAGATCCCAGCTCGGGCTACGAGACATTTGGCGGCGTCATTGGGACATCGCTCGCGGCGACATTCCTCTATTTGATCGCCGCGCTCAATCTCATCGTCTTCGCCGGCATCTTCAAGGTATTTCGCATGATGCGACGAGGTGAGTTTGACGAGGACGAGCTCGAGCGTCAACTCCAAGCCAGGGGGCTGATGTGGCGATTTTTCGGACGATTCATGAAGTCGATAACGAAGACGTGGCATATGTACTTTGTTGGTCTCATTTTCGGAATCGGATTCGATACCGCCACGGAGGTGCTGCTTCTGGCCGCCACTGCGACCGCAGCTACCGCAGGCTTGCCATGGTATGCGGTGCTCTCCCTACCACTCTTGTTCTCTGGAGGAATGACGCTGTTCGACACGATCGATGGGTGTTTCATGAACTTTGCCTACGAATGGGCATTCGCCCGTCCAGTACGGAAAGTCTATTTCAACCTCGTCATTACGGGACTCTCGATTGCCGTGGCATTCCTAGTTGGCACAATCGAAATCTTTGGGCTCATCTCAACTGAACTCCACGTCCACGGTCCGTTCTGGCGTTTCATGGCCAACTTCGATATCAACCGGGCCGGCCTCGCCATCGCAGGGTTGTTTGTCATTGTGTGGGCGATCGCAATTGCCTACTGGCGATATGGGAACTTGGAAACTCGATGGACTTCAGTCGAGGATGAAATGTTGCAATCTGGTCGGTTGGTTGAAACTGAGTAAGTGTTGCGAGATCTCGCCATCATTAGTGACTACGGCACCCCAACTCCAGAGCGGAAGGAGAAGTTCTTGGAGACTTCCAAGATAACCAGGAAACTGGCGGCATTCAGGCAAAAGGGCTTGCTGGCTGTCAGCTGCGACGAAGTCACCCCCAGCCCTCGTAGTGCCCAGGCGGTTCTAAAGAATGCCAAGCCGCTCCACCCTTGGGCCTTCGATTTGCAGACCGACGGCTCATGATCGAAGGCTGCGATGTTGTCGTCGGCGACGAAGCCTCGACCGTGCTCGCTGAAACCCTCGGCCGGGTCGGCGATTTACTGTCCTACCTCAAGGCGGTCATCGGACCAGTCGAATGTGCTGTTCCGATGACCGCCCAGGTAGAAGATGGCATCTGGCTGGCCTGCGGAGACCTGATTGAGAACGCCGATTGGCTTGGCAGGGTGTTCGAAGGGACAGGCAGGGCCATCGGCACTGACGACCAAGTGGTCGCGGCGTCCATCTTCATTCAGGGTTACGCCTACCGGCTCCTGGCTCTGGCCGTGGCTTCTTTCACGGTTGGAGGCATCGTTCCCGGATCTGCGCCGACGTCCATGGCCATCGGGCTGGGGCGCGGCCGGGCATCAAAAGTCGCCTACTGCAACCCGACCGTCTTCGAGCTGGTGAATGGTCGCAACCTCTCCGTCGCCCTCGCCGATCAGCCGACCGTGGACCAGGCCCTGATGCTCCTGCTGGACGAAGTCGTCGAAGGTCATCTGCGACCTTTGATTGCGACCACCCGACGCCAGCTACGGGTTGGTGATCGCTTGCTGTGGGGCAACGTGGCTGCCTCAGCTTCCACGGCATTTCGTACTATGGAGGGTTGCCTGGGTCCGTGGATCATCCCCCTCGGGCACCGCTTCTTCGAGCTGGGCCCGTCCGACCTCCAGGGCCTGGGCTCATTCCTTCTCATTGAGGATGACGCGAAGCATGGCTGGTTCTGGGAACGAACCAACTGCTGCCTCTTCGACCGGATTCCCGGGCACGCCAGGTGCGCCGACTGCAGCCTGACGCCATCCCCTGAACGTCGGGCGGCCTACGCTCGCACTCTCAAAGGTTGAGTATCCCCTCAGCACCGACGCTCCACTCAATGCCGATGGCGGTGTGCCCCATTGGAACACCGACTACTCCACTGCTTTTCCCCATGGAGTTCCCCACGGAGGTGCGGACAGTGGCGAATCGCCAAAATGCCTGCATGGACTGCGACCTCAGACATCGCGAAAGAGGGCTGCCGCTTCCGCACATTCCGCGCACGATGGCGAGCTTCTAGACAAATGAATAGGGCGAATGCGATGCATAAATCTGGGCTTTTCAGCCAATCTTCCCTGGTCGCATGGCTGAGGCAACGAAGGTAGGCCCGTCGAGTGGAGAGACTCCAACCGCCATACACAACAGCCTTCCAAGCTGATCATGCCGGTTCGATCCCGGTCGGCCGCTCTCTGCCACTGTAGACATTCTGATCCGGAAATTTCCCCACGAACCTCCCCAAGAATGGGGGACTGCCCACCTCATCTGCGGCGTCACTTATGGATCATCACGCACTCTGCTGGTCAGGAGTCAAGGCCGCCGAAAACGTCGCCGAGAACGACCGCGACGAGCTGTTCGCCGGCCTTAGCGACGCTGGCGGCATCCAATTTGACGCGCTCGCTGCCGTGCACGAGGCACGACAGGTCGCTTCCCGCCTGGCTGAGCTCCGAACGACGGCCCGTTTGTCACAGCGTGAAGTGGCGAGACGGGCCCGGGTCGATCAGGGGGACCTGTCTCGAATCGAATCGGCCCAGATCACCCCATCGTTGCCCACGCTGATTCGGCTGCTAAATGTGGTCGGCGGCTCCCTCGTCTTAGCCCGAAAGGCCACACCGCCGAGCAGAGGATCCAAGCCCGCCCAGACCCCACCCGCTGTGTCTACCAAGAAGACCACTCCGGCCGATCGGGCTACGTTGAGGCAACTGATCGAAGAATAGACTTTCAGTGCTTTTCATTCCCTCGTATTTTCGCTCTTCGGTGACGACTTCTTGATCATTTGAGCGCCTTGGGAGCCAAATGGGGAGCCACGCAGCGCGACTTTGCTCCGGATCGAGCGAAGAATTGAAGGCGCCGCTTACAACGTCGTGTTATTTCATAGCCCGTCACAACCAATGGTCGCACGCGTACTTAGAGATGCCGCGTGAGTGGCACCTATCGAGCTTCCGACCACCCTTCAGCCTCCAAGATGGCATCTCGCAAGGAAAAAAGAGCTTCCTCGCTTGCATTCCACATTCCACGATCCACGGCCTCAAGCAAGCGTTCGGCAATCGACGTGAGCGCCGATGGATTCGATTGTTCAAAGAACTTGCGAACCTGAGGGTCAGACACGTACGCCGCGGTAACTCGTTCGTACATCCAGTCATCGACCACGTGGGCGGTGGCGTCGTACCCGAAGAGGTAGTCAACCGTGGCCGCCATTTCGAAGGCACCCTTGTATCCGTGTCGCTGCATGGCCTCGAGCCATTTTGGATTTACGACACGCGTGCGGACCACCCGCGCCGCTTCTTCGGCTAGTGACCGCACTTGAGGGTGGGCAGGATTGGCTGAATCACCGAACCACGCCTTTGGATCGCGTCCGGTGAGGGATCGGATGGTGGCGATCATGCCGCCGTGCTCCTGTAGATAGTCGTCGGAGTCGAAGATGTCGTGCTCGCGGTTGTCCTGGTTCTTCACTGCCACGTCGATGGCCGCAAAACGCCGCCGCATGGCATCCTCTGCCGGAACACCGAAGCCCTGGCGGCTGTAGGCGAATCCCGACCACGCGATGTAGACGGCAGCAAGGTCATCGTCGGAACGCCAATTCCGCTGTTCGAGGAGCTGGAGAATGCCGGCACCATAGGTGCCCGGACCCGGACCGAAGACCCGAGGATCAGTCGCACCATGGGCACGGATGAAGTTGTCCTCACCGGGCTCATCAAGCGACGCCACTAGCTCCACGGCCTCATCGACCATGTTGACGAGATTCGGGAAGGCGTCCCGAAAGAATCCGGACACCCGGAGCGTGATGTCGATCCGTGGCCGTCCAAGTTCGGACAATGGGATGGGCTCCAACCCGGTGACACGGCGTGATTCGGGCTCCCAGACCGGGCGCACTCCCAACAACGCCAAGGCCTCGGCGACATCGTCGCCCTGAGTCCGCATCATTGCCGTGCCCCACAGGACTAGCCCGACTGTGCCGGGATATGTCCCTTCTTCACGCAGGTGGCGCTGGAGAAGACCTTCAGCCAGAGCCCACCCGACATCCCAGCTGAGTTCGGTAGGGATGGACTTCGGGTCCATGGAGTAGAAGTTGCGACCAGTGGGGAGCACATGAGCACCGCCTCGGGTGAGCGCCCCGCTGGGTCCCGCCGGCACGTAGTGACCGTCCAGGCCGACCAGCAGGTTGTCGATCTCGTCAGTCGTCTGGGCCAGTTTGGGTACAAGCCATTCGCATATCCACCGCATGGTGGTTGGATCAGACGGGTCCACATCCCATTCCCGAGCTGCGGCCGCCTCGACCAGCGAACGGCAGGCCGCCTCTATCCGGTCGAGCGAGGTTGCTTCAGTGATCTCGATACCGAGTGATTCAGCCACTGTGACCCGCAACGAGGGAATCCGGCCATGGGCCAGCCGAGTGATGACCAGCACCAACTCTACGAGGACGTCACCCTCGGGGGCTTGGCCCAAGGTGTGGAGCCCGCCGCGGATCTGGGCGTCTTTGAGCTCGCAGAGGTAACCGTCCACATGGAGGATCAGATCATCGAATCCGTCCTCTTCGGGCGCACCGTCCAGGCCGAGGTCGCGGTCGAGCGCTGCTTCACGGAGGAGGGCCCAGATTCGTTCGCGCAAGGCCGGCAGCTTGGCGGGATCAAGCGATTGCAGCTGGGCGTACTCGTCGAAGAGCTGTTCGAGCCGGGCCATGTCGTCGTAGGTGTCGGCTCGGGTCATCGGCGGAAGGAGATGATCGATGACGACGGCATGGCTTCGGCGCTTGGCCTGGGTCCCCTCCCCTGGGTCGTTCACGACGAAGGGGTAGAAGAACGGTACGTCGGCGATGGCGGCATCCGGCCAACAGCTTGAGGACAGCGCCAGCGCCTTGCCCGGCAGCCACTCCAGCGTCCCGTGCTTGCCCAGGTGGACAATGGCATCGGCACCCCAGACTTGGTCAAGCCAGTGGTAGAAGGCCAAGTAATGATGCACCGGTGCCAGGTTGGGCGAGTGGTACACGGCCACAGGGTCGTCGTTGTACCCGCGAGGAGGCTGAATGGCGACCACCACATTGCCGAACGAGAGGCCACTGAACACGAGTTCGTCGCCGTGAACCCGTTGTACTCCTGGTGCCGGCCCCCACGTTCCCTCGACCTCAGCCCGGGCGGCCTCCGGGAGCCGGGCAAACCAATCGAGGTAACGGTCCACCCCGAGCCGGCCCACGGCAAGATCGAGCTGGGCGGGACTCAGCATTTCGGCTTCATAGGTCAGCCCATCGGCCAACTGGGCCATGAGGGCATCACCATCGGTGGGTGCATTCACGATGTCGTAGCCAGCGTCGGCCATGGCCCGGAGGAGGCACAGCACGGAGGCAGGGGTATCGAGTCCAACCGCGTTGCCGAGTCGACTTCGCTTGGTAGGAAAGGCACTCAAGATCACGGCCACGCGGCACTCGCCCGGGGCTCGGCGTCGGAGCCGGGCGTAGCGAAGGGCCAGTCCAGCAAGCCGGGCCACCCGATCAGGCACCGTGCGGTAAGCCCGCACAGCCAGTCCCAGTTCGTCACCGTCATCGACCACCTCATTGAACGTGGTGACAGGACCGATAATTCGTCCGTCGAACTCAGGGATGGCGATGCCCGCAGTGGCGTCATAGGGACCGAGCCCAGCGTCGGATGCTTCCCAGTCGGCTCGGGAGCTTCCGGCCGACGGGCTCTGAATAATCGGTATGTCCAGGTCGGCCAAGACGCTGGCGTCCCAGGCTTCACCATCGAGTCCTCCGATGTGGCCGACTATCCCGGCACCGGCTCCGACCCCGCCGGTGGCCAGCACGGTGGTGATCAACACCTCCACGCCGTGACTGCGGATAATCTCGACCACTGGTGCCGCCGCCTGGTCGCGCAGTGAATAACACCACACGGCCAGCGCGTCGGCTCCCGCAGCTTCGAGCCCATCGCAGATATCGGTGACGAACTGGGTGTTCCCGGCTACCAGGTGGGCCCGGTAGAAGACGACTGCCACCAGTGGGCGTTCGGCATCACGGTTGGTTGGTTCGCGCCAGATGCCGAACTGTTCGATCTCTCTGGGTGCATCGAACCCATACCCCTCGAACAGGACTGTGTCGGCCACGAAGCGCAGAAGGTGCTCGAAGTTCTCAGGGCCGCCGTTCACCAGATAGCCGAACGCCTCAATGACGGTGGCGCTGGGAGCCGTCGAAAGGGATGTCATGTCGGCATCGGGCACTGCCTCGCCGCCGAAGGCGAGGAGCGGAATACCGAGTCTGAGACACTCTGAGCGCAGGTGGTCGAATCCCTCCTCCCAGGCTTGGCGACCGCGGAGAAGGCGAATCAATACGCAGCTGGTGCTGCTGAGGTCCAGAGGGGCATCCAAAGCCCACGGTTGTGCCCCTCGCACTGGGGGGAACCCTTCGGGGAGCGACTCTATGGCCGTTCGCAAGGCCAGAACCTCGGTGTCGACATTGGTGATGTACCAGATCACGATGTCTGCCCAGTGCATGCTTGAGCGATGGTGGCCCTTGGTCTCATTTCGACGTCTCCCGCGTCCAAGCGTGGTCCTTCACCACGGGTGTCCTGGCTCCCGGATCCACGCTCCCTTCCGCCTTCCAGCCCCAACGGCCGTGACTTGCCCGTACGGGCAGTGGAAGATCGCTCCTCGGTGACAGTTGCGGGACAGCCCCGGATTCTCACCGGTGTTCCCCGTGTTGCTTCTCAGCCACCGTAGCAGTGACGTCTCGACCACCTACGCTCGGACCATGACCGAGGAGGGCCAGGCCAGAGACGCTCCCCGAATCTTGTTGCTGGCAGGGTCAACCGAAGCCTCTGCGCTGGCGAGGCACCTTTCCGCTCACCCTGAAGTCTCAGTCATCTCTTCATTTGCCGGGCGGGTGAAGGCTCTCTCCTTCCCACCCGGCGTGGTTCGCGTTGGCGGCTTCGGAGGCCCTGAGGGGTTGGCCCAATGGATGACTGACGAGCACATCGCCGCGGTGATCGACGCGACCCATCCATTTACGGCACACATGCCGCACCATGTACTCCTGGCCAGTCAGGCGACCGGCGTACCTCACCTGCGAGTCCTTCGGCCCGAATGGACAGCTGAACCCGGGGACCGTTGGACGGTAGTGACCGACCTTGACGCGGCGGCACGACACGTTCACGCCTTGGGATCTCGCCGCGTCTTTCTGACCACGGGCCGACAGGAGTTGACGCCATTCACTCGCAGTGAGACTGAAGCGTGGTTCCTGGTGCGCTGTATCGAAATGCCCGACCCGATGCCGCTGGCCCACGCACAGATTGTCTTGAGCCGAGGCCCCTTTGGCCTCGACGATGAGCTGGCAATTATGAAGACGCACCGGATCGACACGCTGGTCACCAAGAACAGCGGCGGATCCGCTGCGGCAGCAAAGCTGGCGGCTGCTCGTCAACTCGGAGTCGACGTCGTGATGATCGCTCGGCCCCCCACCGAGGGTCCGTCGGTCGGCACCACCGAGGAGGCACTGGCCTGGTGCCATGAGTTCTTGGGCCTGCCGTCAGTCCTCTGAGCTCGGGAGCTTCCCTGCATACGAGCGCGGCGTGTAGACCCACGACCGCCCAGCCTCATCGGTGAACTGCTGCGTGGTCGACGATCCCACGATGAGCAGGGTCCGCATGTCCACGGAGGCTGGATTGACCTGCCCCAACGTCAAGGTCCGGATCGACTCCCCGGTTCGACCCACATTGTGCGCTTCCACGACCGGAGTGTCGGCCGAACGATGGTGGCCGATCAGGTCAAGGGCCCGCTGCAGTTGCCACGGACGATGTCGAGAGAGCGGGTTGTACAGACCGATGACGAAATCGGCTGACGCCGCCGCCTCAATCCTCCGCTCTATGACGTCCCACGGTTTGAGCACGTCGGAGAGCGAAATAAGACAGAGGTCATGCCCGAGTGGTGCGCCAATGCGGGCAGCGGCCGCTGTGGCCGCCGTCACTCCTGGGACAACGGTCACGGAGACGCGGGCCCACCGGCCGGAGGCATTCTCCCTGTGCATCTCTTCCACCACCGCGGTCGCCATGGCAAAGATGCCCGGGTCACCCGACGAGACGATCGCTACGTCGCGCCCCGAGGCAGCGAGATCGAGGGCAAAGGCGGCCCGCACCGCTTCTTTGCGGTTGGGAAAGGGATGTGATGTCTGGTGGTCGCCGATCTCGCCGATCTGCCGCAAGTAGGGGCCGTAACCAACCAGGTCGGTGGCTGAGGCCAACCGCGCCGTGGCCTCCGGAGTGCGCCACGCCTCATCCCCTGGCCCCAATCCCACCACAGCCAATCGACCCAGGGCCGGGTCACTCATCGAGTCGGGGCCAAACGGCTCGGGATCACCACCATGGAGAAGTACGGGGAGCTCGCGGGATCGACTTGGTCGAGACGCATGACGCGTTCTCCGGCCATGGTCGCGCGCTCGACGTACCAGGCCCGATTGAGCAACCCGGCCCGGGTCACAGCCTGGCGGACCTTCTCCAGGTTTCGGCCGACCTTCATGATCACAGCGGCGTCAGATTCTACGAGGCGGGCCTCGAGATCGGCCGGGTTGAGGGTCCCGGATAACACACTCAGTACCTCGTCGAGACAGACAAGCGGCGTACCGAGCACAGCAGACCCCGCCAGGATTGAGGGGACGCCGGGAACTACTTCGGTCGGGAAACGATCGCTGAGGCGGTTATGGAGATACATGAATGAGCCGTGGAACAGGGGGTCCCCTTCGCACAGAACGGCGACATCCTGGCCACGAGAGAGCACCCCAGCCACCCGATCGGCCGACGCGTCGTAGAACTTGGCCATTACCGCCTCATAGTCCTGACCCATCGGGAGGCCCTCAGTTGTCACGGGATAGACGAGATGCAGTTCTTCCTGATCTGGCGTGAGGAACTCGCTGACTATCTGGCGCGCGTTGCTGCTGCGTCCGGTGGCCGAGAAGTAGGCCACTGCCGGGCTTGTGCGCAGAATGCGCAAGGCCTTCACCGTCATGAGTTCGGGATCTCCCGGGCCGACCCCGACACCGAAGCAACGACCGGTCACGACCGCCGCCATCATTCGCGTTCGCTCGCCATCGCGTTGACCGCGGAGGCCACGAGGGCACTGCCTCCTCGACGCCCGTGCACGGTCAACCAGGGCACACCGTGGTCACCTCGGGCCAAAGCCCGCTTCGATTCAGCTGCACCCACAAACCCCACCGGAATCCCCAGTATGGCCGCTGGTCGAGGTGCCCCGTCGTAGAGCATCTCCAGCAAACGAAAGAGCGCCGTGGGGGCATTTCCGATGGCCACGACCGCACCGTCGAGATAGGGAAGCCACAGGTCGAGGGCGGCCGCTGAGCGGGTCGTGGCGTACTGGCGGGCCAATTGGGGGACGGTGGAATCCCCCAGCATGCACAGCACTTCGTTGTGCGCCGGCAAGCGGGACGGCGTGACCCCATGCACCACCATCATGGCGTCGGCCAGTACGGGCGCCCCGGCGCGGAGGGCCGATCGGGCCGCGCCGCCGACATCGTTGCTGAAGTCCAAGTCACTGACCACATCGGTCATGCCGCACGCATGCACCATGCGGACCGCCACGCCCTCGAGGTCTTCTGGAACCCTCGACAAGTCGGTCTCGGCTCGGATGGTGGAAAAGGAGCGACGATAGATCTCATCACCATTCCGCAGGTAGTCAAGCTGTTCGGTCACGGTTCATCTGATCCCGCGATCGTCAGCACGTGCGCCATTGCGCCTTCTGCGTCGAGAGGGCCGCCGGCGGGGTGGGACACTGCACCCGGCCGAGTGACCACTTCATAGACGCCTGGCGTCGGGCCTCCCACCAGCGTCACATCGAATTCTGTCGTGCTGTCAGCGCATCGCTTTGAACAGCCTGAGAGATGGATCGTGAGGGGGCGAGTTGGGGACGCAGCCCGTAGCGCTGCGATCAACGCCGAGCCATCGTGTTGGGTGTCGGTAAACGACGAGGGGCAGCCGGTGCTGCCAGCACAGGCCACGACACGGAGAGCGGGATCCGACTGGTCAATGGCCAGTCCCATCTGCTCCAGCGCTCGGAGCACTGACGCGGCTCGGTCGATCGGGACATTCGGAATCACCACAGATCGCCAAGGGGTGAGACGTACCTCTGCTTCGTCGCCTCGTCCACAGGTGTCATTGGCCATGTTGGCGATGTCTTCGAGTTGTACCGCACTCAGGCGCCCGAGCACAGGCATTGCTCCAACCATTGCCAGTCCGGCCTGCTGCTGAGGTAGCACCCCGATCGGACGGAGCGACGGCTCGGCCGAGAACGCAACATCTGCTGGCGCCAGTCTGAAGAGGTGCACGTCGCGCCGGGCCGCCGCTTGGTCCAGCGCCTCGTCCACGCCAAGCAGCGCAACCAGGCCGGACAATCGACCACCCACCTCGGCATGCTCAGCCATCAGATCCAGGATCCCGCCGAGAAGGTCGGCGACGTTGTCAGGCCGCACCACACAGATGGGCCGATTGTCCGAACGTTCTAGGAGCGGCTGGGCCAACCGGACGTCATAGGCCGAGGGGCCGCTCCGAACGCGCACGGCACCCAGGCAGATGTCCTGCCGGCGCCCTCGCACGTGCACGGCACCCCCGCCATCAATGAGGACGCCGAACTTGGGTGAGAGCGGAACGCCCTCGGCACCGACGAGTGTCTCAATGACGTCAGCCACCAGCGAGCGGGTGTCAGATATCTCGGAAGGATCGAGGCCGGCGGTAGGACTCGCCAGCACGTTGCGGCGGGCGTCGGCGCCAGCATCGGCCAGAGTGACGTCCGCCGCCACCAGGTCCCGTACCAAAAGACGGTGGGCGGCGTTCGGCACCCCTCGGATCTGCAGATTGGCCCGGCTGGTGATCTCCACTGCCGTGCCATAGGCGGAGGCCGCCTCTGACACTGCTCGCAGGTGGCGGCCCGCCAACGTGCCGCCAGGCACCCGAATCCGGACCAATCCACCATCAACCTGTGCGAAGGGCTCGTGCACGCTCGGACAAGCGTCCCGAATCACAAGTGGAACTCTTCGATCCAAGGCCGGGGCGGCCACATCGGCCGGGACAGGTCCTCGCACGGCCGAACGATATCAGTCTGAGGAAAGTATGCCCTACGTCTACCCTATGTACTCATGCGCAAGACTTCGGTCTACCTCCCGGAGGAAACAAAGGCCGCGTTGCACCAGGTGTCGCTGCGGTGGAACCGCTCGGAAGCCCAACTCATAAGGGAGGCGATCGACCGCCTTGTCCGCAGCGCAGACACTGAAGCGGCCCCGGCGCCACCTGTCGTCCCCCCGGGCTTGGAAGGTCCCCGGCTCATTGGCGTGGGGGTGGGCCCCAGTGCCCCTGACCTGATCACACAACGTGCCATCCGCGTGCTCGAACGCGCCGACCGGGTCTTTGCCGCCTCGACCGCACCCGATGCCATCGCCCGGGCCGAAGCGATCGTGCGCAGTGCAGCACCAGAGGTGGCCATCGACCGGCTTCCCTTTGTGATCACCGACACCCCCGACTCACGAGACGGGTGTTTCGAGCGTGCCGCCGATGCACTGTTGTCCGTGTTGGATCGAGGCCAGATCGCCGCCTTCATCACCCTCGGGGATCCCAACGCCTACTCGACTTTCCCCGAACTGGCCCGGCGCGTGACAGCGAAACGTCCCGGAGTGCCCATCACCACGGTCCCGGGCATCATGGCGTTCCAGGAACTCGCTGCGGCGACCGGAACGGTCCTCGCCGAAGGCGATGAGCGCATCGATATCGCCACCATGGGCGACGACCTCGCTCCACTCAGCGCGGCACTGGCCAAGTCCCACTCCACCGTCATCCTCTACAAAGGTGGTCGACGGCTACCCGAGATCGCCGCTCAGTTGAGCGAGCACGACCGATTGGTCGGCGCGGTGATCGGCGAGCTGATGGGTCTGCCTGGCGGTCGAAATGGACCGGTCGCTGAGGTGGCGGACCGACCGGCCTCGTATCTCGCCACGGTGATTGTGCCGGCGCAACGAGATGACCGACCGTGATCAGCTTCGTTGGCGCGGGACCCGGCGCCCCCGATCTCCTCACCATTCGCGGGGCGCAACGACTCTCGGAGGCTGACGTCGTGGTCTGGGCCGCCTCGCTCGTGCCCGAGGCAGTGCTCGGATGTTGCCGACCCGATGTGATCGTCCACGACTCCAAAACCATGACGCTTGAAGCGGTCACCGCCGTCTACGCCGCCAATCCCGACGCCTCCATCGTGCGGTTGCACTCCGGCGACCCCAGTGTCTACGGAGCCATCGCCGAGCAGATCGATTGGTGCCTCACTCACGAACGGGCCTTCGAGATTGTGCCCGGCGTGACCTCCATGGCCGCCACGGCCGCAGCGCTTGGACAGGAGCTCACGGTGCCCGGTGTGAGTCAGAGCGTCGTCCTGACCCGGCTCGCCAATCGCACCCGCTCCTCCATGTCCCAACATGAAGACGTGTCCTCATTCGCCGGCCACGGCGTCACCATGGCGATCTTTCTCTCGGCTGCCCGTCCCCAGGAACTGCAAGATCAGCTGCTGGCTCTCGGATCTCGCTACTCACCTGAGACGCCCGCCGTCATTGCCTTCCGGGTTTCATGGCCCGATGAGAGGATCGTCCGCACCACCGTGGGAACATTGACGACGGCACTGATCGACCTCGGCGAGACAGCCACCGTGCTCGTCCTGGTGGGCCCGGCACTCGCTCCCATTGCCGGCCCCGCACGGAGCCATGTGTACGCCTCCACCTACGCACACACCTACCGCTCAGCCGCCAATGGCGACTGCCCGTCATGACCGGAACCAATCTGATCAGCGTGGTTGGGTTGGTGGGCCAGTCATTCGGCGCTGACGCCCACGCGGCTCTTAAAGCTGCGAACGTGGTGGTCGGCTCGACGCGGCAGTTGGCCGCCGTCTCCGACCACCATGGCGGAGCCGCCGAGGAGATCGAACTGCGCGGCCCACTCACCGCCCTCTTTTCCACCATTGCCGAGCGGTCTGATGCCGGTCTACGAGTGTGCATCCTGGCGTCGGGCGATCCCGGGTTCTTCGGCATCGTCGGCGCCCTCAGCGAGCACGTGGGGCGCGAACGCCTGGTGGTGCACCCGGCTCCGTCCTCCGTCTCGCTGGCCTTTGCCCGGATCGGGCTGCCCTGGGACGACGCCATGGTGGTGTCGGCGCACGGTCGCCCACTTTCCCAAGCACTCGAACGGATGACCGGTCCCAAACTCGCCGTGCTCACCTCGCCCGACAATCCTCCCGAGGCGCTTGGCGCTGCCCTTCTCGAAGCCGGCCATCTGGCACGCGACGTCTTCGTCCTGAGCCACCTGGGAGAGGCCAACGAGGTCATCGTCCGCACCGATTTGGAGGGCTTGGCGAAGGGCCGGTTCGATCCCCTGTCGGTGGTCTTGCTCATCGGTCATGACCGGCCAGCCCATCAGGCCCCCTTGTCCTGGGGACTTCCCGAGTCTGCGTTCAGCCATCGCAACGGCATGATCACTAAGGCCGAGGTCCGAGCGGTGGCCCTGGGCAAACTGGCGCTGCCCGTCTCCGGAGTGCTCTGGGACGTCGGCGCTGGTTCAGGATCGATCGCGGTGGAGTGCGCCCGATTGCGCCCCGCCCTCCACGTCATCGCCGTCGAACGGAGCGCCGAGGATGCCGACCGGATTCGCTCCAACGCACAGCGACATGGGACAGCCGTCGATTTGGTGTGCGGCAATGCCCCTGAAGCGTTGGCCGGTCTTCCCGATCCTGACCGGGTCTTCATGAGTGGCGGCGGGATCGAAGTTCTCGATACGGTGCTCACCCGCCTCCGCCCCGGAGGCGTCGTCGTCGCCAGTTATGCCCTGATGGGGAGAGCCGTAGAAGCCCAGCGGCGATTGGGCAATCTGGTGCAGATCTCAGTGTCCCGCGGCATACCGACAGGCGATCTCGGCATACGGCTGTCGGCGGAGAACCCCGTCTTCGTCTGCTGGGGACCCGGGCGAGAGGATGAGGCCGCGGAGTAGGCGACCGGGCCCGGTGTCAGCCTGCCCCTTCGTCTTTATGACTCACGCCGGCCTGATCGAAGGTCGCCATCTCGCTGAGTAGTCGGGCCGCCGCCTGCACGACGGGCAGGGCGAGACAGGCGCCTGTGCCCTCACCGAGACGAAGATCCAGATCGAGCAGGGGGCGCAGACCCAGGTGACTGAGGGCGAGCCGTGACCCAGGCTCGACGGAACGGTGCCCAGCGATGCAGTAGTCCAGAACGAGTGGACACAATGCGGCGGCTGTGACCAGCGCTGCCGCAGCAATGACCCCGTCGACAATGACCGGGACGCCCGCGGCGGCGGCACCCACAAGAAATCCAACCAGGCCGGCAATCTCCAGCCCACCCAACGACGCCAGGGCACCGAGATCGTCGCCCGCCGTGACCTCCACTGCCGTGCGCCCAAGGGCTCTTTCGATGACCCCGGTCTTGTGGGTCAGCATGGCGTCGTCAATCCCGGTGCCCCGGCCCACCACCTCGGCCGGGGCATGGCCCGTGAAGTAGGCGATGAGGGCTGCCGATGGCGTGGTGTTCCCAATACCCATGTCTCCGGTGATCAGGCATCGGGCACCGGACGCCACCAGTTCGCGGGCCACCTCCGCGCCGGCGTCGAGGGCCGCCCGTGCCTCGGCGCGACTCATGGCTGGCTCGAACTCGATGTTGCCGGTCCCCGGCCGGATCTTGCGCCGCAGAAGATTCGGCGCCGGATCAAGTTCACCGGCCACTCCGACATCAACCACCACGACCTCGGCCCCGACCTGCCGAGCGATGGCATTGATGGCCGCACCACCACCACAGAAATTCGTCACCATCTGCTGGGTCACCTCAGAAGGCCACGGCGTCACACCCGATCCCACGACACCGTGGTCGCCGGCGAAAACGGCAACCGTTGCCGGTTCGGGAATGGGAGGTGGACTAACCCGAGCCATGCCGGCCAACCTGCAGCCCAGCGCCTCCAACTCACCAAGAGAACCAGCGGGCTTGGTCAGGCGACCTTGATGGTCCCGAGCCTCACGGAAGGCAACTGGATCGATGCCGGCGACGGCGATGCATGCGTCGTCAAAGGGGTGGGTCATGCGGTTCTCCCATTTCTCTTTGTGAATGGCCCAGGAAAGCGGTCGCGGCGTGGCCCACCCACGGAGCGCCAGCTCCGGAGCTGGATCAAACTCGCTGACGTATCCCACACACAGGTAGGCGATCGGCTGGGCGTGCGCTGGCAAGCCCAAGATGCCTGAAAGGATGTGTGGTCGGTAGAAGCTGACCCATCCCACCCCGAGACCTTCGGCCCGAGCGGTGAGCCAGAGGTTCTCAATGGCGAGGCAGGTTGAGTAGTGCGCCATCTCGGGTTGGGTGTAACGCCCAAGCACGTGTGCCCCACCCCGCTCGAGCGTCGATGTCACGACGATGTTCAGTGGCGATTCGAGTATCGCCGCCACTTTCAAGTTGCTGAAGCTGGCGGCGCGTGCGGACGGCAGAGAATCGGCGAAGCGTTGCCGCTCCACTTCCACATGAGCAGCCACTCGGCCGCGCACCTCGGGGTCGGTGAGCAACATGAAGTCCCAAGGTTGCGTCAGGCCGACGGACGGGGCCAGATGGGCCGACTGGAGAATTCGCTCCACCACATCGTCGGATACCGGATCAGGGAGGAAGCGCCGCCGCACGTCCCGTCTGGACTCAATGATCTGGCGGAGGTGGGCGATGGCATCCGAGTCGAACTGATGTGCATCAGCCGCTGGTCGGCGACGCTCGTTATCGCTCATCGCTGCAGTCCTTCCCGAATGGCCGAAGTGAGTGCCCCCGCGGACAGCTCGGTCAGCGGCAAATACTGAGCTCCCATAGTCTCGGCCAGTTGCGCGGCCAACCCCAAGCGAGAATGGCCGTCTTCCACGTCGAGCACCAAGGCGGGAATGGCCCGATGGCGGACATCGGCCGCCGTGGTCATGGCGACCTCTAGAGGATCGCGCCCCTCTTGCGCAGCGGTGGCCCGTCCATCAGAAATAAGGATCAGCAACGGTTGATGGCTTCCCGGAGCGGTCTTGGCCATGTCGATGGCGGACTGGAGACCGGCCGCCAGAGGCGTACGGCCGCCGGTGGCCAGCTGGGCTAGCCGCGAACGAGCGATCTCCATGCTTCCCGTCGGCCGCAAGACCACCTCGGCTTCCTCGCCTCCGAATGTGATGACGGCCACTCGATCACGCCGCTGATAGGCGTCCATGAGGAGGCTCAGTACCGCGCCCTTCACCGCGCCCATCCGACGCTCAACCCCCATGGATGCGGACGCGTCGACGACGAGTATCAGGAGGTTGCCGGCCTTCTCTTCGCGCACGGCCTGGCGCAGATCCTCTCGGCGGACCAATGGCTCTACCACTGAGCGCAGCCTTGGCGTGGCGTGATCCAGGGGTCCATCCGTCGCCACTCGGAGGGCGGCCGATCGCACGGTGGCCCCAACAGCAATATCGGTCACCCGGCCCTGCGGCATCCGGTCCCCGATCATGCGACCTCGCGTGGACTCAACTGTGGTGCGCCGACCGCTTGCCGCGTTGTTCACGTCGCTTCTGGGACCACTCAGCGGGACGATACGCGTCGGAGTATCCGCCGCAATCGACGGGCCCTGCTCACCTCCCAGATGGTCGGACGCATCTCCCCGGCCGTTATCGGACCGATCCGGCGGCGGGTTGTCCAAGGCCCGGTCAATCTCATCCTGTTCAATACCAGGGTCGTCGAATGGCGAGCGGCGACGTCGGTGGGCCAGCGCCAGCGGCGCCACCCGTCGTACGTCATCTACCGTGGCCACGGTCCGACCTTCCCAGCCCGCCAAGGCGGCTGCGGCCCGGGTGATCACCAGATCGGCCCTGAGCCCTTCGCATCCCATGGTGACGCACAGTTGGCTCACGCTGAGAAGGATCTCGGGCGGCACCTCGGCTGAGGTGGTCCCCGTCAGCCGTTCGGCCAGTGCTCGGTCAGACGCCGACCAGGAGGCAGCGAACCCGTCGGGACGGTCGTCAAAGGCCAGACGACGTTGGACCGCTTCCACCCGTTCGGCGGGATCAGGACTCGACACCACGTCTACTGCAAGCCCGAACCGGTCGAGCAATTGCGGCCGCAGCTCACCTTCTTCGGGATTCATCGAACCGATCAAGACGAAGCGACTGGGGTGCGACTCTGACATCGATTCGCGTTCGACCCGATTTACCCCACTGGCCGCGACGTCGAGCAAGATGTCAACGAGGTGGTCAGGCAAGAGATTGACTTCGTCAATGTAGAGCACGCCGTTGTCGGCGTCAGCTAACAGCCCAGGGTGAAACCGCTTCATTCCCGTGGTCAGCGCGGACTCGAGATCCAGCGAACCGACCACTCTGTCTTCGGTGGCGCTGACCGGGAGTTCGACAAAGCGTGCCTCACCTGGCAACAAGGCGGCCAGCCCACGAGCCAGCGTTGACTTGGCGCTCCCTTTCTCGCCCCGGAGCACCACCCCACCGATTCTCCGGTCGATGGCGTTGAGAAGGAGCGCCAGCTTCACGTCGTCCTGTCCCACCACCGCGCTGAACGGGAACGTGGGTCGAGCGCTCATGAGGGAAGTGCGCCGTCGGCCAGGATGCAGTCCAGGGCGGGAAGGTCGAGATGAGCCTCAAGGAGGTCGGCCAGACGGTCGAACTGTTCCTCGCGAGCGGCGCCAAACTGGAGGCCCGAAGCTGAGAAAGACTTCCCTCGGCGTTCGGCCACGTGGGTGAGGAAGGTCGATCTGAATCCATCCTCGTCAAGGAGGCCATGGAGGTTGGTGCCCAACACGGCTCCATCGTCGCTCATAATCCCCTCGCCACCTTCTTCGAGGTCAAACCACGCTTGGGCACCGGCTCGAGCCGTCACCCGGCCGTGATGGATCTCATAGCCCGAAACGGTTTGACCCCACGCCGTTCCGTGCCGTTGGCGGGTCACCTTTTCAGCGAGAAACATGGTGTCGACCGGCAAGGATCCGAGTCCGATCACCTCACCTTGATCGGACTCCACGTGATCCACGATCTCATGACCGAGCATTTCGAAACCTCCACACACGCCCAACACGATTGATCCACTCTCCTGGCACCGAACCACAGCTCGGTCGAGGCCAACTTGTCGGAGCCAGGCCAAGTCGAGCACGGTCGCTTTGGAACCAGGCAGGATGACCAGGTCCGGTCGCCCGAGCCCGGCCCCGTCGTGCACGAAACGCACCGCGACTGCTGGCTCGAGGGCCAAGGCGTCAAAGTCAGTGAAGTTCGAGATTCGCGGGAACGAAATAACCGCCACGTCGAGGACGTCGCCGTCGCCTCGAGGAAGTCGACAGGATGCAGAGTGCCAAGGCCGACGACCGGTAAGCGCGAGGGAATCTTCGGCATCAAGTCCGAGGTCAAGAGCAAAAGGAATAACCCCGAGGGTGGGCACCCCGGTCCGGCGCTCAAGCTCGGCCAGCCCATCACCCAGGAGAGCCGGGTCACCACGGAATTTGTTGATGACAAACCCCCGCACCAATGATCGATAGTCGTCGGGCAGAAGGGACACCGTCCCAAAGAGAGCCGCGAACACCCCACCCCGATCGATGTCCCCCACAATGATGGCGGGCAGGCCGGCGTCCTTGGCGATTCGCAGGTTGACGATGTCATGAGCCAGAAGATTGATCTCCGCCGGACTGCCCGCCCCCTCGGCAATCACCACGTCGAAGCGATGGCGCAGATCGTCGAGGGCCGCCAGTACACCGGCCAAGAGTTCGGGCTTGCGACCCTGGTATTCGAGCGCAGTCAGATGGCCCGAAGGCTTGCCATCGACAATCACTTGGCTTGTCCGATCCCCAGTCGGCTTGAGAAGGATCGGGTTCATGGCAACTTCGGGCTCCACCCGGGCCGCCATTGCCTGCGAAGCCTGGGCTCTTCCAATCTCGTGCCCGTCTACCGTGACAAACGAGTTCAGAGCCATGTTCTGCGCCTTGAATGGCGCGACCCGCCGACCCCGCCTCACCAGCACGCGGCACAGGCCGGCCACCATGTGACTCTTGCCGACGTCACTGGCTGTGCCGCAGACCATGAGCCCGCCGCCGTGAATCGATCCTTGACTCACAGCTGCACCACCAACGTGAGGGCGTTGCCCAACCGTTCGATTCCCCGGCGATCGGGGACGGCAATGCGGACATGGCCTGGCAACCCGAACGAGCTGCAGTCACGCACCACGATTCCCTGGCCGATCAGGTCGTGTCGCAGAGCCACCGGCGCCTCGCAGAGCAGGAAGTTGGCGTCCGATGGCAAAGGAGTCAGCCCGTGCGACTCAAGCACTTCGGCCAGTTCACGGCGTAAGAGGGCGATCTCGTCTCGCCACCGTGTGAGATCAGCGTCGGTTAGGAGCTTTGGGAGCACCGCCAGCGCCAAGCTCCCCACCGACCAGTGCGGCTGACGTGCCTTGAGCCGATCGATGAGATCTGGAGCAGCGATGACATAGCCGAGGCGAAGTCCGGGGCAGGCGAACAACTTGGTCAATGACCCCACCACGGCCAGCGCGGACTCATCACCTCGGGTCCACTGCCCGGCCGCCAAGGGGAAGAAGGCTTCGTCCCACACCCCCGCGTGCTCGTCCGGAGCGGCCAGGAGGCCGCTCGGGTTGTGTGGGTTGGACCGCCACAACGGTGCCGAGTTGGGCCCTCTCGGATGAAGGGAGAATTCCGGTTCGTGTACGTGCCCATCAATCTCTTGAGCCAGTAGGGAGATGGCTTCGGCGCCTCCGTTGGTCAAGAGCAAGCGCTCGGGTTCGACTCCAATGGTCTGAGCGAGCAGTCGTTGGGCCTCATCGGCGTCGGGGTAACGCCGCAATGAATCAAGATGTAAGGCGACGAGTGCCTCAACATCAGGAGCGACCGGATTTAGACTGGCCGATAGGTCAAGGAATGACGAGGGGTCGACGTCCAGCGCTTGAGCGATTCGATGGGCATCTCCCCCGTGTGGACCTGGCGTCAGCGTGACGTTGGTGAGATCCGTCATGTCAAGACTCCGACAATGGCCAACATGGCAGTGAACGCGTAGGTCACATCTCGGCACAGCGCAATGGTCGCCCCAATGTCGTCGGCTTGCGGACGCCTTCCACAGCCCAACGTGGCCCGCTCTTCAATCCGAGTGCCGTAGGTGTTCACCCCTCCCAGTTGGAGTCCCAACGCCGCCGCAAACGCTGCTTCAGCCACACCGGCATTGGGCGACGGGTGGTGGGGTGCATCGCGGCGAACGGCCCGCCACACGGCGAGGGCCATTGCCGGTCGCACCACCGCAACCATGGCAGCAGTCACCCGAGCAGGAACGTAGTTGACGGCGTCGTCGAGGCGAGCACTGGCCCAGCCGTAGTTCAGATAGCGGTCACTTTTGTAGCCAACGGTGGCGTCCATGGTGTTGATCGCTCGGTACCCCAGCGCGCCGCACGCACCTCCGACGGCACCCCACATGGACGGGGCGATGACGGCATCAACCGTATTCTCGGCCAGCGACTCCACTACGGCGCGTGCAATCTCCCGGGAGTCGAGTTGGCTCGGATCGCGTCCCACCAACGAAGGGAGGAGTTCGCGGGCTTGGACCACATCATTTCGCTGCAGTGCATCGGCAACGTCCTCTGCGGCCTCAATGAGGGCTCTATGCGCCACCGATAGATACGTGGCGACGAGGGTCGACCGAACCAGGAGTCCGGCCCCGACGCCCACGCTCACGCCCGCCGCCGTATGTGCAACACCGACGCCCCGCTGATCGCGGTACAGCACGCGCTCAATTCGCTTCATCAACATTCCGAAAGTACTCACGGGATGTGGCTGCACCTTGGGCTCGCCAAGCGCAAGATCGACCCACACGCCACACGCCGCTGCGAATGAATTACGTGAGAAGGTACTCATGACCACTTGGCCACCGCCACCACGAGTCCGACCGTCTCCCCGATCATCCCAGCGGCACCAAGAACATCGCCGGTGAATCCACCAATCCGCTTCACGGCGAACGCCATAACCAAGCCGAAGCCACCCAGCGAACCGACCACGGCCACGGGCCCTGCGGGCACAGACCAGAGACTGGCCACACCGGCTGCCAAGACCACCACCACCCCACAGAAGAGCAACGGGAGCCGAGACCCCATGAAAACAGTGGCCAAACCAGCCTCCGCGCGGGCGTAGGGAACTCGTTCGACCGTACCCGCCATGGCGGTGCGTGACACGCACCACAGGGCAGCAATCAGAAGTGGAGCGGGACGAAGTGAGGCGAGGACAATCCAACGACTCAGTAGCACCAGGACCACCGCGCCCACGCCGAATGCGCCGACAGTCGGCTCTCGCATGACGGCAAGGCGCTCCTCCAGAGGGAGGTGGGACAACAGCCCATCAGCACTGTCGGCCAACCCGTCGAGGTGGAGCATGCCTGTGCAACCGAGGTCAGCCACCACCACAATTGCCGCGGCGACCGGAAGAGGCCACATTCGAGAGGTGGCCCACCACAAGCCGCCCAACGCGAGCCCGAGGAAAAGCCCGACGAGTGGAAACCAACGCAACGATCGGGGACTCGGGCGTCGCGCACCAGGAAAAGGGGTCAGAAAGGCGAGCGCTTCTCGCATCTCAGGGTCCCTTTTCGAGAGGGAGGACGCGGCCGGCGACAACAAGAAGGACCTCGTCGGCAATGGCGGACACCGACTGGTTCAGATCTCCCAGCGCATCTCGGAAATCCCGTCCGATCGGCGTGGAGGGATGAACCCCCAGGCCGACCTCGTCCGACACCACGATGGTGTGTCCCGACCGCAGCGACAGTGCAGCGCAAAGCGCAACCCTGTCGGCACGGAAACCCTCGAGTCGGGCTAACCACGTGCCGAGTGCATCGAGCAAGACTGTGCCCGATACACCTGCCAACGCGCCGGCGAGGTCGCCATCAGCCTCGATTGTCGACCAACTTTCGGGGCGACGTACTCGGTGCGCCGCAATGCGAACGGCCATGTCCTCGTCGGTTGCCACCCCAGTTGCAATATACGTGACCGGCTCTTCGGATTGCGCAGCCATTCGTTCTGCCAGTTCGGACTTCCCCGAACGGGTACCACCCAGGATCAAGGTAATCATGACCATGCGCCGCAGCCGACAACCCGGTCCACCTGTCGTCGCCTGAGTGATTGCCGCATCTTGTCGTCCTCGCGCGAGCCGAGAGTTCTCGGATGGGCAGGTTCCTGACTTCCGGAACAACACTTCCCTCGCCCTGCGGTCCAATTCGAACCGAGGGCACAGCATGAGGTCGGTTTCCCGGTCACAGTTGCGGGACAGTGCCGGAATCACACCGGCTTCCCTGCACGTCTCGGAGATCGTAGTGCACGCTTCCCAGAGTGGCCCCGGGGACCCCGATCGTCTCCCCCGGGGGCAACTAGCCTCAGCCCCTATGCCACGCGTCGAGTCAGTCGTTCTCCTCAACACCGGCCATGGAAAGGGAAAATCGTCCGCCGCCTTCGGAGTCATGTGTCGAGGCTGGGCTCGGGGCTGGGACGTGGGCGTCATCCAGTTCCTCAAGAGCGGCAAGTGGAAAACGGGAGAACGCAAGCTGGCCGACCACCTAGGGATTGAATGGCACACCCTGGGCGACGGCTTCACGTGGGAATCCACTGACCTCGATGAAACGGCAGCTAAGGGACGTCATGCCTGGGAGGTGGCGAACGAAAAACTGGCGTCGGGCAACTACCAGCTCCTCATTCTTGACGAGCTCACCTATGCCATCAAATACGGCTGGGTACATGTCGACGATGTAGTGGCAGGCATTTCTGGCCGATCTCCGAAAACCAACGTGGTGGTCACCGGCCGAGACGCTCCGGAGGAGTTGATTGCCGTGGCCAACACGGTGACCGAGATGCGCAAGATCAAGCACGCCTACGACGAGGACATCAAAGCCATGAAGGGCATCGAGTATTGACGACCACTCTCGGGGCGCGCATCGTCGTCGCCGGAGTGTCGTCGGGTGTCGGCAAGACCACGGTGGCGACCGGGCTGATGGCGGCCTTGCGAGCACGCGGCATGAAGGTGGCTAGTGCCAAAGTTGGACCGGACTTCATCGATCCGGGGTACCACTCCCTGGCGACCGGGAGGCCAGGACGCAACTTAGACAGCTGGATCTGCGGTGAAGCCGCCATTCCGGCACTGGCCGGTCGGGCCGCGGCCGGCGCCGACATTCTGGTTGTTGAAGGTGTCATGGGACTCTTCGACGGCGCGGCCGATGGGAACCCTGAGGCCAGTACGGCTTCGATAGCCCGCCTGCTCGATGCGCCGGTGCTCTTGGTGGTCGACGCCTCCGCCATGAGCGGTTCCGTGGCGGCCCTGGTCCACGGGTACTGCACCTTCGACCCATCAATCCGGGTGGCTGGGGTCGTCCTCAACCGGATTGGCAGTCCTGGTCACGAGACGTTGCTTCGCGAGGCCCTCCAACCTCTCGGCGTCCCAGTCCTGGGCGGACTACACCGCGACAGCTCCTTCACGTGGCGGGATCGACATCTCGGGCTTGTACCGGTCGTTGAAGACATGATCGGGACCAGTCGGTCAATCGCCCGCTTAGTGGGAGCGGTCACCGCTTCGCTCGACCTCGACGCCATTGAGGAGCTGGCCCGTACCGCGCCCACGTGGCGAGTTGATCAGCCGCCTACCTCGCGTCGAGTCGGCGACGCCCGAGTGGCGATCGCGGCCGGGCCCGCCTTCAGCTTCGTCTACCAAGATAACTTGGAAGCTCTAGAGGCGGCCGGGGCGGAGCTCATGCCATTTGACCCCCGTCATGAGTCGTCCTTGCCCGAGGGGTCGACGGCCCTGTATGCCGGTGGCGGGTTTCCGGAAGTCTTCGTGGCCGAGCTTTCGGAGAATCAACCACTCCAGCAGGACCTGCGCAATCGGACGGCGCACGGACTCGTCATATGGGCGGAGTGCGGAGGGCTACTGTGGTTAGGTCGATCTTTCGATGGGCACCCACTCGCTGGACTACTCCCGACCGAAGGCACCATGACTGATCGCCTGACCCTTGGCTACCGTACGGCCGAACTTCAGGAGAACTGCCCCTTGGGATCTTCGGGAAGGACGTTGCGCGGTCATGAGTTTCACTACTCATCAGTGACACCAGGCGGATCGGCTCTGACTCTTCGAAGTCGGGCAGGCGAGTCCTCAGCCGGATTTGCCACCCCAGAGCTTTTCGCCTCCTACTTGCATCTTCACCTTGGGAGTGATCCCCTCACCGCCGAGCACTTCGTGTCGACGGCCAGCGCTCACCGTTCGCCGCCAAGGGAGGACGCCCTCCCCCCTGATGGCCAGCCAGAACACCTTTCGGATTCTTCGTGACGGTGTACCTGGTGGGAGCAGGTCCGGGGGACCCCGAACTGATCACCATCCGTGGGGCGCGGCTACTCGGATCGGCCGATGTGATCGTCCACGATCGGTTGGCCATTCCTCTTCTCGCCCTGGCCGGACCGAACGCTGAACTCATTGATGTGGGCAAGGCACGCGGCAGCGCACCGATACCCCAAGGAGAGATAAATGCCATCCTCGTCGAAGTTGGTCGCCGAAGTCCCTGCGTCGTTCGGCTCAAGGGCGGCGACCCATTCGTGTTTGGCCGGGGAGCCGAAGAACTGGAAGCGCTCACGGCGGCCCGGGTGCCAGTCGACGTTGTACCCGGAATCAGCTCTGCCCTGGGAGCGCCCGCTGGGGCAGGGATCTCGTTAACGATTCGTGGCGTTGCCCAGTCCTTCACCGTCATCACCGGACATGAGGACGCTTTGGACGTGAGGGGGCAGCGATGGCGATCCCTGGCCACCCTGGGCGGGACGATTATCGTTCTCATGGGAGCGACCCGAATTGGATCCATTGCCGACCGACTGATGGAAGAGGGGTTGCCAAACGACACCCCGGTAGCGGCGATTCATGCCGCCGCAACCAGCTCCGAGAAGGTGACGCTGTGGACCTTGAATACAGTGGGCA
>PNAT01000129.1 GCA_003169675.1 Acidimicrobiaceae bacterium
CCGTTTACTCAGCAGTCTCTTAAGGGGAGTCGAGTTCTCCACTCCGATCCAATAGACAGGTTTCGGGCGCATCATCCGGCTTCGAGTTCCCGGTGCCGGCGAGATCGACGTCTACGAGCCCAGGCACCGCACTGCGATTGATCTTTAGGCGTGACGGGTTCGGTACGTTCAGATTGCTCGATGGTGGATGTGCCGCCCGCTGACCTCCTCGATCGGCATGCGCAGGAGAAGGTCTCGATCTTCCCCGGCCCAGGGAGCCAAGGGGAGGTGCGTGAGCCGATTCAACTCCTCTTGATCGGTCACGGGAGAACATTCGCCAATGACAAGCACGCTCCAGCCTTCGTGATAGAGAGCGTCGGCCCCGTCTACCTCAAAGGCAATATCAGCTTCGAGCGAGGCAGTGTGGAGGTCACCGCCCTGACGCGTCATGATGTAGATGTTGCCCTCGAAAACGACATAGTTGACCGGGTAGATAACGGGCCGACCATCAATCGTGATGCCGATCCGTCCGATCCGACCTGCCTCCAACAGCCGAAGGCATTCGGTTCGGTTAAGTTCCTCAAGTTGTCCGTGCACTGAAGGATTCATGGATCAAGAGTATTCCGCCGTCCGACCATTGTCGCTGTTCCGGACCCGTGGATCCGACGTGCCCGAGCGCCTCGTTCCCGGTAGGGGCAGGAGTGAGATTTCCCTGGACATCCAAGTCCGGCATCGCAGTCAATGTCGCGGGTATTTCCTTTTTTGGGATCCGGCATTCGCTCACGTATCTCGGGCTAAACCTTGGGTATGTCGCGGAGTGCATCGGCCAGCTCATGGCGACGGGTGAGTCCAAGCTTTTGGTAGGTCCGGTGCAACCGGTTCTCGATCGTGCGAACTGACAGGTTCATCTGGTTGGCTATCTCCTTGTCGGAACTTCCGGCAACGGCGTACATGGCCGTCTCCCATTCAGCGGACGTGAGGTGGCCTCGGGCTCCGATCGCGTGGACAAGCGGCGTCACCGCCCCCTCGCAGCGCGCCAGGAGGCGTCGACCCTTTTGTTCAGCGTTCCAGGCTTCCTGGGAGTAGCCGTCACGGCGGAGGAGGACGGCAGCCTCACCAAGGGCTTCGGCGCTCAGGAGAAATGAGCCTTCCCCTTCCAGTTTCGACGCCACGGCTTCGAGGGCACCGCAGCTACGGGTGGCGAATGCACTGCTGAATCTGGCCCAGTTGGCCACGAGGTCGCTGTCGATTTCGCCGGCCAGCGCGGTGAGCCGACTGGTGACCTGGCGGGCGCGGCCCAGGCGGGCCAAACTGAGGAGAGCCCTGGTGGCTCCGATGAGATCACCGACCTCCTGCCCCATATCCACTGCCGATTCGAGGTATTGGCGCCCGGTACTGAGGTCGCCGACTGCCACTGCTGTCCACCCGCGGGCGAGCAGGATGTCGGTCTCGATCAACAGATTGGCCGGGAGATGGAGGTCGTCGAGGTCAGCCAGAACCTCGGTGGCCTTCTCTGACATCCCCGTAAGCGCCAGCGCCAGCGCGGCCGCGCCATAGGACCAGCGGGCAGCAAACGGGGATCCGAGGTCTCGGAAGTGGATGTAGGACGATCTCGCCTGCAGATGGGCGCTCTGAACTCGACCCTGTAGGAGATAGAGAGCGGCCAGCGACGCCCCCATCATGGCACTCCTGTCGGCCGGAAGGTCCTCACCCTCGCGGTGAACGGAGTTGAGCAAGACCTCAGCTTCAGTGAGCCGCCCTTTGAGACCAAGAATGTGGCAACGGTTCAAGAACAAGCTCCACTGGACGCCACCGTTGTCACCCATGGGGTTCTCATTGCTGCCCGGCAATGCATTGAAGAATCCCAACGCTTCGTCCAAGCGTCCAAGCCTGGTCAGGCTGTGGCCAATCATGGTGTGCAACGTGGAGGGTGACGCCGCCGATGGATGCTCGAGCCAGGCGGATGCGGCTTCCAATGCTGCCCGCGGGCCGCTGCCAACACTCTTCATCCGCACGCGTCGGGCCAACAGTTCATCGTGAAGGATTGGATCGACGACGACCTTTAAGAGTTCGTCGATCACGTGAGAGTCGGCTTGACCCCGAAAGTTGAAGGCGTTGTCGAAGCGGAGCAGAGCGACGCGGCCCTTTTCGGACTCACTCACGGCGTCTGCCGCCAGTGCGGCCAACTCGCGATCGGCCTGTTCGGGACGGCCACGCACATGAGCCGTCTTGGCAGCCAGGAACCTGGCTTCGAACCGATCACCCTTATCGATCGCGGCGCGCGCCAGGCGCTCGGTGAGGGAATGGTCGTGGCGAACCCGGGCCGCCTTCGCCCCAGCCAGGAGCAGCTCGGCACTGCCCCCGCCGCTCACGAGACGTAGGGATGCCTGCTGCAATGTGTCTTCTTTGCGGCGCCCACCCGTTGCTTCGGCGAGTGACCGAGCCAGGACGCGCTCACGTCGCGCACTGATTCCTACCTTCACGACGTCGCCGTAAATGGGATGCGCCAGGAAGATTCGGAGCCGACGGCCGTCAACGCGACTTGAGATCAGCCCCTTATTCTCAAGGGACTCAACCGCTTCCGGATCGGCCAGCTGGTCCAGCGTGGCCTGGCTCAGAGGCTCCCCCAGGGCCGTCAATTCCAGGACATGTCGTTCGGAGTCATTCAGGTCGCCCAATCTCAGCGTTACCAATTCCACCAGTCGGTCCGTTGGCCGCAGGCCCTCTGGTAGCCTCCAACTGCCCGTCACATTGCTCAGTGCACCGGACTCAAAGGCGCCGGCCACCAGTTCGCGCAAGAACAGCGGGTTTCCGAGGGACCGATCAGCGAATTGTCGCGACGCTGCCTGATCAACTGCACCCCCGAGCACCTTCTCCAGCAGCTGTTCGATCAGGGAGTCGTCAAGGGGGGCCACCTCAATGCGTTCTGCCAGGTGGTCCTTCCACAAGGACACAATCGGGCCGGGTGCTGACTGCCCGCCTCTCCCGGCGGCCAAGACGGTGGCCAGAACGGTGGCCGACCTTGACTGGGCCAGTTGGTGGACCAGCATGGCCGAGGCGTCATCGAGAAGATGGGCGTCATCGACGCAGACCAGGAGTGGGCTTCCCCCTGCACTATCGACCAGAGCTTGGGCGTACTGGCGCAGCAACTCAACGAAGCCCTCTGGACCATGTTCGACACCGCCGGGATCCGGCGGCAGAAGGCAAGCGAACGCTCCGAAGGGCAACGATTGCCAGACCTGAGAGCCGGCCACGCGGACCACTGATATACCCTGGTCTTCGGCCAACTCGACGCCCATCATGGCCATGGTCGTCTTTCCCACTCCGGGTGGGCCGGTGATCACCGCCCCCCGCCGCCCGAAAATAGCGCCGGTCAATCGGGAGAGTTCTTGGCTCCGCCCTATGAGGGGCCACTTGGCCATCTCGGGATGCAGCCCATCCCTCTTATAGGTCCCCTCAAGAAGCACTTATTCCCCCCCAGGAATTACGGCACTTCAATCATTGCCCATTTCGCCCTGAATTGCGAACCCTTGTACTTGCAACGGCAGGTGGATTGACCCCCCGCCGGCATCCCACCCGTCCCCCGCACGTTGTGTCGATAGGCACGAATCCGTCCCCCGTCGACGCAGACGCCCTCAGGAGTATCCCTGGCTGATGTGCTCAATCCACCAAGCGGGAGCGGAGTTCATGAGGGTCTGAAGGTCCCAATAGTCCCACCAACGCACGATCGTGCCGTTTCGGAGTTCTTGCACCGAGACGAACGGCAACGTGACCTGTTCGCCCGTGTGCCAGCGCCAGATTTCGGTGTGCTCGGTGATCACGGTGTCGCCCTCGGCCACCATGAGTCGCAGGGAGTGCTCATATCCCGAGATTCGCTCCAGTCCCAGTCGGAGGCGAGCCACAATCCGGTCTGGCCCGACCGCCACGTCGTCGGCCGGGGCGGGCACGTCGGTGTATTCGCTGTCCGGGCCGAAAAACGAGGCGATGGCCTCCCAATCTCGGGCATAAAGGGCGGCCCAGAATGCACCCGCCCGTTCCTTGTTGTCCCCAGCGCCCATTGCCGGTCCCTCCCAGTTGTGGATGAATCTTCTGTCAGCGTGGTCGTCATCACAAGCGGAATGGCACCGTCCGCACTGGGGCCATCATGTCAATTGAGGAGTTCTGCCATGATGCTCCCGATGGCCGCCTCTTCTGCGCTTCAGGTGGCGTGCCGGAGGCCACTTCGTGTGATCGGGGAGATTGCACACTAGACAAGGGAGCCAGGGGACCCCTTCACCTTGAGCCGCCGGCACAACGCCGACGTGGAGAAGGTGGTTGGGCCCATGTGATCCGAGGGAGACCCCATGGCAATCGATTTCACACTCGCCCCTGAACACGAAGAGATCCGCGCCCGTGTGCGGACCTTCATTCAGGAGACGGTCCTGCCGCGCACAAGGACATTCGACGATGAGGAGACAGTGGCTTCTCGTCATGAATACCTGGTCACCATTCTCGAACTGCGCGAGGAGGCCAAGAAGGTCGGCCTGTGGCTTCCCCACATGCCCAAGGAGTGGGGTGGCATGGGATTGGGACATGTGGAGCTGGCCATGGTCCAGGCCGAAGCGGGCAAGACCCGCTTGGGCCCGTGGATCCTCAACTGCATGGCCCCTGATGAAGGGAACATGCACACGCTCCTGCACTGGGGCACCAAGGAACAGAACGAAAATTACCTACGCCGCCTGTGCGAGGGGACAGCCATGTCGTGTTTCGCCATGACCGAGCCCGAGGTGGCGGGGTCCGACCCAACGCTGATTCAGACCCGGGCTGAGAAGGACGGCGAGGAGTGGATCATCAACGGGCACAAGTGGTTCATCTCCAACGCTCGGCGGGCCCAGTTCGCAATACTGGTTGCCCGCACTGAGCCAGATGTCCCCGCCGGATCGCGCGGTGCCAATACGGCCTTCCTGGTCGACCTGCCCGCCACGGGGTGGAACGATGTGCGCGAGATCGAGACGATGCATGGCTCGACCGGCCACTCCGAAATCGTCATTGAGGACCTCCGGGTCCACGAATCCCAGATCCTGGGCGGCCGGGGAAATGGACACCGGCTCGGGCAGTACCGGCTCGGTCCAGCCCGATTGGCCCACTGCATGCGCTGGATCGCCCAGGCTGAGACAGCGCTCGACATGATGGTCGACCGCTCACTCAATCGCTACTCGCACGGATCCCTTCTGGCCGAGAAGCAAGGCGTGCAATGGCTGATCGCCGATTCAGCCATGGAGCTGTACCAGTGCAAGCTCATGGTGCTCCATGCCGCGTACAAGATTGATCGCGGCGAAGATTTCCGCACTGAGGTCTCCATGGCCAAGCATTTCGTGGCCAACAGCCTGAACCGCATCATCGACCGCTCCATGCAGGTCCATGGTGCTCTCGGCTACTCGACAGACACGCCGCTGGCCAACATGCTCCAGCACGCCCGCTGGGCCCGCTTCGCCGACGGGGCCGATGAGATCCATCAGATGCGCATAGCCGAGCGCACGATCGCCGCCTACAAGGACCACGGGTCCACCCGGTCGGCCACCGGTAATCTCCCGGTGTGACGCGCCATGCCGCCCCGTCGGTGGGTACCGTGATGTGCACTACCCCCGAACGTGAAGGACACGAAAGGAAGGGCTGATGGGTTGCCTGCTCGCCCTCTTCGCCTTGATCTCCCCCCGCCTCGTCCTGGCGCTGCTCTACATCTTCACGGACCGGCTGAGCGTCGCCTTCAGTTCGGGGTGGGAGGGTCTGATCGGGTTCTTTCTCCTGCCCTACACCACACTCTTCTACGCGCTCGTGTACCGGGCCGGGCACGGGGTCGACGCCCTGGGTTGGATCATCGTGGCCCTCGGGGTGCTCCTGGACCTGTCCTCCACGGGTTACGGCTCACGGGTTCAGAGCCGGCGGAGGCCCCGGGCGGCCGCCGGCTGATCACGCCGACCGATCAGATGAAGGCCAGGCGCAGGTCCGGCTGCGGGCCGAAGTCCATTCGGCTGGCCCCCAGCGCGGCGAGTTTCTGCCAGCCGGCGATGCCGATCATGGCGGCATTGTCGGTGGCCATTGATTGGGGAGGGATCAGCAGGCAGGAACCGAAGGCATCAACGACGGCTTGGGCGCGCCGGCGCAGGATCGGGCTGGCGGCGACACCCCCGACGATGGCAACAGCCGGATCACCAAATTCCTCGAGCGCCCGGAGGATCTTGGCGCACAGCACGTCCATACAGGCGGCCACGAATGACGCCGCCACGTCTTCGATCACGAACGCGGGATCGGCGCGCGCATAGTTGACGACGGCCGTCTTCAGTCCCGAAAACGAGAAGGCGTAGCCGTCGCCCAGCATGGGGCGGGGGAAGTGGAGGACATCGTCGCCGGAGCCCGCCAAGCGATCCAGGACCGGGCCTCCCGGGTAGCCCAGGCCAAAGTAGCGGGCCACCTTGTCATAGGCCTCGCCGATGGAGTCGTCGACCGTCTCGCCCAGGAGCTGGTGGTGACCCACGCTGGGAGACCGGGTCAGCATGCAGTGACCTCCAGAGACCAGCAGTGAGGTCTGCGGAAAGGGGACGTCATCTCCGGCCAGGAAGACGCTGGCCAGGTGACCCTCCAGGTGGTTCACGCTGACAATCGGGATGCCCCACGCCAGGGCCAGCGACTTGGCCGTCGCTATCCCGACCAAGAGTGCACCGACCAGCCCGGGACCACAGGTCACGGCGACGGCGCTCAAATCGGACCCGGTGACGGCGGCCTGGGCCAGGGCCCGGTCGATGACCGCGGTGATCGTCTCGACGTGCGCCCGGCTGGCCAGCTCGGGTACCACGCCTCCGAAAGAGGCATGCAGATCGATCTGGCTGGCCACCACCGATGACCGAACGTCATAGGCGTCGCTGATGACCGCCGCGGCCGTCTCGTCGCACGATGTTTCAATGGCCAGGAGCAGTCCGCTCATCCTCGGCCCGCCAGCGCGTCGGCAATGGCTTTCCGGGAAATCGCCCCTTCACGCTCGACCACGGGCTGCCGCGCACACATGTTGACCAGGGTCGAGGGCGTGGCGTCGAGGACGCCTCCGTCAATAACGAGACCGACGTGGGGCGCCAAGTTGTCGGCCGCTTCCCGGGCCGTGGGTGGGGTCGCCGCGCCATGCGGATTGGCACTGGTCACCATCAGCACACCGGTTTGCTCGACCAGGTCCAGCAGGAATGGATGGGCCGGAATACGTACTGCGACCTCCTCCCGCCCCGCCAACCACTCCGGCCGGACCTCGGTGTCCGAGAATCCGAAGGCCATGGTCAATGGCCCGGGCCACCATCGGGACGCCAGGGTGACGGCGGCGTCGGAGATCTCGACCCCGAGCTGGCGCACCTGATCGAGTGAGGCGCCCAACAACGGAAGGTTCAGCCGCGGCGGACGGCGCTTGGCCAGGTACACCTTATGTACGGCAGCGGTGTCGCCGGGCATGGCGGCCAGACCGTAGACGGTGTCGGTAGGGACGACCACCACCTCCCCGGCATGCAAGGTGGCGACAGCGCTCGCCAGTACGTCATCGTCATCCACCTGAAGTGTGCGCATGTCCTACTCACAGATTACGGCTTGCCCACAAGTATGACCGACGCCAGATCGGCCCGCACCCGGGGAGCACCGGTGGCCTATGGTCACCCTGGTCACCCTGGTCACCCTGGTCACCCTGGTCACCCGGCTCGCTGCGCTGCAGAGGCCAGCGACAGGCCACCATCGGATAGGCGGATGCTCCTCAAAGTGATGCGATCGCGGTGAAGATAGACCTCGGGTTGACCGGCGTCGGATTGGCCGAGGTGGCGGCTAGGGCGGCGGCCCTGGCGTCGGCGGGAGCCGACGGTGTGTACTGCGCCGAAGGACCGCACGACGTCTTTCTGCCCCTGATCCTGGCGGCCGGCGGGGTTCCCGAGTTGGACGTCATGACCAATGCCGCCGTGGCCTTGCCGCGCAATCCGATCCACCTGGCCCACATCGCACACGACCTCCATGTCCTTTCCGGCGGGCGGTTCCGCTTGGGGTTGGCTCCCCAGGTGCGCACGCACATCACCCGCCGCTTCGGCATCGAGTGGTCATCTCCGGTGGCGCGGATGCGCGAACTGGTCGGCGCCTTGCGGGCCATCTTCGACAGCTGGCAGGAGTCGACACCGTTGCAGTTCGAAGGGGAATTCTACCGCCATACATTGATGACGCCCATGTTCAATCCCGGCCCGTCACCTGTTGGCACCCCGCCCATCCTCCTGGGCGCTCTTGGACCGCGGATGACGAGCATGACGGCCGAAGTGGCCGATGGCATCATGGTCCTGCCCTTCAACAGCCGCCGCTCGTTGACCGATCTCACCATGGCGTCGGTCGGCCACGGCTTGGCCAGGCGGGATCCCTCGCTCAGGAGTTTCGAAGTCGTGTGCGGCGCCATCGTCGGGGTTGGGGAGGACGCCGCCGCCATCGACCGCGCTCGCGACGGCGCCCGCGCCATGCTCGGCTTTTACGGATCGACTCCCGCCTACCGGCCGGTGCTGGAGGTCGAAGGCCAGGCGGACCTCCAAGGTGAGCTGGCCGGACTGGTGCGCCAAGGCAGATGGGACGAATTGGGTGGGCGTATCCCCGACGACCTGTTGGACGCCGTCGCCATCTGCGGGACCCCGCTGGAGTGTGCCGAGCGCCTGCGGGCCAAAGTGGGCGATGTGGCCGACCGCCTGGCCCTGTTCACCCCGGTCACGCCGACCGATGGCGTCATTGCTCAGCTCATGAGCTCCCTCAGAGGGTGAGGGGTCGCACCGGTGCGCCGATGAGGGATGGGTTCGCCTTCCAGTCCACTCCCGGGACATCGACATAGAGCTCGATCTCGTTGCCGTCGGGATCCTCGATGTAGAGGCTGTGCGTGACGGTGTGGTCAGAGGCCCCGGCGATGGTGGCACCGGCCTCGCCCAGGACCTTGACCATGGCCCGGAGGTCGTCGTCGGTCTCGCCCACGTTGAGCCCGAAGTGGTACATCCCCACCCTCCGGCCCGGCGGGATCGCCGTGGCGTCGGCACCTACCTCAATGAGGAGGAGTTCGTGGTGGGTGCGCCCGGATGAGAAGGCTGCCACGCCGCGCGGGGTCTCACCGGCTTCGGGCATGATCTGGCGCCACCCGAGCACGTCACGGTAGAAGGACGCGGAGCGGCCCACGTCACGCACATAGAGGACCAGGTGCCCAAGCTCGCGTACCGTCATGCGGTCGCTGGTTCACTCGCGTCCGAGGAGGAGCCGGCCGTGCGGATCCAATTGGCCGTGGGGGGCATACCGGGGCCGAGGTGGATGGGCACGTCGAAGGGCTCCGATTCCAACCCGGCGGCATCCATGAGCTCGGTCAGGGCGTGTGGGATAGCGGCCGCAATGTCCCACAGCCGGGGCACCGCACGGGCATCGGAGGCCAGGCCCCAATAGAGGACGCCCATGTAGCTCATGATGGTGACGTTGAGCCCCATCCCGTCCATGACCGGGCCGAGGGGGAACATGCCCATCATCTGGCTGCCGCCCATGTAGAGCGGAAAGTCGGGGCCCGGCACATTGGAGATCACCAAGTTGGCCACCGGCCGGTGACGGTTGGCCAGTTTCATCCCGGTGTAGAGGCGGGCCGCGGCGGCAAAGAGGTTGGGCGTGGCGTGCTCGGCCCAGTTCTGCAGCGTCGTGGCACCCAGGGCGTGGTGCTCCTCCTTCGCTCCTTTGGTCCCCTCGTGAATGGCCATGAGGCGTTCGATGGGGTCGTCCAGTTGGCAGGGCAGTTGCACGAACATGGAGGAGACCTTGTTGGAGCCCTTCAGCTCAGCCACGTCGGGCGTCACCGACACGGGAACCACCGAGACGAGCGGAATGTCGGGCAGCTCGTCACCGGCCAGCAGGTAGGTGCGCAGGGCGCCGGTGCACATGGCCAGCACCACATCGTTGACCGTGGTGCCCATCTTGTTCTTCAGCGCCTTGGCGTCGGCCAGGCTGGCGGCGGCGAACGCGGTCCGGCGCCGGGCATACACGGCGGCGTTGATGGAGGTGCGCGGGGCCGATAGTGGCAGCGCGGCCTTGCCCGACGCGGTCTGGCGGACCTTGCGCACTCCGGCGATGGCTTGGCCGGTGCGCCAGACCATGCGCCCGATGTCGACCGGCCTGACCACACTGGTCATCAGGGCCTGTGACACCAACTCGACTCTGGACGGGATGCGGGAGTCGAACTGCCGCTCCGGCACCGTCTCGGCCGGGGGCGGTACGGGAACGAGGTCGAAGAGGACGCCCAGCAGCTCGGCCCCTGAGACGCCGTCAATAGTGCTGTGGTGCATCTTGGTGATCAGGGCGATCTTGCCGTCCTCCAACCCCTCGACCAGCCACATCTCCCACAGGGGCCGGTCGCGGCGCAGCTGCCGGCTGATGACGTCGGCCGCGAAGTCGCCCAGTTCGCGCATGCCTCCGGGTGAGGGGAGCGCGGCCCGGCGCAGGTGGTTGTCGATGTCGAATTCGGGGTCGTCCACCCAGACCGGGTGCCCCAGGCGCATGGGCACCTCGACCAGCCGGCGCTGGAACACCGGGGCCAGGGGAATGCGTTCGGCGATCATCTGGCGGATGAGGCGGAATGAGTAACCGCCCGGCACGGTGGACGGGTCGAAGACGGCAGCCATGGCTACATGCATGTGCATGGTCGGCGTCTCCATGTAGAGAAAGCTGGAATCGAGTCCGCTCAGCCGTTCGGGTGTCATCGGCTCTCCTTCGCCCTGTGGGATCCACTCATAACCTGGCACTATCTCGGCCCCGGGGCAACTGCCGGAGGGGACGGACGGTCCAGATCTGCGCTGGGGGTCAGGTTCGGGCGATGATGGGGGAGTGCCCTACATCTTTCTCAGCGTCACCCTGGCCGGCGCGTTCGCCGTGCTCTTGGCCTACCACCCGATCCGCTGGGAGCCCTTCAGCGTCGTCACCTTCTTCACGGCCTGGATTGCCGGCGAACTGGCCATCCAGAACATCGTCTGGCAGATGGCCGCCACGGCGGCCTTCGGCTCTTTCGGCGCCTTCCGGGGATGGGCCGGCTGGCTCGGGGTAGGGGTGGCCGTGGCCGACTGGGCGGGCCTGATCGGCCTGGCCGTCTCCGGGCGGCGCGCTGCCAACGTGGTGAATGCGGCGCTGGACGAGGTGCGCAGCGACACGTTCCCGGTGCCGACCGGCCGGGTGCGCCCCACCTGGGGCCGCTGGTGGCGGGTGACCCGGGCCTTCCCCCTCAAGGGCAGGGCGGTGAAGGCCACCAGGAACCTCGACTACTGGGGAGACGGGCACAAACGCCACCGCCTCGACATCTACCGGGCGCGGTCGACGCCCCCATCGGGTGCGCCCGTCATGGTGTACATCCACGGCGGTGCCTGGGTGGTCGGCGAGAAGCGCGAGCAGGGCAAGCCGATGATGTTCGAATTGGTGGCCCGGGGCTGGGTCTGCGTGTCCATCAATTATCGGCTCAGCCCCAAGGGCACGTGGCCCGACCACATGATCGATTGCAAGAAGGCGATGGCATGGGTCAAGGACCACATTGCGGAGTACGGGGGTGACCCCTCCTTCGTCGCGGTCAGTGGCGGCTCGGCCGGCGGACACCTCTGTGCCCTCCTGGCGCTGACCGCAGGGGATCCCGCCTTCCAGCCGGGCTTCGAGGACGCCGATACGTCGGTCAATGCCTGTGTCCCGTTCTACGGCGTGATGGACATGACGGGTTCACGCGACGGTTCGGGACGCTATGGCCAGGGACTGCTCAAGATGCTGGAAAAGACGGTCATGAAGACAAAGTTCTCCGAGCACCCCGAGGTCTTCCAGAATGCCTCACCCACCCTGCGGGTCAGCGCCGCCGCGCCGCCATTCTTCGTCCTGCACGGCCGGAATGACACCCTCGTCCCTATTGAGGTGGCCCGGACCTTCGTGGCCGAGCTGAGGGCGGTGTCCCGAGCGCCGGTGGCCTTCGCCGAGCTCCCGTTGGCCCAGCACGCCTTCGACATCCTGGCCTCGCTGCGCTGCCAGGCCACCACGTCCGGGGTGGCCTCCTTCCTCGAAGGCGCACTGGCGGCCACACGTATCGCGGCGGCGGCCGATGCGGACCCCCTGGCGAAGATTTCTGACGTAGTGTCGGAATCGCCGATGTGAACCGGCGCCCCGGTGGGTGGGCGCGCGGTGTGGTGCGGCAACCGAACCAAAAGGGGAGTGCAGTGGGCAAGTCACGCGTACAGCGGCTGGTTTCGTACGGCCTGGGTCTCGCTGTCGGGTCCGGTGCGATCTCCCTGGGGATTGGCGTCACCGGCGCCGGCGCGGCCGGGTCCGCCGCCACACCCGGGGTGACGGCGAAGACCATCACCGTGGGATCGATCAGTGATATCTCGGCGCCGCTCCCCGGCCTGTTCGAGGGGGCCAAGGTGGGCACGGACGCCTACTTCGCCATGATCAACAGCGAGGGCGGGGTGAACGGGCGCAAGCTCATCCTCGACGGCCGGGACAGCGCGTTCTCCTCGGGCACGGTGGCCAATGCGGCGAAGAGCATCGCGGCCAACGACTTCGCCATCGTCGGAGGGTTCTCGCTGGTCGACGGCTCGGAGCAGGCCGCCATCGACGCTGCGAAGCTCCCCGTCGTCACCCAGGTGCTGAGCCCGGGGCTCTACACCGACCCCAATCTCTACTCGGCCGTGCCGCTGGTCGTGGGAGGCGAAGAGACCGGACCCTTCAAGTGGTTCAAGAAGACCTACCCCAAGGACGTCACCGCCGTCGGGCTCATCGGCTCCAATGCGGCCGCCACCGCGATCACAGCTGAGCAGACCTACCGGAACCTGACCTACAGCCTGGGCTACAAGTGGCTGTACGCCCACGATGTCGGCTACACGCAGACGACCTTCCTGCCCGACATGATCAAAATGAAGGAAGCCGGCGTGAAGATGGTCCTGGAGATCTCCCAGCAGGGCAACTACATCTCCACCATGGCCCAGGAGATGAAGCAGGAGGGCCTGGGTGCGGTGCTGTTCAGCGGGGCCGAAGCCTACCAGCAGGGTTTCAATCCGGGGTCGGCCGGCAACGGCACCATCATCACCACGTCCACTGCCCTCTACATGGGCCAGGACGCCAAGGTGGTGCCGGCGGTGGCCACGTTCGACAAGTGGGCCAAGAAGGTCGACTCACAGACCCAACTCGACCTCTACACGCTGTACGGCTGGATCAACGCCCAGTTGTTCGTGCAAGCCCTCAAGGGCACTGGCGCCAACCCGACCCGGGCCAGCCTGGACGCCCAACTCAACAAGATCACCTCGTTCAACGCCGACGGTCTCATCACAGGCTCGAATCCGGCCAAGAAGATCCCGGGGCAGTGCTGGATAGCGGCGGAATATCTCAACGGCACGTGGAAGCGCATCCCGCCCGACCCGAAAACCGGTTTTGTCTGCAACCCCGGCGGCTTCTACCCGAAAAGCTACAAGGGGATCTCCCGTTAGCCGGCTGGTCTCATTGGCCGGGGGCGGGCACTCGTGACCGAATTCCTCAGCTTCCTGGTGGTGGGGATCGTGACCGGCTCGGTGTACGCCGTCACCGCCAGCGGGCTGGTAGTCACCTACAACGCCACCGGCGTCTTCAACTTCGCCCACGGTGCGGTCGGCATGTTCCTGGCCTACCTCTACTGGCAGCTCTGGCAGGGTTGGGGGTGGGACCCCGTCGTGTCGCTCGTGGTGGTGCTCTTCGTGGCCGCGCCCATCTTCGCCCTGGCCGTCGAGCGGGTCCTGATGCGACCGCTGTACGGCGCCGCGCTCAGCACCATGATTGTGGTCACTCTTGGGTTGTTCCTCGTGCTCTACGGCGCCACCTCGACCATCTGGGACCAGACCATCACCCGGAACCTCCCCAACTGGTTCGAAGGGGACCAGGTCGGAGTGCTCGGGGTCAACCTGACGTACGAGGACCTGATCACGCTCGGCAGTGCCGTGGCGGTGGCCCTGGCCCTGTGGGCCCTGCTCAAGCGGACCCGGATGGGGGTGGCCATGCGGGCGGTGGTCGACGACCCGCGGCTGGCCTCGCTCACCGGAGCCCGGACCAACCGGATCGCGGGCTTCGCCTGGATGATCGGCTTCGGGCTGGCGGGGCTGGCCGGGATCCTGCTGGCGCCGGGAACCGGGATGAGCATTCAGATCCTGTCCGAGTTGGTCATCTTCGGGTATGCCGCGGCCATCGTGGGGCGACTGCGCAGCCTCCCGCTGACCTTCCTCGGGGCCATGATCCTCGGAGTCTCCTATTCGATGGCCGTCGGCTACCTCCCGGCCAACTACCTCAATGACGTCACCACATCACTGCCGATGGGGCTCCTCGTCGTGGCGCTGCTCCTGCTGCCTCAGGGGACGTTGGCCGTCGGGCGGGTGGCCCGCTTGCGCCCCCCCAGGGTGGCCAGTCTCGGGATGACGCTGGTGGGCGGGGCGGTGCTGGTGGCCGCCGCCGTGGTGCTGTCCGCGGTGGTCACCGGGAACAACCTCTACACGGTGGGCCAAGCCCTCGCCATCGGGCTGGCTGCCCTCTCCTTGGTGCTGCTGTCGGGCTACGGGGGCCAGATCTGGCTGTGCCAGTTCACCTTCCTGGGGCTCGGGTCGTGGGCCATGACCAAGGTCGGCGGAGGGAGCTCGGTGCTCGGGGTACTGGCCGCCGTCGGGTTGTGCGCGGTGGCGGGCGGGATGCTGGCCCTGCCGGCCCTCCGATTGCGGGGCCTCTACATGGCGCTCACGACGCTGGCCTTCGCCGTGTTGATGGACGGCCTCTTCTTCATCAACGGGACGATCTTCCCGAGCGGGTCCATCGCGGTGGGGCGCCCCGACATCTTCGGCATGCGCTTCGTGACCGACCGGGCCTTCGTGGTGCTCATCGCCGTTGTGTTCGCCCTGTGCCTCATCGGGGTGGGCGCCTTGCGGCGGGGCCCGTTCGGCCGGCGCCTGGTGGCCATGAACGACAGCCAGGCCGCGTGCGCCACCGTGGGGCTCAGCATCACCCGCACCAAGCTCACCGTGTTCGTCCTGGCCGGGGGCATGTCCGGGCTGGCCGGTGCGCTGTACGGCGGCATGTCGGGGATGGTGTCGTCCGCCCAGTTCAGCTTCGTGCAGAGCCTGGTGCTGTTCGTCGGGGTGGCCCTGGCCGGGATCACCATCTTGAGCGGTGCCGTGCAGGCGGGCGTGGGCCTGGCTTTTCTCCCGCTCATGGCCCAGCACATCCCCTCCTTCCCGGGCTTCACCTACGTCCTGTTCGGTGCGGGCATCATCGCCGTGGGCCGCAATCCCTACGGCATCGGGTTGGCGTACTCCTACGTGGGCGACTGGTGGGAGGCCCGTCGAGGCCGCTCCGGTGGCGGCGGGCTGGAGGTGTCGTCCGTTGGTTGACTCGCCGCCGGCCTCCGTTCCAGTGGCTGCATTAGCGGTCGAGGGCATCTCGGTGCATTTCGGTGGCCTCCTGGCACTCGACGCCGTCTCGCTCGAGGTGGCGGCCGGTGAGATACATGGACTGATCGGGCCCAACGGAGCGGGCAAGACCACGTTGTTCAATGTGATCACGGGGCTCCAACCGCACACCCAGGGGCGGGTCCACCTCGGGCACCATGAGGTGACGGGGGCCAAACCGCACGTTCGTTCACAACTCGGGCTGGGACGGACGTTCCAGCGCATAGAGCTGTTCGGCACCCTGTCGGCCCGGGAGAACGTGCAGGTGGCCGCCGAGGTCGGGCATGGGAGGCGCACGAGTGGACGGAGCCCGGCCGAGGAGGCGATCTACCAGCTTGAGCGGCTCGGGATCCTCCATGTGGCCGACGAACCGGCCGACGCACTGCCCACCGGCCTGGCCCGCCTGGTCGAGATGGCCCGCGCCCTGGCCACCGCCCCCGACGTCCTGCTGCTCGACGAACCGAGCTCGGGCCTCAACGCCGAGGAGACCGGCGGGCTGGGCGAGGTGCTCCGAATATTGGCCTCCGAAGGCATGGGCATCCTGTTGGTCGAACACGACATGGCACTGGTCATGTCCGTCTGCGCCCAGGTGGATGTCCTGGACTACGGCGAGGTCATCGCCCGCGGGGACCCCAGCTCCGTGCGGGCCAACCCGGCGGTGCAGGAGGCCTACCTCGGAGGCGAGACCGAGCCGGCGGGGCTGGGCGTCACGACCGCGGCCGGAGCGACTCTTCCGGCGTCGGCCAGTGCGGCGAGTGCTCCGGCCGGCACCATACGTGAGCTGTCCCCGGTCGTCCTGTCGGCCGTTGACGTGCGGGCGGGGTACGGGCGCATTGAGGTGCTGCACGGGGTCTCCCTCGAGGTGCGCAAGGGTTCGGCGCTGGCCCTGCTGGGCCCCAACGGTGCCGGCAAGACCACCCTGCTGAACGCCATCTCGGGTCAACTGGCGCTCACGTCGGGGACCGTCGAAGTGGGAGGGCGCCGCCTCAGGAGGCATGCCTCCGAGCACCTGGCCCGGTCGGGCGTCTGCATGATTCCCGAGGGTCGCGCCATCTTTCCGAACTTGACCGTCTCAGAGAACCTGCTCATGTATACGTTCCGCCGCCGGAGCCTCAAGAGAGCCTCGGTAGAGGAGCAAGCGATTGAGCGGTTCCCCGTACTCGGCCAGCGGCGGGCGCAGCTGGCGGGCACCCTCTCGGGCGGTGAGCAGCGCATGCTCTCGATGGCCCGGGCCTTGACCACCGAACCCGAGATCCTGCTGCTCGATGAGCTCTCCATGGGGCTGGCTCCTCTCATCGTCGAAGAGCTCTACGAGGTGGTAGGACAGCTGGTCACCTCGGAGCACCTGACCATCATCATGGTCGAGCAGTTCGTGCAGACGGCGCTCTCGTTCGCCGACTCTGCCGCCATCATGGTCAACGGCGAGCTGGTGAAGACGGGCACGCCCGTCGAGATCCGCTCCGACGTGGTGGGCGCCTACCTCGGCGCCGAGGCCGCGGGTTGACCGGCTTGCTTCGGCCAGGGAGGCGGTGACTAAGGTCCCGCCCATGGCAGTGATCGAGGTGTACGCGGACATCTGGTGCCCCTTCGCGCATGTCGGACTGGGCGCCGTGGTGCGAAGGCGCAAGGAGATGGGACGAGGTGAGGAGGGCCTGAGAGTCCGGGCCTGGCCGCTCGAACTCGTCAACGGTGCACCGATGGATCCGGCGACGACGGCCGAGCATGTTCGTGATCTGCGCGACCAGGTGGCTCCGGACCTGTTCACCGGATTCGACCCGGCGCACTTTCCCCCTACCACACTGCCGGCGCTGGCACTCGTCACGGCCGCCTATGGGCAAGGTGACGGGACCGGGGAAGCCGTCAGTCTCGCTCTCCGCCATGCGCTGTTTGAAGAGGGTCGTGACATTTCGAACCCGGACGTGCTGGACGGCATGGCGGAGGCGCACGGCGTCACCGCTCCTTCGGCCGCAGACGAAGAAGCTGTGCTGGCCGAATGGCACCAGGGCGAGGCGCGGGGAGTCAAGGGGTCGCCCCACTTCTTCTGTGGAGACGCCGACGCCTTCTGCCCGACGCTTGACATCTCAAGGGACGAAGAGGGACACCTGCACCTGCACCGGAATGTGGCCTTGCTCAATCAATTCCTGGCCACCTGCTTCGGTGGGGCGACCTGACCGCTCAACCCTCCTCGGCCAATGTCACCGAGACGGAGAGCTTCTCACCCTCGGCCAGGGTCAGCACGTCGACCCCGCCCGCATCGGTCAGGTCGCGCCGTGCCGCCTCCACCGCCGCCAGGGCTGAAGGCGGCCCGGACACCTTGAGTTCGGACACTCGGGCCCGCATGGACCGCTTCTCCGCCGTCTTGGCCCGCCGCGCCGCGCCCAGCACCTCGGCGGCCACGCCGAGGACCGACGGATCCCCCTCGGCGTGCGGACCCAGCTCGGCCGCATTCGGCCAGGCCGCGCGGTGGACTGACCCAGGCTGCCACCAACGCCACACCTCCTCGGTGACGAAGGGCAGGAAGGGCGCGAAGAGGCGATGCAGGACCGAGAGGGCCAGGCCCAACGTGGCCCGGGCCGAGTCCGCCCCGGCCGGGTCCTCCTCCCCGTAGGCCCGGGTCTTGACCAACTCGACATAGTCGTCGCAGAACATCCAGAAGAAGGCTTCGGTGGCCTCCAGGGCCCGGGCGTAGTCGAACTCCTCGTGGGCCGCCGTCGCCGCCGTGATGAGGCCGGCCAGCTGGGCCAGGAGGGCCCGGTCGATGGGTTCGCTGACGGCGTCGATGCCCGGTGCCGGCCCGTCACCGAGCCGTCCGAGGGCGAACTTGGACGCGTTGAGGATCTTGATGGCAAGCCGGCGACCGATCTTCATGATGCCGGTGTCCAGCGCCGTGTCCGTCCCCGGCCGCCCGTTGCAGGCCCAGTAGCGCACGGCGTCCGATCCGAATTCCTCGACCAGCGGCATGGGGGTGATCACGTTGCCCTTGGACTTCGACATCTTCTTGCGATCCGGATCGAGGATCCACCCGTTGATCGTGGTGTGCTGCCAGGGCACGGCGTCGTGCTCGAAATGAGAGCGCAGCAGGGTGGCGAAGAGCCAGGTGCGGATGATCTCGGGTCCCTGCGGGCGAAGGTCCATCGGGAAGGTGGCCGCGAAGAGGTCCGGATCGTCCTCCCACCCGCAGGCGATGTGGGGCGTCACCGAGGAGGTGGCCCAGGTGTCCATGACGTCGGGGTCGCCGCGGAAACCGCCCGGCGTATCACGTTGCTCGGGCCGGTACCCGTCGGGGACATCGGTGGTGGGGTCGATCGGGAGCCGGGATTCGTCGGGCACGATCGGCCGGGCGTGGTCCGGCTCGCCGTCGGCCCCGAGGGGGTACCAGACCGGGATGGGCACCCCGAAGAACCGTTGGCGGCTGACCAGCCAGTCCCCGTTGAGCCCGTTGACCCAGTTGTCGTACCTGACCTTCATGTAGGGCGGATGCCAGCTCAACTGGGTGGCGCGGGACAAGAGTTCCTGGCGCAGCTGCTCATCGCGCCCGCCGTTGTGGATGAACCACTGGCGACTGGTCACGATCTCCAAAGGGCGGTCCCCGCGCTCGTAGAACTTCACCGGATGGATGATGGGGCGCGGCTCACCCACGAGGTCGCCTGAGGCGGCCAGCAATTCAACCATGGCCCGTTGCGCCGCCTTCACGGTGCTCCCGGCGATGGCCTGCCAGGCCGACCCGTCGGGCACGCCGGGCGGCGGCGTCTCGGTGATGCGGCCCGACCGGGTGACGATTGACCGCGTCGGCAGCGCCAATTCACGCCACCACACCACGTCGGTGACGTCACCGAAGGTGCAGATCATGGCGATACCAGATCCTTTTTCCGGATCGGCCAGGTGATGACCCAGGACGGGCACTTCGACGCCGAAGAGGGGCGTGCGCACCGTGGTGCCGAAGCGGTCGGCGAACCGCTCGTCGTCAGGGTGGGCCACCAGCGCCACGCAGGCGGCCACCAGCTCGGGGCGGGTGGTCTCGATCTCAATGTCGTCGAAGCGCAGGCGGTGGTAGGCGCCGGGCCGCTCGCGGTCCTCCATCTCCGCCTGGGCCACCGCGGTCTGGTAGTCGACGTCCCACAGGGTGGGCGCTTCCGAGGAGTAGGCCTCGCCCCTGGACAGGTTGCGCAGGAACATGCGCTGGCTAGTCCGGCGGCTGCGGTCGTCAATGGTGGCGTAGCCCCGGCTCCAGTCGACTGACAGGCCGATGCGCCTCCACAGGGCCTCGAAGGTCCGCTCGTCCTCGGCCGTGAGCTGGTGGCATAGGGCGATGAAATTGGGCCGGCTGATACCGATGTCGCTCTGGCCCGGCTCGGCCGGCGGCGTGAAGTCAGGGTCGTAGGGGAGTGAGGGATCGCACGCCACCCCGAAGTAGGTCTGCACCCGCCGCTCGGTCGGCAGCCCGTTGTCGTCCCAGCCCATGGGATAGAAGAGCTCCCAGCCACGCATGCGCCGGTAGCGGGCGATGGCGTCGGTCTGCACATAGCCGAAGACCGATCCCATATGGAGCGAGCCGGACACCGTGGGCGGCGGGGTGTCGATGGAGAAGACCTGCTCGCGGCGCGCCCTAGGGTCGAATCGGTACGTTGCCTCTTCTTCCCACACGGTGGACCAACGCGCCTCCAGCCCGTCGATGGTGGGTTTGGCGGGAACTTGGGGCGCGGCGGGCGCGTCGGTCGACATGATCGGGTTACCGTACCCGGGTGCTGCACCTCCACGACACCGCCACGGGAGCGGTCCGGCCCTTCGAGCCGCGCACTGAGGGGGAGGTTTCCATGTACGTCTGCGGGCCGACGGTGGACAACCTGCCCCACATCGGCCACGGGCGCTTCAATCTCACCTACGACGTCCTGCGGCGCTACCTGCTGTTCAATGGCCTCCGTGTGGATTACGTGTCCAATGTCACCGACATTGACGACAAGATCATTGCCCGGGCCAACGCCGAGAACCGCAGTACGGCCGACGTGGTCGAGCAGTACGAAAGGGCCTGGTTCGAAGCCATGGATGGACTGGGCGTGCTCCGGCCCACCCATGCCCCGCATGCCACGGGTTATGTGCAGGACATGGTCGCCCTAGTGGCCGATCTGGTGGGGCGGGGTGTGGCCTACGAGACATCCGACGGCGTCTATCTCAACGTCGAGCAAGTGGATGGGTATGGACTGCTGGCCCGCCAAAACCTCGACTCGCTCCGGTCGGGAGCCCGGGTGGAGAGCACGGAGGAGAAGCGGTCACCGCTTGACTTCGCCCTGTGGAAGAAGGCCAAGCCGGGTGAGCCTACGTGGGACTCTCCCTGGGGCCCGGGCCGTCCGGGGTGGCACACCGAGTGCGTGGTCATGGCGCTCGATCTGCTGGGGGACGCATTCGACCTTCACGGCGGCGGCATCGACCTGATCTTCCCCCATCACGAGAACGAACGGGCCCAGGCGGTGGCCCAGGGGCGTGACTTTTCCCGTTACTGGGTGCATAACGGCTGGGTCACGGTGGACGGCACGAAGATGTCGAAGTCATTGGACAATTTCACCACGCTGCCCGACTTTCTGGCTCACCACGACGCCCGGGCCTACCGGCTCCTGGTCCTCCGGGCCCGCTACCGCTCGCCGATCGAAGTAACACCCGACACGGTGGTCGATGCCGAGAAGGGGCTCGAGCGTCTCGACACGCTGGCCCGCCGCTTCGGCATGGAGGACCTGCTGGCCCAGACCTCCGGAGGGTACGTGGTCGAGGGAGACCCTCCGGCGACGGGCATGGAGCCCGATGCCCTGAACGCCTTTCGCTGGCATATGGACAACGACCTCGACACGCCGGGCGCGCTGGCGGGGATCTTCGATCTGGTCTCCGCCGCCCACTCCGATGCCGACGCCGGCGATGGGAAGGAGGGTCACCTCCTGGCTCACACCGCCGCCGTGCTATCGGCTGCCCTGGGCCTGCCCCTGCGGGGTCAGGCGTCCGCCATTGATGCGGAATCGGCCCGATTGGTCTCGGCCCGCGATGAGGCCCGCCGGGCCAAGGATTTCGTCCGGGCCGATGCCCTGCGCGACGAGCTCGTGGCCATGGGATGGACGGTGGAAGACACCCTGTCGGGCACCGCCATTCGGCGCTGAGCCTGGCCTGAAATTCCTGGTCAACAGCATAATACGGCAAAACCTGGACGATGACGGTGCGTGAGGTTACTATGTAGTAACTTCGATGTGGCCGGGGTACGGACACCGCTGAGCGGTGCAGGGACCGGATCCGGACCGATCGGTTGGTCAACGGCATACCCGATGAGTCCCGGCGTGCAGTCGGGCTCCTGCCCAAGGAGGGCTCACCATGTCCGATTTTTCCCTCGAGCTGAACGAGGATCAACTTCAGATTCAAAAATGGGTCCATGAGTTCGCGGAGAACGTGGTCCGTCCCGCCGGACCGGAGTGGGACGAGCGTGAAGAGACCCCGTGGCCCATCATCCAAGAGGCGGCCAAGAACGGCCTGTACTCCTTCGACTTCGTGGCCCAGTGCTTCGGCGACCCGACCGGTCTCCTCATGTGCCTGGTCAACGAGGAGATGAGCTGGGGGGACGCCGGCATCGCGCTGGCCATCTTCGGTTCGACGCTGGCCGTGGCCGGGATCTTCTCCAACGGGACACCCGAGCAGCTGACCGAGTGGGTCCCCCAATGCTTCGGCACCCCCGACGACGTCAAGCTGGCCGCCTTCGGGGTCTCCGAGCCCGACGCCGGATCCGACGTGTCCTCGCTCAAGTCGCGGGCCGTCTACGACCAGGCCAAGGACGAGTGGGTCCTCAACGGGACCAAGACCTGGATCACCAACGGCGGCATCGCCAACACCCATGTGCTGGTGCTCTCGGTCGACCCCTCGTTGGGCAGCCGGGGACAGGCCAGCTTCGTGGTGCCCGAAGGCACGCCGGGGATCTCACAGGGACAGAAGTTCAAGAAGATGGGGATCCGGGCCTCCCACACGGCCGAGGTCGTGCTGGACGACTGCCGGGTGCCTGGCCGTTGCCTCCTTGGGGGCAAGGAGAAACTCGACGCCCGCCTGGCCCGGGCCAAGGAGGGCAAGAAGAATGCCACCCAGGCCGCCATGGCCACCTTCGAAGCGTCGCGACCCATTGTCGGGGCTCAGGCTGTCGGCATCGCCCGGGCGGCCTACGAGTACGCGCTCAACTACGCCAAGGAGCGCAAGCAATTCGGCCGGGCCATCATTGAGAACCAATCGATCGCCTTCAAGCTGGCCGACATGAAGATGCGCACCGACGCCTCCCGTCTCCTGGTCCACCGTGCCGCCTGGATGGCCAGCACCGGGAAGAAGTTCGAGAACGGCGAGGGGTCCATGTCCAAGCTCTACGCCGGTGAGAACGCGGTGTGGGTGACCGAGCAGGCCATTCAGATCCTGGGCGGCTACGGCTACGTGCGGGACTACCCGGTCGAGCAGTGGCACCGCGACTCGAAGATCTACACGATCTTCGAAGGCACGAGTGAGATCCAGCGGTTGGTCGTCGCTCGCAGCATCTCTGGCCTGCACATTCCCTGATCCGAGTCCAGGTGGTGCGGTCCCGTCGGGGCCGCGAATTCATGCTCCATCCCTACAACCGACTCGCGAACGCCTCACTCCCGGCGATCGGTGATAGCCGGGCCGCGTGGTTCGGGGATACACGTTCTTGGGCACCCGGCGGCGTCGTTCTGTGCGGTTCCGGCTGGTGGCGTAACAC
>PNAT01000146.1 GCA_003169675.1 Acidimicrobiaceae bacterium
AGGTCGATGACCCAGTCGGCCGTCTTGACCACATCGAGGTTGTGCTCAATGACCACGACGGTGTTGCCCTGCTCGACCAACCGCCCCAGGACTTCGAGGAGCCGGCGGGTGTCGTCGAAGTGGAGCCCCGTGGTGGGCTCGTCCAGAACGTAGAAGGTGTGGCCGGTGGGCCGACGGCTCAGCTCGCTGGCCAACTTGACGCGTTGCGCCTCGCCGCCCGAGAGAGTGGGTGCCGGTTGGCCCAAGCGGACGTAGCCCAGGCCGACGTCGACCAACGTCTGCATGTGCCGGGCGATCGGCGGTTGCTTGGCGAAGAAGCCGAGCGCCTCCTCGCAGGAGAGGTCGAGCACGTCGGCGATCGTCTTGCCCCGGAACGTGATCTCCAGCGTGTCCCTGTTGTAGCGGGCGCCCTGGCAGATCTCACAGGGGACGTAGACGTCGGGCAGGAANNTCGATCTTGATGGTGCCGTCACCGGCACAGGCCTCGCACCGCCCTCCCCGCACGTTGAAGGAGAAGCGGCCGGGCTGGTAGCCGCGCACCTTGGCCTCGGCGGTCTGGGCGAAGAGCTTGCGCACGTGGTCGAACACGCCCGTGTAGGTGGCCGGGTTGGAGCGTGGGGTGCGGCCGATCGGCGCCTGATCGACGTCAACCACCTTGTCCAGGTGCCCGATGCCCTCGACCGCCGTGTGGCGCCCGGGCAGGGTCTTGGCCCGGTGCAGGTGCTGAGCCAGGGAGCGGAGCAGGATGTCGTTGACCAGGGTGGACTTGCCCGAGCCCGAGACTCCGGTCACCGCCACCAGGCAGCCGAGCGGGAACGAGACATCGATCCCACCCAAGTTGTGCTCCCGGGCACCCCGCACGGTGACCACTTCACCGCTGCCGGGCCGGCGCCGGGTCGGGACGGGGATGGACTTCTTGCCCGAGAGGTACTGGCCGGTGATGGACGCCTTGTTGGTCAAGAGGCCGCCCTTGCCGGCCACCGGTCCGGCGTGCACGACGTTGCCACCGTGCTCCCCCGCCCCCGGGCCGATGTCCACCACGTAGTCGGCCGAGCGGATGGTCTCCTCGTCGTGCTCGACGACGATCACGGTGTTGCCCAGGTTGCGCAGGCGCTCGAGCGTCCCGATGAGCCGCTGGTTGTCACGCTGGTGCAAGCCGATCGACGGCTCGTCCAGCACGTAGAGCACGCCGACCAATCCACTTCCGATCTGGCTGGCCAGGCGGATCCGCTGGGCCTCCCCACCCGAGAGCGTGCCGGCCGAGCGGGCCAGCGAGAGGTAGTCGAGCCCGACGTCGAGCAGGAATTGCATGCGCTCGCGCACTTCCTTGAAGACCCGGTCGGCGATCATGTGCTCGCGGTCGCTCAGCTCAAGGGTCGCCATCACCTCCACCGCGCTGCCTATGGCCAGACTGCACAGTTCATGGATGTTGCGGCCGCCCACGGTCACGGCCAGCGACTCGGGCTTCAGGCGTGCACCCTCGCACTCAGGGCAGTCCACCTCGCGCATGTACTGCTCGATCTGCTCGCGTGACCAGTCCGACTCGGCCTCTGCGTGGCGACGCTGCAGCCAGGGGATGATGCCCTCGAACTGCGCTTCGTAGGAGCGCGTCCGGTTGAAGCGGTTCTTGTAGGTCACGTGTACGGCCCCCTGGCCCGTGCCGTACAAGACGAGTTTCTTGTCCTTGGCCTTGAGCGACTTCCACGGTGCCTCGAAGGAGAAGCCACCGAATTCGGCCACCCCCGCCTGCAGGCCGGTGAAGTACTCGCTGCGCGCGCCGGCCCAAGGGGCCAGGGCACCCTCGGCCAACGAGAGGGAGTGGTCGGGCACGACCAGCTCGGGGTCGACCTCGAATTTGGTGCCCAGCCCGACACACGACGGGCAGGCCCCGTAGGGCGAATTGAAGGAGAAGCTGCGGGGGGCCGGCTCCTCGAAGCTGATGCCGCAGTGGGTGCAGGCCAGGTGCTGGGAGAAGGTGATCCCCTCCTCGCTCTCCAAGTTGTCGTCCATCACGAGCACCTCGGCGGTACCGCCGGTCAGCTCCAACGCGGTCTCAATGGACTCGGTGAGGCGTTGGCGCATGGTGTCCCGCCGGATGAGGCGGTCGACGACGACCTCGATGGTGTGAACTTCGTATCGAGCCAGGGTCACATCGGCCCGCTCGGACAGTTCGACCGGCACGCCGTCCACCCGGACCCGGGCGAACCCCTGCTTGGCCAGGTCGTCCAGCAAGGTGCTGTACTCGCCTTTGCGACCCCGGACCACCGGCGCCAGGACCCAGAACTTGGTCCCCTCGGGGAGCTCGAGCACCCGGTCGACGATCTGCTGCGGGGTCTGGCGCGCCACGGGCCGGCCGCAGCGCGGGCAGTGTGGGTGGCCGATGCGGGCATACAGAAGCCGCAGGTAGTCGTAGACCTCGGTGATGGTGCCCACGGTCGACCGCGGGTTGCGCGAGGCGGATTTCTGGTCGATGGAGATGGCGGGCGACAGCCCCTCGATGAAGTCGACATCGGGCTTGTCCATCTGGCCCAGGAACTGGCGGGCGTAGGCCGAGAGGGATTCGACGTAGCGGCGTTGGCCCTCGGCGTAGATGGTGTCGAAGGCCAGGGAGGACTTCCCGGAACCCGAGAGGCCGGTGAAGACGATCAGCTTGTCCCGGGGCAGGTCAAGGGAGACATCGCGCAGATTGTGCTCTCGGGCGCCGCGCACAACGAGACGGTCGGCCATTGGAGGAGGATACCGGTGGGTTGTGACAGTTCCGGCCGGGTGTAAGTTTGTGCTTCGGATCACAACGTCGCCGATCTCGAAAGTTGAGAATTTCCTTGCTCCACAGGTGGTCCCGGGCCGGGTGGGTCGTCATCCCCGCACTGGTCGTCTTGCTCGGTGTCGACACGTGGCCCTCTGGCGCGGCCATCGTGCCCCCGCAGAACCCAACGTCGAACTACCAACCCTCCCAGTCCTACGGGGGCCCGTGTTCGGGCTCCGGCGCCGTCGGCCCGGGTTGTCCCGCCGGGCTCGGGATGCTGGACGCCCTGCGGGCCTCGGAGGGGGTGGTCCCCATGTCGCTCCCTTCGAACTTTGGCTCTCTTCCCCCGCAGCAGCAGATCTTCGTCCTCACCAACCTGGAGAGGGTCGACCGCGGGTTGGCTCCGATCGCTGGGGAGGCGTCCCCGTTGGACTCCTCAGCCCAGGCCGGGGCCAACCAGGGTCGGGATCCTTCCTCCCCGCCCTACGGGAGCAGTTGGGGATCCAATTGGGCCAGCGGCCCCAACATCTTGTGGGCGTTCCAGACCTGGATGTACCAGGACGGCTGGGGCGGGTCGGGCTCCGTCAACGGATCCTGCACGTCTCCGTCGGCGCCCGGGTGCTGGGGGCACCGGGACAACGTCCTGGGCGGCTACGCCTCCCCCGCCCTCATGGGTGCCGGCTACTCCAGCGGCGGAGTTGACGGAGGTGGAGTGGCCGAGCTCCTGGTCGGGGGGGACACCCACGACTCCCCGTATTTCAATTGGTCCCAGGTGACCCCGAATCTGCCGGTGGGCGTCAACCCGGGCACATTCACCCTGTCCGTCAACCCCGGCGGCACGCAGACCGTTCCGTTCGCTCTGTGGGCGTCGGGCGAGTCGATGAACGACCACGTGTCGGTATCGAGCGGGGGCGCCAACTTCTCGGTCGGCGGCGGCGGGTGCAACCTGTCGGCCGGGCAGTCCTGCACTGTGCCCATCACCTTTTCCGCCAAGAACCTCGGGGCTTACTCGGGCACACTGTCGGTCAGCGGCCCCAATGGCACGCAGTCGGTACCGCTACAGGGCAACGTCAGCCCTGGGTACCGCCTCGTCGCCTCCGACGGCGGGATCTTCGACTACGGGGGCACGGCGTATCTCGGCTCGACCGGGGGAACCCACCTCAACCAGCCGATCGTCGGCATGGCCAAGGACCCGGCAACCGGCGGCTACTGGCTGGTGGCTTCCGATGGTGGGATTTTCAGTTTCGGCGCTCCCTTCTGGGGTTCGACGGGCGGTCATCCTTTGAACCGGCCAATTGTCGGGATGGCGGCTGCTCCGGACGGCCGTGGCTACTGGCTGGTGGCTTCCGATGGTGGGATTTTCAGTTTCGGATCAGCCCGTTTCCACGGGTCAATGGGCGGGTCCCGCCTCAACCGGCCGATCGTGGGCATGGCGGCCAACCATGATGGGGCCGGCTATTGGCTGGTGGCGAGCGACGGGGGCATCTTCAGCTTCGGCTCGGCTGCGTTCTACGGTTCGACCGGCGGGCATTTCTTGAATCGTCCGATCGTCGGCATGGCGACCATGCCGGGAGGGGGCGGGTACTGGCTGGTGGCGAGCGACGGGGGCATCTTCAGCTTCGGCTCGGCTGCGTTCCACGGTTCGACCGGCAGCCTGGCGTTGAACCGACCGGTGGTGGGGATGGCGACCACCCCGGACGGGGGCGGGTACTGGTTGGTGGCCAGCGACGGGGGCATCTTCACGTTCGGCGACGCGGGGTTCTTCGGTTCGGCCGGGGGCACGCACCTCAACGCGCCCGTGGTCGGGATGTCGTCGGGCTGACCGCTACAACCCCGCACCCATGGTCACGATGGGCTTGTTGAGCACGATGTGGCCCAGGGAGCCGAAGAAGCCGGCGTCCCCCTTGGTGAAGATGCCGCCATCGGAAG
>PNAT01000163.1 GCA_003169675.1 Acidimicrobiaceae bacterium
TATTTGAGTGTCACCGCACTAGCGACCGTGGAGGTTGACTGGTCTTACGGGGACTCCACTTCCGGATGCGACGTCTAGCCAACAGGTCATTGAGGAGCACGCGCGTGGGTATCCCGAGAGCCGGTGGCGGGCAGCCCGCTCATGCCCAGGGTTACGTGTCTTGTGCCTTCTTGGCTTTCCGGCGCGGCTTGAGCGCGAACCACCAGATGCTGGCCATCGTTCCCACGATGCCCACGGTGGCAGCCACCGGCTTCACGACTTTCCGGGCTCCGCTCTTCGCCATCCCGAGACTCTACCTGGCGCGGCTTGAAGCAGGCTGATCAGGAATGCGCACCGTCACGTCGGTCGGTCTCTTCGTCCCGAAGGCGATGGCCAGGAGATGTTCAGCCACCCAGGCCCGTGAGTTGAAGCTCCCATCCGCCGCTATCTGGCGGAAGCGCGCCCCCTCGGGGAATGCCTCGGCATCGGTGTGTCGGATCATGGCTTGCATGTCGGTGTCGACCACCCCCGGGGATACCGAGTACGCAGCCAAACCGTGTGGTGCCTCTTCCAGGGTGACGACCCTTGTCAACTGGTCCACCGCCGCCTTGGCCGCGCAGTAGTGGGCCCAGCCGGCCAAGGGCTTGGTTGCCGCACCGGAGGAGATGTTGATCAAGACGCCGCCCCCGGGCCGGGACCTCACGTGGCGGGCGAACAATGACGACCCGTTGAGGACACCCACCACATTCACCTCGATGTTCCGGGCCACGGCCCGCGGATCGGCTTGAGAAAGAGGTCCGATGGGTTCAAGGACGCCGGCATTGTTCACCCACAGGTCGATGCGCCCGAAGCGTTCCACCACGGCATCGGTGAATTCGGACAGAGCCTGGTGATCGGTGACATCGACCGCCGCCCGGAATGGTGGCTCCGCCGAGATGACATGGCCGTCCCGCGCCGTCGGCCGGGTGTTGACCACCAGGTTGGGCCGATGCCGGGCACACAGCCCCAAATGCATTCCGGCTGCGGCGAAATGCACGGCCATCCCCGCGCCCAGCCCGCGGCTGGCGCCGGTGACTACGGCCACCCGCCCGAAGACGTCCGGCGTCATGGGAGATGTTGGTCCGCTCGGTCACGCTGGTACGCCGCGGCGGCGTGGATCAGCGCCTCGAAGGGGCGCCGGTCCCCTCCCTCTTCGGGATGCCACTGCACACCGAACACGAAGCGCGCCCCGGGTAGTTCGACGGCCTCAATCACCCCGTCGTCGGCGCGTGCAGTCGGCACGAGCCCGTGACCGAGTTCGTGAATGGACTGGTGATGGCAACAGAGCACCGTGGGCGAGACACCGAATACTTCCGCCGCGCGCGAGCCCGGCTCCGTGGCCACCGCCATGTTCCCGAACACCGCGGGGGCGCTCCGGTGCCCATCGTGCCCAATCACGTCGGGCAGGTGTTGGTGCAGCGTCCCCCCGAGCTCGACGTTGAGGATCTGGCACCCCCGGCAGATGGCCAGCACGGGGAGGTCCGCCTTGAGCGCGGCGGCCAGAAGGGCGCGTTCACTATCGTCGCGAATGGGGTTGACGCCGCCCACGGTGGGTTCCGGGGCCTCGCCGTAGGAGACCGGATCGACGTCACCGCCACCGGTCAGCACGAGCCCATGGAGGACGTCGATCACCTCGGCGGCACCCGTGCCGGGGCCATCCGTCGCCGAGCTGGGCGGGGGCAGGAGGAGAGGCCGCCCCCCGGCCGAGGCCACCAATTCGAAGTATGACTCGGGCAGCACCGCTGCCGGTCGTTCCCACGCGCCCCATGCCGCCTCAGCCACGTACGTGGTGATGCCGATGAGCGGGATCATCCGCACATTCGGGGACGTACCAGGGCCGTCTGCACCGGCCCAGCGTACAAAGGGTTGGACGTTGGACCACGCGCGAGGCCATCATGCGTCATGCCCGGAGTTGAGCTGATCACGGAAGGGATCGCCGACGGAACCATCGACACCGTCGTGCTGGCCTTCCCCGACATGCACGGGCGCCCGGTCGGCAAGCGGGTGACGCCCGATTTCTTCATGGCCCGCGTGGCCGAGCGGGGCATAGAGGTCTGCGACTACCTCTTGGCGGTTGACGTCGACATGACTCCCCTGCCGGGGTACCGCTTCGCCGCTTGGGACACGGGATATGGGGACATGGTCGTCCACCCTGACTTCGCCACGGCTCGTCGAATCCCCTGGCTCCCCGGGACGGCCGTGGTGATCGGCGACCTCACCGATGCGGCCGGGACCCCGGTCGAGGTGTCACCGCGCCAAATCCTGCGCCATCAGATCGCGCGGGCCGCCGAGCGGGGCTTCCACGTCCTCAGTGCCACCGAACTCGAATTCTTCCTGTTCCGGGACACCTACGAGGAAGCACACGAGAAGGGTTGGAGGGATCTCACTCCCCACACATCCACCACCCTGGACTACCAGCTGCTCCAGACGTCGCGCGAGGAGCACATCCTGCGACGGATCCGCAACGAGATGTGCCAGGCCGACATACCGGTGGAATTCTCCAAGGGCGAAGCCGGCCGCGGTCAGCACGAGGTCAATGTCACCTACGCCGACGCCCTGCGCACGTCGGATCGACACCTCGTCTTCAAGAACGGGATCAAGGAGATTGCCGCCCAGGAGGGACTCGCCGCCACCTTCATGGCCAAGTGGACGATGAACGACGTGGGGTCGTCCTGCCACGTGCACAACAGCCTGTGGGACATCAAGACCGATGAGCCCCTCATGCCCGACCCGAAGCACCCGAGCGGGCTCTCCAAGATCGGTCGACGATTCCTGGCCGGTCAGCTCCACGCCGCCCGGCAGCTGGCCTGGTGCGCCGCCCCCACTGTGAATTCCTACCGCCGCTACGTCCCGGGGAGCTGGGCCCCGACGGCCGTGGTGTGGGGAGAGGACAACCGGACGTGTGGGTTCAGGGTGGTGGGCCACGGAGCGGGAAGGCGGGTGGAGTCCCGGGTGCCCGGCGCCGATGTCAATCCCTACCTGGTGGTGGCCGCCTGCATCGCGGCCGGCCTCTACGGCATCGACCACGAGCTCACGCTGGAGGACCCCTACGCGCGCAATGCCTATGAGGCGACCGACGTCCTCCGGATCCCCTCAACCCTGGTGGAGGCCATTGACGAGCTCCGGAACTCCAAGGTGGCGGCCGAGGCCTTCGGGCCCGAGGTGCATCATCACCTGCTCAACACGGCCCAGCAGGAGTGGGAAGCCTCCAACCGACATGTCTCGGACTGGGAGCTGGCCCGGAACTTCGAACGGATTTAGCCGCTGAAGGGATAGGTCGCCGCGTCGCCGTAGGGGTAGACGTTGCCGAAGATATCGAAGACCCAGTAGCCGTTCCCGTCGGTGGTCGAGACGATACCGAGGACGAACGTGGTCGACGCATCAATGGAGGGTCCGGGGAAAATCACGGCGTTCCCGTATGGATGCACCGTCCCGGTTCCGTCGACAAGCCAGTAGCCGCCACCGTCCGGGGAGGCTGCCATGCCCACCATTGGCCTGCTGAGGACGAGGTTGCCGGCCGAGCCGTAGAATTGCGCGTTGCCGAAGGTGAACACTCCTCCGTCGGCTCCGACTTCGTAGTACCCATCGCCGAAGACATCGAAGGCACCTGCCACGATCGGTGAGTTGAGCGTCTTGCCCGAGAGGTCACCGAAGGTGGCGTCGGCTCCGTGTCCGCGGGCGTAGACGCGCCCGTCGGCGCCGAACATCCAGTAGCCCGGTTAGCCGCCGAAGAAGTGAGGCCTTGCCATTGAGTGGGCTGCCAATGACCTGGCGCCATGTGAAGACGGTGTCGCACCGGCGGTCGGAGACAGGCCGATTGCTCCGGTGACACCGACGATCAGTGAGATCACCGCCGAGGCCAGGCCTCCGCTCCAAGGCTTTCCGCTGCGGCGAAACGCGCCGGGACTCCTGGGACTCCCCAACCTCATCATGTGTACCCCCGCCCCTGTCACCGGCCTGCGCTACGACCGTCGCTCAGCTGGCGAACCTTAGGGCGGGAACGCTCGCTCGGCCAGTGGTTCCGATCCTGGACCGATCAGGCGGAACCGTGATCGCTCAACCGCCGCCCATTGAGCCGCTTGTGGATGCCCTTGGTCTTCTCGTACAGGTGGACGAACTCCTTGAGGAGTCCGGCGTAGAGCTCGTGGGCCGTCGTGTCGGGCGTATAGACGGCCTTCACCTGCACCGTGGCCGGGATGTCGGCCAGGGTGACGTGCCCCAAGGCCAACAATGTGATCAGTCCGGCGCCGCGTACATTGGCCAGGACAGGATCGGCGATCTGGCGGATGGTGCGCCCGGTGGCGTCGGCGTGGATTTGGGACCAGATATCCGAGTTGGCGCCACCACCCACAAAGGCCAGGGAGTCGAACGGCTTCTTGCAGTATTTCTCCACGGCGCCGAGGAGCCAGGCCGAGTTGAGGGCCACACCTTCGAAGACAGCCCGCACCATGTCGGCCCGGGTCGAGGAGAGTGAGAGGTTGTGGAAGCCACCGCGGATGGTGTGATCGTCCACCGGTGAGCGCTCCCCGTTGAGCCACGGGGTGAACATGACCCCGTGAGATCCGGCTGGAGCCGATACCGCCATCTCATTGAGCACCGAGAAAAAGGCGTCCGGGGCATCTCCCTGGCTGAGGGCATCGGAGGGAAACAACATGTTGTCGCGCAACCAGGTCAGGCAGGCTCCGCCGGTCTCGTGCTCGTCGGCCACCAGGTAACGCCCGGGCAGGCCCGAGGGGATGGAGGCGATGTTGGTCAGGGCATCGGTCTTCTTGAAGGGCACGTGGCAGCTGATCCAGCTCGAGGTGCCGATGTAGAGGTGCCCGTCGAAGTCATCCACGGCGCCCGAGCCCACGGCGGCTGAATGGAGGTCACCGGTTCCCGCCACCACCGGGGTGCCGGCCAAGAGACCGAGGTCGGCTGCCGCTTCGGCAGTGAGACCTCCGAGGACGCTGCCGGTGGGCACCAGTTCGGGAAGCCTGGCGCGATCGAGCCCGGCCATCTCAAAGAGCCCGTCGTCGTAGGCGATGGCGTTGATGTTCCGGTTGTCCGTCACCCAGTGGAGGGTGATGGTGTCATGGGAGGCCCGGGCCAAACCGGTCAGGCGGAGGTTCAGGTAATCGACCGGTTCGAGGAAGACGGCCGTGGCGGCATAGACGTCCGGGCGCTGCTCACGCAGGAAATGGATGTGGCCGACAGGGTCCTTGCCCGAGAGGCTGGGGATGCCGCCGGTGCGCCGGACCCAACGAGTCAGCTTCGAGGCCGAGTACCCCTGGACGTTGAGCGCTCCCCGCACTCTCGCTCGTACGGCATTGGCACCGCGGGAGTCCATCCAGGAGATGGCAGGTCCGATGGCCTGCCCGTCGGCTCCGATCGGCACGGTGCCCGACCATTGGGCGGTGCATCCCACCCCGATGATCTTCTCGGGCGCCACGGCGGAATCGGACAGAGCGCGCTGAGCCGAATTGACGATGGCATTCCACCAGTCCTGCGGGTTCTGTTCGGCCGAACCGTCCTCTCCCAGGTCGATGCCGACCTTCTCGAATGAGTGGGCGGCGATGCGGCCCTTGGCCGAGATGACGGCCACCTTGGGGCCGCCGGTGCCGAGGTCGACGGCGAGCACATACGTCTCGTCCGGGCTCAATCCGGTCAGCGGTCGAAGCTCAGTTGCGGCCACGGCCCGCAGGGTCGGTGCCAAGGGAGTCCGCATTCCGAGGAAGCGTAATCACACTCTCCGCACCCGACCCTGCTGGCCGCGCTCGCTCACTTACTCAGCCAGGGTGGCTTCGACTTCCACCTCGATCTTGACCTTGTTTCCCACGACCACGCTGCCGTCGACCAACGAGTGGTTGAAGCTGACGCCGAAGTCGCGCCGGTCGATCTCCGCATTGGCGGAGAACGCCACCACGTCCTTGCCCTCCTGCATGGAGGGGCCCTGGCCCAGGAACTCCAGGTCGAACACGGTGGACTTGGTGACGCCACGGATGGTCAGGTCCGCGATGAGCTTCCACTCGGTGTCGGTCAACCGTTGCAAGCCGGTGCTCTTGAGGGTGATGGTGGGATGGGTCTCCACATCGAGGAAGTCGTTGGTGCGCAGGTGGTCGTCGCGCATCGACTGGTTGGTGTGGATGGTCGCCGTCTTGACCTCGGCTTCGACGGTGGACTCCTCGGGATTCTCGGCCACCGTGAAGGTGCCGGATGCCTCGGTGAAGCGACCCCGGACCTTGGTCCCGATCAGGTGCCGGGCCACGAAACCGACCTCGGTGTGGGTCGGGTCGATGATGTAGGTACCGGCCTTGGGAAGGGTGGTTCTGGTCTCGGTGATGGACATTTTCGGCCTCCTTGTTGCCTCTTGACTTCGTTGAGTAGATAATATCTGATAGTACAGATACTTGTCAAGCAGAGACTTTGTGGACAGATATTTGCCACTCAGGAAACAAGGGTTTCCTGGTACGATCAGGCACGACAAGGGGATGGACATGGCAACGACGACTTTCCCGGGGCGGGGCGGCGACGACAAAGAAGCGGCGGCGGGCGAGGGCACCTGTGGTGTCCTCGGTCAGATCGACGACGAGCGGCTCCACCTCATGGGCCTGTTCATCCGGGCCCACCGGCGGCTGACCGACCTGCTCGGCCGGGAGCTCGAAGAGAGCGTGGGGATTCCCCTGGTCTGGTTCGACGTCCTCATCCATATAGGTGGGGCGCCCGATGGGCGCTTGACCATGAGCAGACTGAGCACCGATGTGGCCCTCACCACCGGCGGCGTCACGCGACTGGTGGACCGCATGGTGGAGGCGGGACTGGTGGCCCGGCAGAACTGTCCGAGCGATCGGCGCAGTATCCACGTGGTGCTGACACCTGAGGGGCAGGCCATGTTGCACCGAGCGGTGACGGAGCACATCGACGGGATAGAGCGCCATCTGATGGCGCCACTGAGTGGAGTGAACCGCGCCGCGTTGGAGGCAGTACTGACCAAACTGCTCGACGCGGACAGGTAGGCCGGTCGACGAACTCCGCAATTGGCGCATGCCTGACTCCGAAACCGGGTTCCCGCGCAGCATCGGAGCACCCGCCACCCGAGCCCTCGTGGCGGCCGGGTATCCCGAACCGGCCCAGCGAGCGCGCGTCCCCTTTTCCGAGTTGAACGCGCTGCATGCGATGGGTCCAAAGGCTCTGCGGTTCTTTCAAGAATCACTGGAAGTGGTCGATATGTCTCTCGGATAGGCGCGGCTCTACGAGGACCTAGCGGTCGTCTGCCCAGTCGAACTCGTAGTAGATCCAATTCGAGTCTCTGTAGGAAAGGTCGAGACCCTCAGCGGCAACCGTGAACGACCCGACGCCGCACTCACCCTTCTCCCAGATGAACCCGTCGGGCAATACGATCTGCGCTGCGTGCGGTTCGCCGGTCACGGGGTTCTTGAAGCTGTCCCCGCTGGCACTGCCGACACCATCGGCCGACATCGTGATCTTCATACCGGTGCCATCAATCGTGATGGGGGTCTTGACCAGCCCCGCCACCTCGTAAGTGGTCCCGAGAATGGCCCAGGGGTTGCCCCCGAGTTGTCCGGTGTAGATCTGAGCCAGGCAGCCGATCTGCTCCTCGGTCGTATCGGGCTGGACGATGAACACCACCTTGCCCCCGCCATCGTGGATCGCCTTGGGCCAATCCAGCATGGCGATCGCCGTCACGCCCGAGAGGTCCACGTCACCACACATTCCGTCTTCGATGACATTGCCGACGAATGCCTTGCAGCTGCCGTCGCTGGAGCTGGGGAAGCCCGAGAAGTTGCACGTACACCCAGGGGCACAGTTGCAGAACTCGTACCCCTTACCACGGAGCCGCCATTTGGTGGTCTGTGCGGTTGTTGGCACCTGTCGCTTCCTTTCAAGTCAGCCGGCTCAAGAAAATCGGATGGATTACGAGAATGACGCCAAGGGCCACGAACGCGGCGGCGCCCACGCGGGCGAATCGCTCGCCTATCGGGGTCACCTTTTCAATGAATATCAACGCTGCCAAGATGATCATCCATGCCAGTTGCATCGTGCCGAGGGCAACCAGAACGGC
>PNAT01000119.1 GCA_003169675.1 Acidimicrobiaceae bacterium
TGTCTCCTATGTTGACGTCCCCATAAGAGACATTATGTGGACCTCCTTGTTATGTGGAGTAGCGGCGGTGGTGGCTGTGTTCGTGGCCTCTGGGCTCGGAGTTTGCGAGTTCGTCGGGGTGAGTGAGTCCGCATAATCAGAGGGCTTCGAGGAAGGCCATGAGCTTGTCCGGGGCGCGATAGCGGCCGGGCGGCGTCCCCGCGGGTGCCGTGCGGGCGATGGCTCTCTCTTTGATGGTGAGATCACCGTGGAGGTAGATCTGGACCGTCTGTGCCTGTTCATGGCCGAGCCACAGGGCAATGACTGAGGTGTCCACGCCGGCGGCGAGGAGTGCCATGGCACACGAATGTCGAAGGGTATGCGGCGTCACGGTCTTGGTCACCAGGCTCGGGCAACGTGTTGCAGCGGCCTTGGAGTATTTGGTCACCAGAGCCCGAACGCCATAGCGACTGAGCGCTCTGCCCGCTTGGGTGGGGAAGACCGGATCCTCGCCGGTTGGGTTCAGTTCTCGTAACCAGACCCCCAGCACCTTGGCGGTGTGGCGAGTCAGCGGTGTGCAGCGTTCCTTTCGGCCCTTGCCATGGACCCGCAGATGCGCGCCGTCGCCCCGCACTACGTCCTTGGCGCACAACGCAGTGAGCTCAGAGACCCGGAGCCCGCTCTGCAGCGCGGTGGCGAGCAGGGCATGGTCTCGCCGACCGACCCAGGTGCCGCGATCGGGGGCGCCCCGCAACGCTTCGGCCTCTCGGCTGCTCAGGAAGGACACGACGGTCTTGGTGCCCCGCTTGTCGGGAATGGCCAGCACCGCGCCGATGAGACCGGCGTGCTCGGGCACCTCGAATGAGGCATAGCGGAAGAACGAGCGAATGGCCGCCAGGCGGGCATTGCGGGTTCGGATCGCGTTGTGCCGGTCGACTTCGAGGTGGGTGAGGAACGCCCCAATGAGCGCGGCATCGAGATCGGAGATGTCGAGTGCCGAGGGTTCCTTGCCCAACTGGGCATGGGCGAACTTCAAGAGCAACCGGAAGGTGTCGCGATACGAGGCGACCGTGTGCGCACTGGCATGGGCCTGGGTGTACAGCCGCTCGGTGAAGAAAGCCTCCAGCGTGGGAGCGAGCGCCGTCATGACCATTCCCCATTGACTTCCCCACGGCTCGATTCGAGCCGGTCGACCACGAGTGCCATCAGCTCCGGCGAACCGGTCAAATACCAATAGGTCGAAGCCGGGTTGACGTGGCCGAGATAGACCGACAGGCGGGGTAAGAGCGGCTGGACGTCGAGCCCCGCTCGATACCACTCGAGCAAGGTGGCCACGGCAAAGCTGTGCCGCAGGTCATGAATTCGGGGCCGCTTGGCAACAGAGCACACACCGGCCTCGGCCAGGATCACACCGAATGCAACGGAGAAGGCCGCATAGGTGAGCCGTTTTCCCCTGGTGTTGACGAACAGCGCCGACGTCACCCCCTTGGCGCACAGCGCACGGCGTCGGGCCAGGTAGACACCCAGGGCATCCAATGTGCTGGCCGTGAGGGGAACGAGCCGGCTCTTGTTGAACTTCGCCAATCGCACCGTGAGCGTGCCGGCATCCCAGTCGACATCGTTCTCGTTGAGGGCCAACACCTCACCAATGCGCATGCCACTGACGAACAGCAGACCGAGCACCGTCTCGACAGTGCTCGCCCGAAGCTCGGGCTCGAGGGTCCGGGCCGCTTGCATCATGGCCGTGATGTCACCGCTCGAATAGAGGTAAGGGACGCGACGGACCCCTTTTCCGATGGGCAAGAGCCAGGTTGGTGGCACCTCATGGTCGCGACATTGCGCCTGGAGGTAGCGGGAGAAACCTCGGACGGTGCTGAGCCGTCTTGCCACCACTCTTGCGTTACCACCCCTCTGACCTGCCCAGGCCAGAGCCAGTGCGACAGTGACGGTGCCCTCACCGTTGGATTCGGCAAAGGCCACGAAGTCGGCCAGCAAGCGGTCAACTCCAACAAGCTTGAACCCGACTGCCCGGCGGAGGGCCACGTAGTCGACGGCGGCATCAGCCAGGGCGCTCATCGTGCGCTCCCCGGCCACGCCTTGGCAACGGTCATCAAGGAGGCCAGGTCGACCTTGGCATAGAGAGCCGTGGTCTTGGCGTCGCGATGGCGCAACACCTGGCCAATCTCATAGAGCGGAACACCGGCGGCCAACATCTGGCTGGCCGCGCCGTGGCGCAGCCGGTGCGAACCGACATCTTCGAGCCCGCAGCGCCCACAGGCTTCGCGAACCACCGAACGCACGGTGGACGCGATGACCGGTCCCTTCGGGGCATTGACGTGGAGGAACACCTGGCGCACTGCCTCGGCGGGATCCCTGACTTTGAGGTAGTCGACGATGGCCTCGCCGACATCGACGGGCAGTGGCAGCGGGTCCCGCCAGCCGCCTTTGCTGCGGATCATGACCTGACCCGCCCGCCAGTCGATATCGCCGAGCTCGAGAGCCGCCACCTCGGCGGCCCGCAGTCCGAGGCGCGCCAGCAGGCTGATGATGGCGTAGTCGCGCAAGCCGGCGATCTTGGTGCGATCACAACTTTCGAGCAGACGCTGGGCCGTGCCTGGCGGCACGGTGCGGGGCAACATGGCCATGGTGCCCCGGGCCATCCACGGGGTCGCTCCGGCCAGGGGTGTGGTGATGACGCCGTGGCCATAGAGGAACTTCAACCATGAGCGCAGGTTGACGACGACCTCATTGACCGTTCTGGCGCTCCTGGTGCGGGCGGACCGGAGCACGAAACCCGACACGTCGGATACTTCGAGAGCTGGTAGGCGGTCACGCTCGCCCGCACAGGTCTCCTGGCAGAACCGTTCGGCTGTTCTCAGGTAGTTCTGGACGGTCAGAGGCGCCAGAGAACGTTCTTCGACCAGCCAGCGCCGATAGGCGTTCAGCAGATCTTCGAGCGGAGAAGGAACCAGAGGCACCGGTTCTGGCACTGCCCCTGCAGAGCGCAGGTAGTCCAGGAGCAAGAACGAGGTGCACGAGACCCGTCGGCGCCCCCGGGGGTCAATTCCGGCCACGAACCGCCCAATCACCTGGGCGTCGAGGTCTTGGGGAGTGACTCTTCGCCTTTCGAGCCACTGGCTCAGGCGAACCATCCCCTGCAGATGTGCCATGACGGTTCGATTGGCATAGCCGCGGTCAACGAGGTGGGCCTCGAAGCCGGGAACGTGCTCGGTCAACGGACCCGGGACGCGAACGACGGACGGTGTGGACATAACTGCCTCCTTCGGATTTGGACCGAAGAAGCCTCACCGTCAGCGATGGATTATGCGCACTCACTCACCCCGACGAACTCGCGAACTCCGAGCCCAGAGGCCACGAGCACAGCCACCACCGCCGCTACTCCACATAACAAGGAGGTCCACATAATGTCTCCTATGTTGACGTCCCCATAAGAGACACATTGGCAGGTTGCGCGAGCGCAACCTGCAGGATTCCAGCGTCTTGCCCTCATTTCGGGCCGATGTAGTGAATCCCCCGCGCACATGCCCCAAAGAGCCGGGGTGTATCTATGTGATCTGCTCCGTGACCGTGCTCGGCGCCCGAGGGAGAACTGTCGGCGCCGTTGCTGCCGACGTTGTTTCATACCTGGAAGGCCAACGAGCGGAGCGAGGCGGCTCGCGAGCTGTTCGGGAAACCGAGCTTCCATCCCCCGACGGCGGCTTGACGACCTACTATGCCGATTCGGCTGGGGAGGGTCCGGGCACTTGGATCGGTCACGGTGCTGACGCTCTTGGTCTGAGAGGGGACGTGGACGGTGCCGACCTGCGCTCGGTGCTCTCGGGCTTGGACCCGCGGACCCATGAACCAGTTATCGGCGCCCAGGGGTCGGCCGGCAGGGCCGGTGGCCCGTCAGGCCGCCTGGACAACCGAGAATGGTGGTCACTGCGCGAAGCGAGCGAGGTGATCGGGGTCTCGCCGTCGTATCTACGCCGCCTGGTCGACCAGACCCAGGTGGCCATTGCCGAGCGAACCTTTGCCCTGATGGCTGGTCAGGCGACTTCCCCATGGACCTCCCTATGGCTGGTGGCCGAAAAGCACGGACGTGCCTGGAGGGTCTCGGCAGCCGAGTTGCGGGACTACATGAACATGCGTCAGCCCCCGACCGTGGTCGTCGGCTACGACGTGTGTAATAGGAATTACCACCGTCGATAATTATGTCGTCGCGATCCATGTGTGAGGCCAGATCTTCGATGGTTTTGCCAGTTACCTCACCAGCAGGCACCAGCACCCAGGCCGCCCGAGGCATCGTCAGCTTCTCGACAAAGTCGGCCAACGAGGTCGAACCCGTTGCCCCGTCGTCCTCCAACGCCTTGACGGCGCCTGGGTCCACGTCAAAGACCACACACGTGTGCCCGTCTCGCATGAGACGGCGAACGATGTTCGCTCCCATCCGGCCCACTCCGACCATCCCGAGCTGCATCGAGCTGTTAGTTGCCACCATCCTTGCTCCCCTGGGCGTGATCGCCCTGGCGTTTGACGGATTTATCACTCCTTACCCAGGGACAGGGCCGCCTGAACCAGGGCGGCGTGGGTGAGAGCTTGGGGATAGTTACCCAGGTGCCGGCTCGTGACAGGGTCCATTTCTTCGCCAAAAAGCCCAAGTGGGCTAGCCAGCGCGCAAAGCTCTCTGAAGTGTGCGTGGGCTTGGGAAATCCGGCCGGTGACGGCGAGAGCCTGCACCAGCCAGAATGAGCAGGGAAGGAAGGCACCCTCGATGCC
>PNAT01000173.1 GCA_003169675.1 Acidimicrobiaceae bacterium
GCAGGCAGCAGATGCCGCGCACGTTGAGGTCGACGCGCACCCCCGCGCGCGAGGCGAGGTAGAGCGCGTCGATACAGGCGCGGTCGACCAGCGCGTTGATCTTGATCGTGATCCGCGAGGGGCTCGAGGCTGAGTGCGCGGCGACGGCGTCGGCGATCTCGCCGAGGATCGCGTTGCGCAGGTAACTCGGCGCGACCAGCACCTTGCGGTAGCCGGACGGGCGGCCGAAGCCGGTCAGATAGTTGAACAGCTCGGCGACGTCGGCGCCGATCGCCTCGTCGGTCGTGAAGAGGCCGAAGTCGGTGTACAGGCGTGCCGTTGCCGAGTTGTAGTTGCCGGTGCCGACGTGGCAGTAATGGCGCACGCCATCCTCCTCACGCCGCAACACCAGCGCCGTCTTGGAGTGGGTCTTCAGGCCGACGATGCCGTAGACGACATGGACCCCGGCCTCTTCCAGCGCCCGGGCCCACCCGATGTTGGCCTCCTCGTCGAAACGGGCCTTGAGCTCGACGATGGCCGCCACCTGCTTGCCATTGTGAGCTGCCTCAATGAGCGACGCCACGATGGGACTGTCCCCACCGGTGCGATAGAGCGTCTGCTTGATCCCCAGCACGGCCGGGTCGACGGCGGCCTGGGCCACGAAAGCCTCGACCGAGGTGGCGAACGAGTCATAGGGGTGGTGCACCAGCACGTCGCGCTCACGCAGCATGGCGAAGAACTCCGTGGGCTCGTTGGCCGCCGTGGCCAGGTACGGCGGCGTCATCGGGGTCCAGGTCTCGCCGTGCAGGTCGGGCCGGTCCAGCGCGTAGACGCCCCACAGGCCGCTCAGGTCGAGCGGGGCCTCAACGTGGAACACCCCGTCGCGAGCCACCTCGAGCTCGGACGCCAGCAGCTCCACCACGTCGTCGCCCATGTCGGCCCCGACCTCGAGCCGGAGGGCCCGACCGAAACGGCGCCGGCGCAACTCCATCTCGATGGCCACCAGGAGGTCATCGGCCTCGTCCTCCTCCAGCGCCAGGTCGGCATTGCGGGTGACGCGGAAAGCGTGGTGCTGGCCGACGGTCATGCCAGGGAACAACGAGTCCAGGTGGGCGGCGATGACCTGCTCGAGGGGAACGAAGCGCTCACCGTCGGGCATGACCACGAAGCGGGGCAGCACGGGCGGCACCTTGACCCGGGCGATGCGGCGCTCACCCGTCGAGGGGTCCTGCACCTCGACCACCAGGTTGAGGGACAGGTTGGAGATGTAGGGGAAGGGGTGGCCCGGGTCGACGGCCAGCGGGGTGAGGACCGGGTAGATCTGGCGACCGAAGACGTCAACCAGGTGGGCGCGGTCATCGTCATCGAGCGAGGACCAGTCCGAGAGGCGGACTCCGGCGTCCGCCAGGGCGGGGACGATGTGGCCCAGGAAAATGGCGTCCTGCCGCTTGACCAGGTCCTCGACCCAGGCCCGGATCAGCTTGAGCTGCTCGCCCGGGCGCAGGCCATCCACCGACCGGGTCCTCACGCCCGCCGCCACCTGGTCCTCCAGGGCGGCCACCCGCACTTGATAGAACTCGTCGAGCAACTCGGAGAAGATGGCCAGGAACTTGGTCCGCTCCAGGAGAGGGACGCCGTCGTCCTCGGCCAGGTCGAGCAGGCGGGCCCCGAAATCGAGGCGCGACTGCTCCCGGTTGGTGAACCGCTGGTAGCCGAAAGCCTCAATCTGCTGGTAGGACGGTGCTGAGAGGCGCTCGACGGGTCCTGGCGGCGGGGTCATCAGGGAGGGGTCTACGGCCATGTCGTCACCCCCGATGCTACCCGCCGCCACTACGATTCGCCTGGTGCCCCCGACCGTTCGTCACTCCTTTTTCCCGGGCTATGTGGCCGGGCCCAAGCCCAAGCGCCGGACCGAGCTCGGGCTGTTGTTTTTCGGGTCACTGCTGATCGTCGCCCTCTACGTCATCGCCGAGCTGGGCGCCAAGTCGAAGATCCCGGCCGACATCGGCCCCTTCCTCGGCGTCGTGCTCGGCCTGTCGATGCTCTTGCACATGGCCAACCGCTGGCTGATGCCCCAAGCCAATCCCGTGATCCTCCCTCTGGCCGCGCTGCTCAACGGGATCGGTTACGTGGTGATCGCCCGTTGGAACCCGGTCTATGCCCAGCAACAGGCCGGCTGGGCCGCGCTCGGGGTGGCGCTTTACATCGCCACCCTCCTCGTCGTGCGGTTCTCCCGCGACCTGGAGCGCTACCGCTACGTCGTCCTCCTGGCGGCCGGTGTGTTGCTGGTGGCCCCCCTGGCCTTCAGCCCCATCAATGGCGCCCGACTGTGGGTGCACTTCGGCCGGCTCGAGTTCCAGCCGATCGAGTTCTCGAAGATCCTGCTCTGCGTCTTCTTCGCCTCGTACTTCGCGGCCAACAAGGAGATGCTCTCCATACCGACGGCCCGGCTCGGTGACCGCCTGATCCTCGATCCCCGGCCCCTGGTCCCCATCATCGTCGCCTGGGGCGCCACCATGGCCGTGATCGGCCTGGAGGGCGACATCAGCTTCGCCGCCTTGCTGTTCACGCTGTTCATCGGCTTGCTGTGGATCACCACCGGGCGCTTCGGCTACCTCGTCTTGGGTCTGATGCTCTTCGCCGGCGGGGCGTTCATCTCGGCCCGTTACTTCGGGCAGGTGCACCTGCGGGTGAACGAGTGGTTCAACCCATGGCAGACGCCCACCAACCTCAACTCGGGTGGCTCGCAACTCCGGCAGGGCCTCTATGGACTGGGCAGCGGGGGCATCGGGGGCACCGGACTGGGCCTCGATACGGCGGCCGGCCTCATCCCCTTCCTCACGACCGACATGATCTTCGCCGCCGTCGGCACGGAAATGGGACTGGTCGGCTCCGTGGCCGTGGTCGTCGCCTTCATCCTCATGGTCGGCGCCGGCCTGCGGGTGGCCCAGACGGCCCGCTCGGACTTCTCGCGCCTGATGGCCACGGGGCTCACCATCATCATCGGTTTCCAGGCCTTCTTCATCATGGCCGGGGTGGTGCGGCTCCTCCCCTTCACCGGCATCACCCTGCCGTTCGTGGCCTACGGCGGCTCGTCCCTGCTGGCCAATTACGTCCTGATCGCCCTGCTGCTGCGGATCTCCGACGAGGGGGCGCAGGCCCAGGCGGAGATCGCGGCGTCCGGCGTGGCCCAACCGGGCGAGGGTCCTTTGGTGCCGGCCCGCTAGGGGCCGGTCGCCGCCTCTGTACTGATCAGCCTCCGCCGAGCGGGACCACGTCTCCCTGTCCCTCCAACAGGCGCTCGTCGACCAGGATGGGGGCGGTCACCGGCATGCGCAGCGCCAGGATGAGCCCGTCGGAGGGCCGGCACGCAATGCGCTCGCTTCCTTGTGGCGTCATGAGGTCGAGCTCGGCCAGGTAGTTGCCGTTGTCCCTCCCCACCAGCCGGACGGCGATCACCTCCAGACGCGCCCGCTGCAGCACTTCGGTGAACAGCTCGTGCGTCATCGGTCGGGGTGACTCCAGGCGGCGCATGGCCTGGGCCAGCGCGGTGCCCTCGGTCAGCCCCACCGGGAAGACCAGCGTCCGGAAGGGGGACTCCGACTCGACCAGGGTCACCGCCGGGTACGGCGACGGAAGGTCGAGTGAGACGTCTTCGACGTCCATGACCCGCAGGGCCGGTGGTGCCGCAGGGGGCAGTACGGTCATCGGACCCGTCGGCGGGCGCCCACACTGAGGGCGAGACCCACCGCGGTGAAGAAGCACAGCACCGCCGTCCCCCCGTAGCTCACGAAGGGAAGCGGGATACCGGTGATGGGCATGATGCCCATGGTCATCCCGGCGTTCTGGAACACGCTGAAGGACACGAAGGCGAACAATCCGGTGCAGATGAGCCGCCCGAACACATCGCGGGACGCCGAGGCCGAGTGGAGGATCCTCCAGGCGATGGCGCCGAGAAGCGACAGCACTGCGGTGGCACCGATGAAGCCGAGCTGCTCCCCCACGGCGGTGAAGATGAAGTCGGTCTGTTGCTCGGGCACGTACCCGAGGTTGGTCTGGGCCCCGTGGCCGATGCCCGCGCCGAACCACCCTCCCGAGCCGATGGCCGCCTTGGCCTCCTTCAGGTTGTAGATGGCCGACTGCACGTAGGGATTGTTGCTCGGATTGTTCGGGTTCAAGAACGTGGTCAGGCGGGCCACCTGATAGTGGTGCAAGAGCCCGGTCACCACGGCCAAGAGCGCCACCCCGACGGTGGCCACGAGGAGCATCACGAGGATGCGGATGGGCAGGCCGGCCACGGCCAACAGGACCAGCAGCACGATCACCATGATCATGGCCGTTCCCAGGTCGGGCTGGCCCATGACGAGCACAATGGGGATGCCGGCCAGGACGAGCAGGCGGAAGACGTCGCGCCAGGCCAGTCCCTCCTCGGTCCGCTGGTCGCAGTACGACGCCACGGCCAGGATCTCGGCCAGGACGGCGAACTCGGACGGCTGCAGCTGCAGGGGGCCGACGGAGAACCATCGGGCTGCACCCTGGGCGCTGCTCCCCACCACGTAGACCCCCAGCAGGGCGACCACAATGAGACCGTAGAGGACCATGGCCACCGGTTCCAGGCGCCGGTAGTCGAAGACGGCGACCACCACCATGGTGATGATGCCGAGGAAGACGAAGAGCGCCTGCTTCTTCAAGAAGGTCTTGGGGTCCTCCCCTTGGGCCACCAGTGAACCGCGCGTCGCCGTGTAGACCATGATGACACCGACGAAGGAGACCATGACGGTGGCAGCTACCAGGATGAAGTCAAACGCAGGGACCTGGCGCCTGGGGGCGACGACTGTGCGGGCGATCGTGGTCATGGCGTGGCTTCGCGGGACAGAATACCGGGGATGACCACTCACCTCGTTGCGGACCTCGGTCCCCTGGTGGGCGCCGTGGACACGGGCGGGGGATGGCTCTATGTCCTCTTGACCAAGTTCGGCGTCGGTGCCAACACCGCCAAGACAGTGACCGACCTCATTGTGCGACCGGTGGGCATCGTGCTCGTGCTGCTGGTGGCCATGATCGTCGCTCGATACGGCGCCAAGTCCGTCCGCAGCATCCTCGAGCGCTTGGCCAACCAGGCGGCCACCCGCTCCGGCTCGGTGCGGGCCGGGGCCCGGGTCACCACCATGTCGGGACTGGTGGCCCACATCTGGCGCTTCTTCGTCTTCGTGGTGGCGGCGGCCATCATCCTGGGCATGCTGGGGGTGAACCTCACTCCACTCCTGGCCAGTGCCACCATCATCGGCGCCACCCTCGGCTTCGGGGCCCAGCAGATCGTGCGCGACTACTTCTCCGGCCTGCTCATGACGGTGGAGGACCAGTACAACGTGGGCGACTCTGTCGTCGTCGGTTCGGTCACCGGTGTGGTCGAAGGCGTGACCATGCGCCTCACCCGGGTGCGTGGCGTCGACGGCACCACCTATTACATCCCCAACGGTGACATCCGCACGGTGGGCAACCTCTCACGGGGTGGGGCCCGCGCTGTGGTCGATCTGACCCTGCCCGGTACCTCGGCGGTCGATCTCGACCGGGTCCGTGCCATCGTCGGGGAGGCGGCCCAGCGGGTGGCGGCGCGACCCCAGTTCGCCCCGCACTGCATCGAGCCGCCGATGGTGGTCGGCTTCGTGGCGGCGGACGTGTCGACCACCACCTTGCGGGTGATGCTGCACACGGTGCCCGCCCAACGCGACGCCGTGGAGGTGGCGTTGCGCCAGGAGGCCATCGGTGCGCTGGCCGCAGCCGACCTCTGGCCGGGACTCGAGGTCGCTCCACCTCTGGGCTGACCCAACGTAGAGCGTGGCTACATCCTCCGTCCGTTGCGGTCGACGGTCGCCCAATCTGTGTGATTGATGTCGATTGAGGCTCGGTGGCGGAGTCCCGTACATCGTTTCCGGAAACTAAACGGATTCGTTTAGTTTCCGGAGAACCATTCGACGCCCTCTCAACGCTCGGCGGCTCGATTTCTCAGCTGGTGGCGGTATCCGCAGGGTCGACCGAGCGCCACATCGCTTCGACCGGTGGATCAAGACCGGTCCACACGGCCAGCTGGGCCGCCGCCTGGTGCACCAGCATTCCCAGACCATCCACTGTCGTCGCCCCGGCCGTGGCCGCGGCGGCCAGCCAGGGCGTTGGCCGTGGGACGTAGATCAAGTCGGCCACCACCTGTCCGGGGTGGAGCAGATGCGGTGCGATCGGCCACTCCTCCCCCTCAGCGGCCGTCCCTCCCGTGCCGACCATGCCGATGGGTGTGGCGTTGACCACCAGGTCGGCCTGGGCCACCAGGGCCTCCACCTCGGGCCCCGGCGCACCGGACAGGTCGACCGCCCGGCCCACCACGCCGGCCAGCGCAGCCACCGCGCCAGCCCGCGACGCCGTCCGGTTGCCGACGGCGACCTCGGCCGCCCCGGCTTCGGCCAATGCCAGCACCACCGCGCGGGCGGCACCGCCCGCCCCGACCACGAGGCAACGCTGGCCCGCCGCGGAAAACCCGGCGCGGCGGGCCAGCGAGGCCACGAATCCTTCCCCGTCGGTGTTGGCGCCGAACAGCACGCCATCGCGATTCACCACCGAGTTGACCGCCTCCAGCTTCGCGGCCACGTCACTGCGCTCGTCGACCAGTGCCGCCACGTCTGCCTTGAGGGGCATGGTGACCGAGAGCCCGAAGATCCCCACCTCCCGCATGGCCTCAAGGGCCTCCCCCGCCTGCCCGGCTGCCACATCAAAGGCCACCGAGCGCCAGGTGTCCCCCAGCCCGAGGACATCGAAGGCGGCACGGTGCAACCGAGGCGTCAGAGAATGGGCGATCGGGCTCCCGATCACCCCGACCAGGGTGGTGTCGGGACCCACCTCTTGCCTGACCCGGGCCATTGTCAATGCCATCCGCACGGCCACCGGCGCACCGTCCGTCACCGCTCAGCCCACCCCGCGCGAGTGGGCCAGCTTCTCGTTGGCCAGCTGCTGGGCGAACGTGTCGGCGAAGGCCTCAGTGCCGTCCTTGTCCACCAGGACGAAGTAGAGCCAATGGCCCGGCGGCGGATGCACGGCGGCGGCCAGCGCCTCGGGAGAAGGGGTGCAGATGGGAGTCGGAGGCAGGCCCTTGTTGAGGTAGGAGTTGTAGGGCGACACGATCTGCAGGTCCTGAGGGGTCACCGGCCCCCCGTCCTGGCCCAAGGCGTACAGCACGGTCGAATCCATCTGCAGCGCCATGTCCGCCGCCACACGGTTATCGATCACCCGGGCCACGTCGGGCATGTTCTTGGGGATGTAGCCCTCCTTCTCGACCACCGATGCCGCCGTGATGAGCTGGTAGGCGCTGGGACTGAAGGCGCTGCCGGCCCCGGTGTTGATTCCGGCGGCAGTGGCCTGGCGGTCGAAACGCCGCACCATTTCGGTCAGGATCGTGGTGTCGGACTGTCCGGGGAATACCCGGTAGATCCCGCTGCCCAGCATGCCTTCCAGGTTGTTCGACCCCGGGGGTGAGAAGACCGAGTGCACCACCCCGCTGGCCGCGATGTGGGCGAACGACGTGGCTCCGTGTCCGGGGAAGTCATCGACCCGTTGGGCCACCTCGCGCAGCGTCAGGCCGGCCCGGACGTCCACCAAATAGACGTTGGGCCCGCCGTCGAGGATGGCCCGCACCTCGGCGAAGGTCTGGTTCTCATGGAAGGAGTAGTCGCCGGGGACCACCGTGGGCGTCCCGTCCACGATGTCCGAAATCCGGAAGGCCAGCGAGCTCCCGATGACGTGCAGGTCGCTGAGATTGGACACGATGGAGTTGACCGGCTCGCCGTCGTGCACAGTGAGCACCACCGGGGGACCCTCGGGCCCCAGGGCGTATGCCTCCAGCTCGTACCAAACGATGAAGGCCAACACGAGCACCACCAGCATGCCGGCGGCGGCCCCCACCACCCGGCGGCGGCGCGCGCGGGCCGATGCGGCAGCCTCCCCCGGATCCCCGGTCCCGGTCATGCCCGGTCCAGCCAGGCCTGGAGGAGCACCATGGCCGCTGCGCTGTCGATGACCCCCCGGGCCGCGTTCCCCTTGCGACCGGCGGCGGTCAGGGAACGCTGCGCCAGCACCGTGGTGTAGCGCTCATCGGCCGTCTCCACCGAGACCCCGAGCGGCTCGAGCACCTCGCGCAGGGCGGCCACCTCGGCCAGGGCGGCCTGGGCCGCCGGCCCGGTCCGGCCCGACAGGCTCAAGGGCAGCCCGACCACCACCGTCGACGCCTCCACCTGGCGCACGACGTCAAGAAGAGCGGCTCGATCCGCCGCCACGTCACCGCTGCGCTCCACCATGCCCCAGGGGCTGGCGATGGTGCGCCCGCTGTCGCTGAAGGCCACCCCGATGCGCCGCGAACCCAGATCGAGCGCGGCGACCCGCCCGGGTCCTCGGCCGGGTTCGCTCACGCCGAGAGAAGCCGCTGCGCCTCGGCCAATGCGTCGTCCAACCGGCCCGGGTCCTTGCCCCCGGCCAGGCCCACCTCGGGCGTTCCCCCGCCGCCGCCGCCCACCAGGGCGCCCAGGGAGCGGACGAGCTCGGTGGCGTCGGGCTGGCCCCCGGTGGCCACGGCCAAGGCCACCTTCACCCCATCGGGCGAACCCCCCAGCACCACCGCCCGCACGGCGTCGTGGCGCAGCACCGCCTGGGCCAGACCGCGCAGGGCATCGGGCTCCACCCCGTCGCGCCGGGCCACCACCACGCCATCGGCGGCGCCCGCGGCCAGTGCAGCCGCGTCGGCGTGGCTGGACTGCTGGCGCAGCGTGGCCACCTCGCGTTCACTGTCGCGCTGGCGTTCCACCACCCGCCCGACGGCATCGAGCAGATCATCGGGCTCGGTGCGCAACAATTCGGCGGCGGCGTGGACCAAACGCTCACGCGCCGCGGCACGCTCGAGGGAGGCCCGACCGGTCAAGGCGAAGATGCGGCGGGTGTTCGATCCGATGGACCCCTCCGACACCAAGGTGATGAGACCGATCTGGCCCAGCGAGGCCACGTGGGTGCCGCCGCAGAATTCCAACGACGAGGAACCGGCCTGCACGACGCGCACCGTGGCCCCGTACTTGTCGCCGAAGTGGGCGATGGCGCCCATACGCTCGGCCTCCTCCTTCGACGTCTCCGTCGTCACCACCGGGTCATCGGTGAGCACGGCCAAGTTGGCCAGGTTGAACACCTCGGCCAGCTCACCCGGGCTCGGTTGGGCGTGATGCGAGAAGTCGAACCGCAACCGCTCGGGCGCCACCAGCGACCCTTGCTGGCGCACATGGTCGCCCAGGACGGTGCGCAGTGCGGCGTGCAGCAGATGCGTGGCCGTGTGGTTGCGCCGCAACGCCTGGCGACGCTCGCCGTCAATCGTGGCCAGCGCATCCTGTCCCAGCACGAGCTCACCGCTGAGGCGGGCCCGATGGGCGATGAGCCCGGGGACGGCATAGACGGTATCGAGCACATCGGCGATGCCGCTCTCGGTGACGATGGTCCCGGTGTCCCCCATCTGCCCCCCACCTTCGGCGTAGAAGGGCGTCTGGTCCAAGAAGATCTCGACCTCGTCCGTCTCGTCGAGGGTCAGCACGCCCACGACGCGGGCCGGCACCTCGTAGTGCGACGGCAGGCGGCCGATGAACGGTGTCGGCCCCGACTCCTCCAGCAGGCTGCGGTAGGCCGTGGCGTCGCCCGCCTGCGTGGCCCGGGTGGCCGCCCGCGCCCGCTCACGCTGCGCCGCCATGGCGGCGTCGAACCCGGCCCGGTCCACCTCCACCCCGGCGTCGCGCGCCAGCTCCTCGGTCAGTTCGACCGGGAAGCCATGGGTGTCGTGCAGCGTGAAGGCCACGTCGCCCCCGAGCACCTTCTCCCCGCTGGCGAAGGCCTCTTCGAGCCGGCCCAGTCCGGACCGCAGCGTGCGGTCGAACCCCCCCTCCTCGCGCGAGAGCACGCCGAGGATGAGGTCGTGGTTGTCGACCAGTGCGGGCCACGCCTCGCCGAGCGCCCCGGTCACCGCGTCGATGAGCACCGGGGTCACGGGTTTGTCCACGCCGAGGCGCCGCGCCGCCAGGACGGCGCGCCGGACGACGCGCCGCAGGACATACCCCCGGCCCTCGTTGGCGGGCAGCACCCCGTCGGCCACGAGCATCGACATGGCCCGGCCGTGGTCGGCGAGTATCCGGAGTCCCACGTCGGTCTTCTCGTCCTCGCCGTAGGTGCGGCCGGTGATCGACTGGGCCTCCTCGATCAAGGGCACAAACAGATCGGTGGCGAAGATCGAGTCGACTCCCTGGAGGATCGGGAGGATCCGCTCCAGACCGGCCCCGGTGTCGATGCTGGGGCGGGGAAGCGGCCCGATGGTGTCCTCGTCCCGCCGGTTGTACTGCATGAAGACCAGGTTCCAGATCTCCACGAACCGCTCGCTGCCACCGAGGGCGGGGCCTCCGGGCTCGCCGTACTCGGCGCCCATGTCGAAGAAGATCTCCGAGCTGGGGCCACACGGCCCGGTCTCCCCCATCTTCCAGAAATTGTCCTCGCCCAGCCGCTGGATGCGATCGGCGGGAACCCCGACCCCGTCGCGCCAGATCTGCTCCGCCTCGTCATCGCTGTCGTGGACGGTGATCCACAACCGGTCGGTGTCCATCCCGAGCACTTCGGTAACCAGTTCCCAGGCGTAGGGGATGGCGAGATCCTTGAAGTAGTCCCCGAAGCTGAAGTTCCCCAGCATCTCGAAGAACGTGCAATGCCGGCGGGTGAATCCGACCAGGTCGATGTCGACGGTCCGGAAGCATTTCTGGATCGAGGTGGCCCGGGGCCAGGGAGCGGTCTCGTCTCCCACGAAGAAGGGCTTGAACGGCACCATGCCGGCAATCGTGAACAGCACCGAGGGGTCGTGGGGAACCAAACCGGCGGAAGGCACCACGACGTGACCGCGGTCCGTGAAGAACCTGGTGAAGGCGGAGCGAAGTTGGTCGGCGGTCATCATCGTGCCAGAGGTCACGACTAAAGAGCTTAGTTGCCCAGGTGAGAGGCTGATTTCGTCGCGCCGACCCGCTTGCGGCGCCGGCCCCGGCTCTTCGGCGCGGGATCCGGTGTCGCTTCCGCGGATGTCCCTGACAACTCTGCTGGGGAACCTGTGCCCCTCGGACGCGATTCGATGCTCATTGATGGTGGCTCGGCTCGCGGAGGCGACGGTGCCGGTGACGGTGACGCTGACGAACCGATCGAGCCTTGCAACCACTCGTCATCCTCCGGAGACACCGGCAGGCCCGGAACCATTCTCCGCTCGGCCAGTTCCCGCCACAGCTCCTCTTCGTGTTGTTGCATCTCGGTCCGGCCCACCGAGACAGCACTCCGAACCCGCTCGCTGGTCGATTCGGCCATCTGGCGGGCCGATCTCCCGATCTCGGATGCGAGTGCGTCGGGCTGCAAGCGGCTGGCGGCCTCGTGTACGGTCCGGCGCACCCGTCGCTCGAGCCAAAGCGACGATCCCGCACCGAGGGCGGCGCCCATCGCCAACCAGAACGGGCGCTTAGGAATCATGTCGGCGGACTCGTTTTGGTTGTGTCCGGGCAGGCATCGACGATCTCTGGTCAGGCGATCTCGTGGCGGCTGGGGCACCGTTCGTACCCCGGGACCCGGGGGACCCCGAGGCCAGCCGACGCATGCCCCCGGCCGCCCCCGCCTTCACCGCCAATACCTTGACCACCGGGTTGGCGAAGGCCCGGTAAGCCAATCGGGATGCCGAGTCGACCGTCGTGTGCACCGACTCGGTGGATTCGAGCACGGCGCCGACCCGCTCCATCTCGGTGGCGGCCTGGTCCACCACCCGGTGGGCATCGGCGACCATCGGGACCAATTGACGACGGAGGTCCTCGGCCACGCTCTTCACCTCCCGAACCTGGCGGCGCAACGAAACCATGATGCCGAGGAGCACCGCCACCGCCACCACGCAAGCGATCGATGCGATGAGCACAGCAGTTTGGCCCGCGGACATGATCCGCTCAGCTTAGAACCCTTCCGGCTCCGGCTCGAAGAGTCACCG
>PNAT01000145.1 GCA_003169675.1 Acidimicrobiaceae bacterium
GCCGATCTCCTTGGCCTTCTCGAGCTTGAAGGCCACCGGGTCCACCGCGATGATGTAGCGCGCTCCGGCGATGCGAGCCCCCTGGATCGCACCGGACCCGACGCCGCCACAGCCGACCACGACCACCGTCTCGCCCCCCTTGACCTTGGCCCGGTCGACGGCCGAACCGTAGCCGGTGGAGATGCCGCAGCTGATGAGGGCGGCGGCCTTCATGTTGGCCCAGGGATCGATCTTGACCACGGAGTTCTCGTGGCAGACCATCTCATCGGCGAAGGTACCCAGTTGCGCCATGCGATTCAGGTTCTCGTCACCCAGGTGGTAGCGGTAGGTGCCGTCGCTGATCATGCCGCCAACCAGTGTCGTCATCCCGAGGTCGCAGAGGTTCTGGCGACCTGAGGCACACCAATGGCAGGTCCCACAGGCAGGAATGAAGGCGACCGCCACGTGGTCGCCCACCGCTACCTGAGTGACGCTGTCGCCCACCTCGGTCACGATGCCCGAGCCCTCATGCCCGCCGACCACGGGGAACATGGAAGGGACCCCGAGTAATTCCAGCACCTCGGGAGGGGCGCCGATGTCACCCGACCGCAAGTGCTCGTCCGAGTGGCACATGCCCGAATAGACCATCTTGACCCGGATCTCCCGGAAGCCGGGGGGGTCGATATCGATCTCATGGGTCTTCCAAGGCTCGTTCAGCCCGGTACACACCACGGCACGCGTTGTCATTGAGAATCCCTCCCAGAGATTGTGTTCACCCTTGACGCACCCTCAGTATCGTCGGCTCAGGGCCGCCAGACAACCGGGCCGGCGCCACTCGGCGGGACGGGGCTGGTCTAAGAGCCGCCACTAGTCTGCGCCGGTGGCTGTTCCCGCACCGTTCGCCGAGGTCGCCGACCGGGTCCGCAACTGGGGCCGCTGGGGCCCGGAGGATCAGATCGGCACCCTGAACCTGATCGACCAGGCCGCCCGCCAGCGAGGCGCCGCCTCGGTGCGCCAGGGGAAGGCCTTCGCTCTCGGTCTCCCCCTCTCCGAGGCGGAGGGGATACAGGCGGGGTTCATCAAGGGCAGGGTGAACCCGGCCCGCTCCATGATCCAGGTCAACGAACCCCTGAGTGCCGATCCGGACTGGGTGTGCTCCAGCGAGGATGTGGTGACGCTGGCCCTCCAATGCGCCACCCATTGGGACGCCCTGGCCCACTGCAGCTACGGCGGGAAGATCTACAACGGATACCCGGCGTCGTCAGTCAGCGCGGGCGGGGCCGACCGCTGCGGCATCCACCAATTGACGACGGTGATCGGCCGGGGTGTCCTGCTCGATGTGGCCCGGGCCCGCGGGCTCGCTGCCCTCGAGCCCGGCTACGCCATCACCCCCGACGACCTGACGGCGGCCGCCACCTTGGGCGGCGTGGAGATGGCCGCGGGTGACATCGTGCTGGTGCGCACCGGGCAGATGGTGCATCTCAGACCGCCGGACCGGGACCTGATCGCCTACACGTGGCCGTCGCCCGGGCTGACCATCGAGACGGCCGAGTGGTTCTGGTCTCGTGACGTGGCGGCGGTGGCCACCGACACCCTGGTCTTCGAGGTCTTCCCCTGCCAGTACGACGACATCTACCTGCCCGTCCACCTCCTCCACCTGGTGGAGATGGGGATGACCCAAGGCCAGAACTGGGTCCTCGACGACCTGGCGGCGGACTGCGCCGTGGACGGTCAGTACACCTTCCTGCTGGACGCCACCCCGCTCCCCTTCACCAACGGGCTGGGCTCGCCGCTCAACCCGGTGGCGCTCAAGTAGCCGTCGCTGAGCGGTGCACGGCCCACCACGCCCGAAGGGCCGGGCCGACCGGTGACGGCCCAGTGCAGCAAGCGGGCCTGGGTGTCGATGAGGTGGCGGGTGCGGATTCCCCAGTACTCGAAGCCCTCGCGGTGGGCCGAAACGCTGGCGAACATGGCCACCAGCGTCCCAGCCACGGCCATGGGTTCGCCGCCGGCCGGTGAATCGGTGGAGGCCCGTGCAATGACTTCGGCCAGGGCCACCGTCACCGCATTGAGCGCCCGCACCCGGATGGCGCGCAGCTCGGCATCACCTTCCTCGGTGGCCAGGTCGACCACCCTGAAGATGGCGCGGTTGTCCTCCCAATAGGTCAGGAACCCCTCGGCGATGGCGCGGGCTGTATCCCAGCTCGCCTCCACCGACCAGTCGCCGCCGACCAGCTCGGACAGGTGCCCCGCCTCGTCCACCATCCCTTCGGCCAGGACGCGCATGGCCTCCTCCACATTGCCGAAGTACTGGTAGAACGTGGCCGGCGACGTCCGGGCCCGACGGGCGATGTCGGTGACCGTGACCGAGCGCCATGGGGTGGTGGTGAGGAGCTCCACGGTCGCATGGAGCAGGCGCCGACGCGTCTGGCGACCACGTTCTCCGGGGATTCTGCCGTCGGTGGTCGACAGGGGCTCGGCGTAGTCGGCCAGGGCGATGTCAGCCTGCGCACCCCGCCGTTGCCCGGTCATGACCGCTCAGCGTAGCGGTGCCCGCTCGAGCGTCCTGATCCTTAAGTCCCAGGTGGCAGGCCGGTTAGCATGTCCGGATGGAGCAGACGCTCAGCCGCCCGCTCACCCGAGCCCAGCAGGCTCGGCGCCAGCGCGTCATCGACGCCGCCATGGCGTTGGGCCTCGACGGTGGGTACGAAGGGGTGCAGATGCGCGACGTGGCGGCGCAGGCCGACGTGGCCATGGGCACCGTCTACCGCTACTTCACCAGCAAGGACCATCTGCTGGCGGCCACCCTGGTCCACTGGATCGAGCTGCTCGACACCCGGATCGGTCAGCACCCGCCACGGGCCACCCAGCCGGCCGACCGCGTGCTCGACGTGCTGGACCGGGCCCTGCGGGCCATGGGGCGCCAACCCCGCCTGGTTGCCGCCGTGTTCACCTCGCTCTCCTCACCGGACCCGGCGGCCGTGGGCTGCCAGCAGCAGATCACGCTCCTGATGGAGGGGATCATCGCCCGGGCCATGGGGGAACCGGTCATCCCCGACATGTCCGACCGGGCCCGCATGATCGGTCACGTCTGGTACTCGGCGTTGGTCGGGTGGATAAACGGCTGGTCCACCATGGCCCGCGTCTACGACGAGCTGGCCGTCTCGGTCCGACTGCTCCTGCCCGATGAGCTGACGCACCCCCACGTGCAGTCATAGGAAGGGGCACCATGCGCGCTGCCATCTGCACGGCCATCGGGGACGGGACCGCGGGGACCCTCGAGATCGTCGACGACGTGACCATCGGCGAACTCCTCCCCGGCGAGGTGCGGATCAAGATGCACGCCGCCGGCATCTGCCATTCCGATCTTTCCGCCATGGACGGTACGTTGCCCCAGTGGCCACCCGTGATCCCGGGCCACGAGGGGGCCGGCGAGGTCATTGAGGTAGCGCCGGATGTCACGTCATGCCAGGTGGGCGACCACGTCATCGTCGTCTGGACCCCTCCCTGCGGGACGTGCACGTCCTGCCTGCGCGGTGAGGCCAACCTCTGCACGGTGTTCGTCTTCTCTCTGGCCGCGTCGCAGCGCTATAGGCGTGGCGATGGCAGTGGTGTGTACGGCTTTGCCGGTACCGGCACCTGGGTGGAGGAGTCGGTCCTGCCCGAGCAGGCGGTGGTGGTCATTCCCGATGATGTGCCCTACGAGATCGGCGCGTTGATCGGCTGCGGGGTCACCACGGGCGTCGGCGCCGCCATCAATACGGCCCGGGTGAAGCCGGGGTCGTCCGTCGTCGTCTTCGGGTGCGGCGGCGTGGGTATCTCGGCCATTCAAGGAGCCCGGCTGGCCGGCGCAGCAGAGATCGTCGCCGTCGACATGGTCCCCTCCAAACTCGAGGACGCCGCGCGCTTCGGGGCCACCCACGGCGTGCACCCCACGGAGCTCGCTGCGGTGCAGCGGTCCATCGCCGACGGTGACGGCTTCGACTACGCCTTCGAGTG
>PNAT01000083.1 GCA_003169675.1 Acidimicrobiaceae bacterium
AACATCGGCACGTCACCGAGATCGCCAGCTCTGGCTCGCGCCTCGACCTCCCGGCAGCCCTCGGCGACGTTCCGGGCTCCGAGGTTGGCGCTGCTCCCGACCAGGCTGTGGGCGAGCCGCTCCACACCAGCGGCATCGTCATCGCGCACCGCGATTCGAAGGTCAGCGAAATGCGACCCGCTGTCGTCGAGGAACGTCGTCACCAGATCGCGGATGCCGGCGGACCCCGCTTCGGAGACGCGTCCGAGGTCGTGGAGCGACGCCACGATCGCCGGGTCGAGCGGCCCCGCGGTGGCCCCCTGCTCTTCTGGCACGGCCATCGGTTGGTCGGCCGACCCGACGCCGTCAATCACGGCGAGGAGACGGGAGATGTCGAACGGCTTGGTCAGGTAGTCGGTAGCGCCGTTCGCTCGCAACCGCTGCACCTGGCCGGGAGTGGCGTCCGCGCTCAGCACGACGACGGGCGTAGCCGATGTCCGGGGCTCAGCTCGCAGTCGTGCCAGCACCTCCTCGCCGGAGATGTCGGGTAGATGGAGATCCAACAGGATCAGGCTGGGCTGGTGTTCTCGGGCCAGCTCCAAGGCGATGCGGCCCTGCATGGCGACCAGCAGGGTGACCTCAGGCCGGCGGGCCACGATCCGTTCGACCAGCTTTACGTTCGACGGGTTGTCCTCCACATACAGCACGGTGCGCTCCCGGCTCGAGAGCGGCGCCGGGACCACCGTGGGCGGCAACGTCTCCGCCGGCTGTTCTGCTGGCGCGTCGACCACCGAGAGCTCCACCCAAAACGAGCTCCCCACGCCCGTTTGGCTCGTCGCGCCGGTCTTGCCACCCATCGCTTCCACCAGCTGCTTGGTGAGGGCCAGACCCAGCCCAGTGCCCTCGACGTCAGACTGCTCGGCGTCGAGTCGCTCGAACGGCAAGAACAGCCGAGCCAGATCGTGTTCGGCGATCCCGATGCCCGTATCTGCGACCACCAAACGGATCCGCCCATCGCTCACCGCCTCACCCGTCACGCTCACGTCGCCGCCCTCTCGGTTGTACTTCACCGCGTTGGCCAAGAGGTTGACCATGACCTGCTTGAGCCGCTGGCGGTCCGCTCGCACGTGTTCCTCGCCGCCACCGCCCAAACCGTCGATGCGCACACCGCTGGCGGCGGCCAGCGGCCTCACCATCCCGACTGCGTCGCCCACGACGTCGGCCAGACTCACCGGCTCCATCGAAAGCCTCAGCTCGCCGCTCTCGACTCGGGAGAGGTCGAGGACTTCGTCGATTAGCACGAGCAGATGCCGTCCCGCTTTCGTGATGTGCTCGACACTGTCGTGCTGATCTGCGCTGAGCTCGTCCAGCTCCAGCACCTGTGCGAAACCCAACACTGCGTTCAACGGCGTACGCAGCTCGTGGCTCATCCGCGATAAGAACTGGCTCTTGGCGGCATTCGCGCGCTCCGCCGCGGCACGCGATTCCCCCACCGCGGCCATGGCGGCCACGCTCTCGCTGATGTCACGCCCGATGCCGATGAACCGTCGCCTCGAACCTACCTCGACTTGGCTCACCGCCAGATCCATCGGAAAGAGTGTCCCGTCCTTGCGGCGACCCTCGACCTCGCGGCTGAAGCCGATGATCCTGCTCTCCCCCGTCTCGTGGTACCGCGCGAGGTACCCGTCGTGTTCGCTGTGGTACGGCTCGGGCATCAACATCATCACGTTACGGCCAAGCACTTCGTGAGCCTCGTAGCCGAAGGTCCGCTCGGCCGCCGGGTTGAACCCCTCGATCAGGCCTTCGGAGTCGATCGCGATAATCGAGGCCCACGCGGTGCTGAGCACCGAACGGCTCTGTGCCTCGCTCTCACGCAGCTCGGCCTCGAGCTCCTTTCGAGAGGTGATGTCACGGGCGCTCGCATAGACCACGCCGTCCAGGGGCGATGCGTTCCACTGCAACCATCGATAGGAACCGTCCCGGCACCGGTAGCGATTCTCGAACTCGATCGCCGACTCCCCGAGCGCCTGCCGCTCGAACTGCGCTGAGGTCTCCTCGACGTCGTCGGGATGCACGAAACTCATGAACGGCTCGGACCGCAGCTCTTCCAACTCCCAGCCGAGCACGTCGCGCCACGCGGCATTGACCAACGTGAAGTAGCCGTCGGCCTCAGCGACGACCATCAGATCACGCGACCGTACGAAGAACTGCTCGAAATCCACCCCACCATCGGCATCGGCATCGGCATCGGCATCGGCATCGAGCACGCTACGTCACCCCGTGACCACGCCCCGCAGACGGGGCGTGGCTACAAGGCTACATGACCCTCCGACTATCGGTCCTCAAACGGGATGTTTCGACATCGAACGGGCCTACAGCGGGCAGCCTCAGATCTGAGACGGTGATTACACACAAGGCCCTGCCTGGGAGACACAGCCCGTGCCAACCTGGCCGACGGAGGTCAACCCACCATGCCACCCGACCAGCTCGCCACCGACCCCCGCGAACTCGCCTCACTCCTGCTCTACGGGAGCCCCCATACCCGCCAGGCTGTCGCTCATGTCCTCCTAGGCAACGACGCGGCCCTTGTCGCCACCCTCCGTCGGACAAATCCTGCCTGCTGCCGGCCGGCTGCCTCGACGCGCTCAACAGGCGCTCGGCTCGGCGGCAGGTGTCGCCCGCCACGTTAAATGAGCATGAAGGCGTCACGCTCCGTGAGCATCAGTTCGTGAACGTGCTGTCGCCTTGGTGATCGTTGTTGGCGCCAAGATGGTCAGTCTGGCGGCAAGTTGACAGTCACTCAGCAGTCACCTCAGTGACGGCGGCCGTGTGGAGGACTCGTCGACAATGGCCTTGGATTCGGCGAACCCTGTCTGTCAGGCTGACGTGAGACACCCGCAGTAGCCACCACCCCACTTGGGCGAGACAGGAACCCGTAGACATGACCATGACATCTGCAGCCTTGAAGGAACGCGCCCAGAATGGGGCTGCGCCCGACGACAATCCGGCCCCCAAAACCGAAGCGACGCCGGTTCAGTGCCGAGTACAAGCTGACCATTTTGGAGGAGTACGAGCGCATTACCGAGGATGGAGGTAAAGGAGAGCTCCTGCGCCGAGAAGGCCTCTATTCGAGCCACATCGTCGAATGGCAGCGGGCCCGTGAGGTGGGTGCCCTCTCGGGTCTTACCCTCAAGCACCCCAAGAAGCGTTCCGACGCTGAGCGCGAGCTCGACCGGCTCCGCCGGCGCAACGAACGGCTGGAGGACCAACTGGCCAAGCACCGCACGGCACTGGAGATCCAGGGAAAAGCATCGGAGCTCTTGGCGCAGCTGCTGGCCCAGAGCGATCCCGAGACGGCTCAGGAGGCAGAGGAAGGGCCCAGGCGGTGATCGAGGAGTGTCTTTGCCCCATCGAGCCCCTGCTTGGCACCAAGGCGGTGTGTGCAGCCGTCGGTCGCCCTCGAGCCACCTACTACCAGCGAGGGAGACCAGCAAGGGTCACACCGAGAAAGCCCCGGCCCGGCCCGCCGAACAAGTTGAGTGACGTCGAAGTCGACGCCGTCTTGTCCCAGCTGCGCTCGGAGCGTTTCGTCGACTGCTCGCTCGACCAGGTCTACTTCACCCTGCTCGACGAGGGGACCTATATCACCAGCGTGTCGAGCTTCTACCGGATCTTGCGGGCCAACGTCGAAGTCAAGGAGCGCCGCCGCCAGGCCACCCACCCGGCCAAGAGCTCGCGAGGTCTCGATCAGGACGCCGTCTCCAGGCGGCATGATCTACACAAATGTGCCGCGTTCTCCATTGCGTTTTCCTACGTGTTCCTCCAAGCGTTCGAGAATGGCGCGTCCTGGCTGGGATGGGTGACTACTCAGGCGCGGGTGAGGAATCGGCCGTCAAGACGTGATCGTCCAGGATCTGAAGCAGTTGATTGATGTCAATGGGCTTCGTGAGATACGCCAGTGCACCCGCATTGAGCAATCGCTGGACCTGCCCAGGTGTTGCCTCAGCGCTGACCATAACGACGGGGATTGATGCGGTTTTCGGGTCATCCCTGAGGCGTTGCAGGACCTCATCGCCACTGATATCCGGTAGATGCAGATCAAGGAGAATCAAGGCCGGCCGATGCTCTTGGGCAAGCTCGAGGCCGAGGCGTCCCTGCATTGCGGGTATGATTTCAATACCGTCCCGTTGTGCGACTATGCGTTGCACGAGGCTGAGATTCGCGAGGTTGTCTTCGATATAGAGCACCGCGTGTCGATCACCGGGCGGCGGGCCGTCGACGTGATCAGAGCTGGCAAAGATGTTGAGACGCTCGTAACGCTCGATCGGACCTTCGACAAGAGGGAGTTCCACCCAAAATGTGCTGCCCTGGCCAACCACGGTGTCAACATCGAGGGTACCGCCCATTGCCTCGGCAAGCTGGCGAGATAACGATAGGCCTATTCCCGTGCCTTCGATTTCACCCCGTTCAGCGCCGAGTCGGTCGAAGGGTGTGAAGAGCCGCCCGAGCTGTTCCTGAGGGATTCCGTAGCCCGTGTCGGTGACTTTGATACGCATCCGAATAGGCCCGGAAGGCTCGCACGACACGGCGACCGTTCCACCGACGCGGTTGTACTTAACTGCATTCGAGAGCAGATTGAGCAAGACTTGCTGAAACCGCTGACGATCGGCGAAGACGTATTCTGCGCAAGATGCATCTCGGCCACCGACGAGATGGATGGAGTGTTGCGCCGCTAACGGACGAACAAGCCCCAGCACGTCGCCCAGCAAATCGCCGACTAACACTGGCTCAGGCGAAAGTGTCATATCGCCAGTCTCAATTCGAGCAATGTCCAGCACCTCATTGATGAGTCCTAAGAGGTGCCGTCCACCCCGCAATATGTGATCAACGGAGTCTCGTTGATCGTCGGTGAGCCCATCAAGCTCGAGTAACTGGCCGAACCCGATTACCGCGTTGAGTGGCGTTCGAAGTTCATGGCTCATCCGAGAGATGAACACGTTCTTTGATCGGTTGGCCGCCTCGGCACCTTCTCGCGCGCGCTGTTCTGCCTCTTGGAGGTGACCGCGTTCCTTGAGCGCCTCTTCGAGTGTGGCGGTTCTTTCGTCGACGAGCGTTTCGGCAAAGTCCCGTCGCCGGGCCAGGATCTCGATAGCAATCCCGATAATGATGGCCATCAGGAGTCCGAGGACGAGAAGGATGATCGGGGATGACTTGGCGAAACCTCCGATGAAGGGTTGGCGGGCCACGGCGACGAGCGTCCATTCAGAGGACCCCACCGCGACGCTCGCTCGAGCCGACGGTCCACGGAGAGGTAGCGAACTGCTGGTGCTGACCAGGAGGTTGTGCGTGGTGACGGGTCCAGGGCCGTACAGGGTGATCCTCAAATGTTCGAATGGCTTCCCGGTCGTCAATGACACCGTCGTGAACGGATTGAGGGTGAGCTGTCCGTACACGATCAGGGCCGCCGGCACGGTAGAGCCACCCAGGGCAAATCGTGCCGTACTCAGTTTTCCGTTGAAGGTGACCGGCCCTGTCGTGAGAGTAGACCGAGCGCCTTCGACCGTGGACTGAACCGCTCCACCAAGGACCTGACCAGTGTGGAACCCCTTTCCCGACGCCGCCGTCACGACATAGGCGGCACCGGTCTTTTTCACCAGGAGCATGGTCAAAGGCAAACCTGCCTCTGCGTGTGCAAAGGCAGAGGGTGACCCGTTGGTGGACTTCACGGTGCCGGCGGCGGAACTGAATAGGCTCCCAACTGCATTAAGGCTCTCCGATGCGAAGTCGGCCGCTTGGTTGGTATTGCTCTGGAGCAGAGCCTGTTCCTGTTGATTGGTATTGCGCTCGATGAGCACAAACCCAACCATGGTCACGATCGCCAGGACCAGCGTGACCGAGATGGTGAGCCACGCAGGTCGAAGACGCCTGGTAATTGCCACGGCGTCCTACTGCTCGTGCGCGATCAGGCACCCAAGACGAAGGGTGTCCGTGCCGGTGTGCCCACCGCTCAATTCAAGCGTGGTCGAGGTGGCGGTCCCCCGCCTGGGACCTGCCGAGTGGTAGGTGTCGGGCGTCACCAAGACATCCGATCAGGAAAAGGACCACCACCATGAAGAAGAACTATCATCTGTTCGGCAGTGTGTCCGTAGACGAAAGCAGCGCCATCGTTCCACGAAGTAACGATGCCCTCGACAGTCTTGGCGATAACGGCATCATGCGACGAAAGCACGATCGCAGCGAGAGCCGCCCCTCTCCTGTCCCAGGTCGCCGCATTTTCCTCCGATCGCATGTTCCTCCGATCGACAGTACTTCCATTGCGGAGAACGAGCCTCAGGGCCATTTCCTACGCCTTGTTCAGGAAAAATGTGTAAGAGCCGCCAAGAGCAAACTCCTTCTTCGGTGAGGCCAGCGCTGGCGCCGTGGGGGAGGATGCATTGATCCCAACGGTACGGAACGGCTGCAGGCCCTGGGCCATCCTCCCCCGCCATCCCCTCGGTGCCGAGATTGGACAGGATGGCCCACGCCTCATCCACCACCAGAAAGACCTGTTGCCCCCCAGTGGTCCCAGCGGCGCCGCGGGCCAGGGCCGCCTGGAGCCATGCGGTGGCACAGGCCATGAGGACACCCAATGCGGTGGAGGTGTAGAGCGCGGAGAGGTCGAGCACGACCAGTGGTGCCGAGAGATCAAGCCCGGGAGTGGTCGGACCGTCGAACATCCCACAAAGATCGCCGTGCACCAGCCGGCGGAGCTCGAGCGCCACATCGCGCCCGTCCTCGAGCAGTACCGGCATCTCCGTGCGCAGCGAGCGGGCGGCCTCAGGCGTGGGCGTCAGGAGGGCATCGACCACCGAGGGCACGGTGGGCACGTCGGACTGCGCTGCCGCGGTGTCGAGGGCCACACCCAACGCGGCCCGCTCGCGGGGCAACAGGTTGCGTCCCATGCATGCGCTGGCCAAGGAGGCCAGCAGCTCCATCTGCCGCCGGGCCGTGCTCCCCTGCCCGTCCACCACACCGCCCTCGTGTTCAGGGCCGGGATCGAGAGGGTTGAGGCGGATGGCACCGCCCGGCCGCAAGGCCACCGGGCGCACCCCCCAGGCGGCGGCCAGGTCGCCGTACTCACCTTTGGGGTCGACCACCCAGGCCCGCCGGCCGAAGACGGCCTGGCGCCAGAGAAACGTCTTGACGAAGGAGCTCTTGCCCCGGCCGATCTGCCCGAAGACCACCATGTTGGGGTTGGACACCAACCCTTGGGCGTAGAGCTCGAAGGGATCGAAAACGAAGGATCCACCCAAGAGGTCGTCCCCGATGACCACCCCCCTTTGACCCAGGCCGGCCTCGGCAATGAACGGGTAGGCCGCGCCGAGATTCCGCGTCGTGACCTGATGAGCCGGGACACGGGGGCTTCGATCCTTCACGGTGGAGGAACGGTCGGTTGGGTGGCCCGGTCACCGCGATCCCGTGCACTTCACATGCTCACCTGTGCTCGGTACGGTCCATTGAGGTGCCGGACATCTTCCGACGGCGGAAGGACCCTCCTCCATCCTTCGTCCGCCGGAGTGACGATCAGTCTCCAGTGGAAGGATCGATCACCATGCTGACCTTGGAGACACTGTTGGCTGGGAAGCCACCACAGCGGGCGTGCTCGAAGAGGATGTCCGGGTCGGGCGCCACGTAGACGCAGTAGATCTTGTCGTCCGTCACATAGCTCTGCAGCCAGCGGATTTCCGGCCCCAGATCGCAGATGACCTTGTTGGACTTCTGGCTGATGTCCCGGAGGTCGTCGACGGAAAGTTTGCCGGCACCTGGCAACTCACGCTCAATCACGTATTTCGGCATAACCTGAACTCCTTTGTGGTACCATACCAAGAGTATCTCTCTTACATACCACTGGTACGACATTATGCATACCGTAGGTACGAATGTCAGTGACAAGCGGGTCGCCCAAGGCGACGCGACCCGAGCCGCCCTCATCCGGGCATCCCGTGAGCTCTTCGGGGAGAAGGGCTTTGCCGAGACCAGTACCGACGAGATCGCCACGCACGCCGGGGTCACTAAGGGCGCCCTGTACCACCACTTCAATGGCAAAGAAGACCTGTTCAGGGCGGTGTTCGAGCAGGTGCAGCTCGAGGTCTCGGACAAGGCGGTGGCCGAATTCCTGCGACCTGACTCGTGGGAGGCCGTGCTGGATGGGTGCGCCCTATGGGTTGACGCCCACCTTGACCCCGCGGTACGCCGAATTGTCCTGCAGGATGCTCGCGCCGTGTTGGCGTGGGACGACGTGCGGGCAATAGAGAACCGATTCGGAGCGGTGGCCCTCCGGGGTGCGTTGCGAAAAGCCATGCAGGCCGGCGCACTCCCGCGGCAACCGTTGCGACCGATGGCCCTCATTTTGATGGGTGCGTTGAGCGAAGGGTGCCTCTACATTGCCGAAGCCGATGGTCCGGAAACGGCGCGAGCCGAAGTCGGCACCTTGATTGCTCAGATGTTGTCGGGTTTTCGGATGCCTCCCTCCCCACCAGATGCGCAGCCCGGGGGGCAATCAGATCCCAGCACGTAAAGAACCGAGCGATCCGTAAGGGTCGCACGGGGGCGTCAAGTCTCGGCCGTGGACGGCGGTGCTGAATGTGGCCGGAACCCAAAGAGGTTCACGCACCCGCTGCCCGGGGCAGCCCGAAACGTAGGGTCGGTGCAAGTCTCTGCTGTGAGTGTCGAGAGCGAAATTGAAAGAGAAGACTGCGCAATTCGTACCGCGATCGTGCTACACCAAGGAGATCGCACGCATGTCGCAGACTCAGGGCACCCAAGCCCCAGAGTTGACCACGGGATGGGCCCTCCGCCGGGCCCTGCAGTTGGCGGCCGCCTTCGCCTGCGTCGCGGCGGTGGTCCTCCTGCCCACGACCCGAGCCGACGCCGTGCAACCAATGGATGTCACCGTCACGGTCTCCCCAGGTGGCTCGGGCACCATCACGTCCTCCCCACCATAACCAACCGGCATTTATCCGTGTACCGTGAAATGCACCTGGACGTACGCTCCGTCTGGCCCCACGACGGAGACCCTCAGCGAGTCGCCCGCCGCGGGCTACACCTTCAACGGATGGACAACGGCCAACCAAATTAATGTGGACTACTCGGGGTGTCCAAATGGATCGAGCCCGTCCTGCACGGTGACGTTCACCTCACCGCCCAACGGCGGCAGCATCGACGTACTGGCCTCCTTCCAGGCCGTGGTCACGACGACGACGACCACGACGACCACGACCGTACCGCCCACCACCACGACGGCCCCGGCCACCACCACGGTGCCCACCACGCGAACCACCTTGCCCCCCAAGCTCAAGTCCGGGACCACCACGACTACATCTTCAACAACCTCCACAACCACCACGACGACCCTGCCGCCGACACGCCCACCACCGGTGACGAAGAGCCTGCAGGTGATCCCACTGGCCGTACAGCCCGGGGGTAGTGCGACGGCCACGGGACGGGGATGCCAGAGCGGCTCATCAGTCGTCTTCGTCATCGCCGGCCACAAGGTTGGCAGCACCACTTCAACGTCCGCCGGCACCTTCCGCGGGCCCCTCGACGTGTCCGGCCTTCCGGTGGGGTCCTACCAGGTCACCGCCGAATGCGGCCTGCTGCTGACCAACGCCTCGCTGGAACTGGTGCTGGCCTCCGAAGTCAGCAACGACGCGTCAACCCTCATCATTATCATCTTCTTCATCCTCTTCGGCATCGCCATCCTGGCCCGCCAGCTGCGGATTCGCTGAGACCGCGATGGTGGTGACATGGCCGGCGACCACCGCGCGCTGATGAAAACCGGCGTCTACTGTGCTGCCATGGCGGCGGCCACAACACGGGTCCGATCGGTCGGGGCATCGATGCAGCGGAGAATCTGTGCCCTACGGCTGGCCATCGCTGTCCCGTTGCTCTTCGGTACTCTCGCCGCCCTGCCGACGGCAGCGGGTGCCACCTCGGGGACCACCACGATCAGCGCCAGCGTGAACGGGCAGGCGCTGTCCCGATCGAGCCAACTCCACCCGGTGCACCCGGTGCCGGCCCGGCCGGCCGACGTGGACCTGCGGATCTTCAATTCCAGGGCGCGGCCGGTCAACATCCGCACGGTGGAGCTGCAGGGCCGGGTGGTTGGGCTCACTTTTTTCGCCTTCGAGACATCGGTCGGCCTCAAGGTCCGGGCGCATTCGAGTACCACGCTCCATTATGTCCTGGACCTGAGTGGCCTCAAGGGCCAGGCCACCGGCCTCATCCCGGGCTCGCTCAGCATCCTCGACGCCAACGGAAACGTCGTGGCCAGCGTGGGCATGGTGAGCAACGTGCAGGGTTCGATCGTGTCGGTCTACGGCCTCTTCGGACTCGGACTCTTGATCCTCACCGTCCTGGCCCTCCTCAGTGTGTTGCTTTCGGTCGCCCGCCACAAACTGCCGGCCAATCGTTTCCGGCGGGCCCTGCGCTTTCTCGCGCCCGGGATCGGTGTGGGTCTGGTCATTGTGTTCACCCTGTCCGCGTTCCGCATCTGGATCCCGACCAACAAGCTCTGGTTGGGGGCGATCCTCATCGCTGCCGCGACGTCCTTCATGCTCGGGTACCTCACCCCCACACCTGCCGGATCCGATGACGAGGATGAGGACGATGAAGACGACGGGAACGAGGATGGCCCAGCCCCGGCAGCCGGCACAGCTGCCGCCACAGTGACCGGGAACGTGTCCCTGCCACCCCCGTAACTCTCGGAGAGAGAGTGGTCGCCACACCGCGGCCGAACAACACCGCCTCTAACTCAACCCCCGCCCCAGCGGCAACGTGCACGTGTACGCGGTGGCCTGGTCGCCGTAGAGGCGCCGCAGTGACAACCGGCTCTGGCTGGCCGCGTGCTGCACGGCGTCGCAGGCGGGCACCAACTCGTCAAGAGAAGCGGCCGAGACGGTGATGAACCCCGCGTAGCGGAAGGAGGCGTGGCCGTCGGCCAGTTCGGCCTCGCGCCGGGCCAGGGTCTCGGACTCGCGGGCGTGGCGAGCTGTCGAGACGAAGCCGCCGCGCCGGCGCAGTTCGGCGTCAGCCAGATCGGCCGTGCGGGAGGCCTCGACCTTGCGCACCGCGGCGTCGGGGCCGAGCGGCTCCATGACCACCGCCAAGGTGGCCCGCGCCGATCCGAGGAGGAGTGGAGCGAGAAAGTCGCTCCGCACCTCGGTGCGCGGCCACTCGGCCACCCAGAACGTGGTGTGGACCATTCCGTCCACCCGGACATCGGCCCACCCCTCCTCCATGGCCATCGGCCACGGGTCGGTCACCGCAGACGATTGACCACCCGTCCGGTGGTGCGGCTCGTAGGTGCGCAGGAGCTGATGCGCCAGGTCGTCGGCCGTCAGCACCGAGTCGACCAGCACGTCGGCGTCGGCCAGAAGTCGGATGAGCGACGACAACTCTCTCTGCAAGGTGGCGCAGCCGACCTCCACCGACTTGGCCAGGCGTACCTGCACGGTCAGGACAACATCATGGGTGCAGGCATCGGCGTCCATGTCACCCAGGAGTGCTTCATAGGACGACACGCAGGACGACGCCGCATCGGCCGCGGCCTGCTGCGCCAAAAAGCTCCGCACCCCATGACCCTCGTCGGGGAAGGAGGCGGCCAGCCACTGCACCCGGCGAATGGGCGACCCTTCCCGGGCCAGCGCCGCCAGCACCGAGGACCAACCACCCACCCGCCGGTCCTGCTCGTCTGGACCCAGGAGGGCGAAGCTCTGGCCGCGCACCGACAGGGCGGCCGTGAGGGTGCGTCCTCGCCGGTCGTGCACCACACCCATGTCGCGCCAACCGGCCTGCAACAGGCAGAGTCCGTGCAGGGCATCCATTCGGCGTGACCCGCGGGGGACCATCCGCCGGGCGCCCCAGCACGCCACCACCGGAAGCCACTGATCACCGGTCCTCCCGTCGACCGGCCAGGTGGCCAGCGCCACGTACAGCACGAGAATCATCAGGGCACCGAAGACGCCGATGCCGTTCGGTTCCATTCGCAACACCAGGACGCCGAAGACCAATCCGAGGGCGACCGTGATGATCTGTCCGGCCCGCCAGCCGGCCAGGACGCCCCGCCGCTCGCGTGGGCCGAACCGGTAGCGCGCTCCGGAGGCGCTCACTCCCCGCTCACCCAGGCATTCCAGTCCACCCCGCCGGCGAATTCGGGCGAATCGGCCCGGAAGCGATCGGGCTTGGGCTCGCTGGGCGGCAGGTAGTTGAGCGCCGGGCCGGATTTGTCGTGCCCGAAGTAGTACCGCATGTGCCCCGGGTCGGCCCGCCCGATGATTTTGGCACCCGAGGGGAGGCCGTCGGTGGCCGCGCCAGCAGCCGCGGCCTTCTCCATGATCGGCTTGGGGCCTCTCGGCCGGGGTGCCACATCCCCTTCGGCCATGTCGGCGTCGAAGATGGCCTGGGACTCCGGATTGCCCACCATCATCCCCGTCGAGTCCGGGATGAGCCCCCCGTTGGCGTTGTTCACCTGCGCCAAGAGGCCCTCATCGGCCCCACCGGGCCCATAACTCCCACCCCCACTCTTCCCCGCGCTCCCGGCCGCGCTCGCCAGTGCTCCTCCCGTCCCCGGCGGACCGGTCTCCGCCGCCAGGCGAGCCGCCCCGGCGGCCGACATCCCCTGGGTCAGGGCGAAAGAGGCCGCCGTGCGCGGCAGGCGCGTCATGGCGCTAGTGCTGCGCTGCCGCACACCTTCCAGGTGCCCGACGGCGCCCGCCTCCATCGCCGGGATCAGGCGCAGGATGGCGAAGGGGACAAAGGTGGAGAGCACCAGGAGCGCGCCGCCGGCCAAAACTGACGCAAAGCCGGCACCGTGCGCGCCCGATCCGGCGGTACCCGAGGAGATGGCGCCGGCCGCCAGGCTGAGGGTGGCGACGATGACGAACTTGGAGAGGATGAGGGCGGCCAGGGTCTCGACCAGGCGACGGCACCAATGCGAGACCGACGGCCAGACCAGGGTGGCCAGGGCCAGCGGGAGGAAGAGCACGGCCACGTAGACGGCGGCGGCCCGGACCAGGAGCTCCAACCAGAGCACGAAGGCGGCCACGGCGATCATGAGCCCGACCAGGAGGAGCACGAAGCTGGCCAGGGTCGGATCAGCCACCGCCAGGACCAGGCCCTTGGTCACCCCGGACAGGAGCGTGGACACGTCGGAGCCCGTGCCCCCGGCCACCGCCGTGCACATGGCATCGGTGGCCGACAGGCACAGGATCACGATCTGGATGGCCACTACGCCGAGCAGGAGGGCCAACGGCAGCTGCACCAGGAAGGCCCGGATGAGCTGGCCAGGGTTCTGCCGCAGCACCGCCTGCAGCGTCGATACCAGCAGAAGCGGCAGAATCACCACCCCCGCCAGCACGGTCATGTCCGCGTAGTGGGTCCGGAACCAGCTGGCCCCGAGATCGACGGCGGTCGTGCTGGTCAGGACAGCGCCGATCTGGCCCAGCAACCACTCCGCCCCGCTGGCCACCCACTGGCTCAGGCCGCTCAGGACGGCGTCGATGCCCGAGGTGGCCAGCGTCCCCCCGAGGCTTCCGGCCAAGGTGGCCGCCTGGCAGACCGGATTGAGGGCGTTGAGCCCGGTGCACCCGACGTCGAGCATCTCTGGTCCCTCTCTCGCCGCGCCCCCCCCTAATCAGTGCAGGCCGGTGCCGGCGTGGAAGAAGAAGTTGATGATGGTGGGCGCCGCACCCACCAGCAGAGCAGCCAATCCCGAGACCAGCACGGCCCGCCGCCCGATCATCGACTGCTGGTAATTCTGCGAGTGCACGCCGAGTGCCCAGGCCGCGGCACCGATCACCAGCCCGGCCAGGGACGCCACCAGGGCCCAGGCGCCCAGGCCGTTGGTCAGCTCCTGGAGGGTCCCCCCTCCGGGCAGGGCATTGACGCTCGGGTTCAGCGTGACGTCGGCCAGGTGCAGCACAACCATGGGTGCCCTCCATCGGTCATTTCCTGCGCCGGACCCTCCGCCGCAGCGATGCACCCAGTGAAAGGTTCATGCCTTTTCAATGTTTCTCATCAAATTGGCGGCGACCCCTGCCAGCCACGAATTCGCCATGTTCCCCACGCACCCCCCAGCCCTGTCATATTGGGGGCGTGCATGGAATTGGCGAACTGGTTGCACTGAGCGGTTCGCTCAAGGCGGGCCTGGTCGCCGGCACGGCGGTGGCGTTTGTCGTAACCATCCTCATCTCGGCCCGCATCGGGCGGAGTTCGGGCCGCCGGGCCATCTCCCAACGACTCACCGCACTCGGCTCCCGCCTCGGCCTCGACCCCCCTGAGGACGAGAGCAACATTGAGACGTCACTGGCCTACCTGGAACAGGTGACCGGTGGTGCCGCGCAGGCGGTGACCGAGTCCAGCGCGGACGCCATCCGCCTCAGGCGCTCGCTCGATACCCTCACCCAGGGCGTCGTCCTCTGCGACGAGAACGGCACCGTGATCTACCGCAACGGGCGGGCCAACGCGCTCATGGTCAGCCGCCACGGCGACGCCCTGGCCGCCCAGGCGGTGACCGAGTTGCTGGAGGACGCCTGGCACGAGGGCACGGCCGAGCGCACCCTCGACCTCTACGGCCCGCCCCGGCGCACCCTCCAGGTCCGGGCCCGCCAGATCGACGACGGGCGAAGGCCGCTCGGGGTCATCGCCCTCATTGAGGACGTCTCCGAGCGCCGCCGGCTGGAGGAGATCCGGCGCGACTTCGTGGCCAACGTGAGCCATGAGCTCAAGACACCGATGGGGGCGCTGGGCCTGCTGGCCGAGACGCTGGTGTCCGAGCCCGACCCCGTGGTGGCCCAACGCCTGGCCGGCCGGATCCACAACGAGGCCTTCCGGGTGAGCCGGATCATCGATGACCTGCTCGACCTCTCCCGCATAGAGTCCGAGGAAGCTCCCCCGCGCGAGCCCGTGCTGGTCAACCTGGTCATGGCCGACGCCATTGAGCGGGTGCGGGCCACGGCCGACCAGCGGGGCATAGAGATCGTGCTGCACGAGCCCTCGCCCCCGGTGGCCGTCCTGGGCGAGCGCCGCCAGCTCGTCTCCGCCATGCACGCCCTGCTGGAGAACGCCATCACCTACTCCTACGACAACTCCAAGGTCGTCGTGGCCGGCACGGTCCGCCGGGCCAACGCGGCTCCAGTCCGCGCCCCTGCGGTGAGCACCGCCCCGGCTCCCCCCGAACCGGTGGAGGCGGCCTTCACCCCCGAAGCCTTTGACCAGGGCGCCACCCCACCCGTCGGCACGCCGGTGGCCGAGACGTCGTGGTCGGGCCCGGCCCAGAGCACCACGGCCCCGAGTGCCGCCGAAGCTGAGACCTCGGCGGCGGGCGCCCCCGACGGTGCGTCCCCCGCGTCCAGCGTGGTGGCCGACGATCGCAACATCGTGCGCCTCACCGTGCAGGACCAGGGCATCGGCATCCCGGCCCGTGACCTGGACCGGATCTTCGAGCGCTTCTACCGCGTCGACCATGGGCGCAGCCGCGACACGGGCGGCACCGGACTGGGTCTCTCCATTGTCCGGCACGTGGCCAACAACCACCAGGGATGGGTCGACGTCGAGTCGCGCGAGGGCGAGGGCTCGACTTTCAGCCTCGTCCTGCCGCTGCAGGCCGAGCTGGTCGTATGACCACGGGAGTGGCGGGCAAGGGCGGAGGCAAGAAGGGCGGACGCTCCGCCAGGAGCGAGGGTCCCCTCGAGGTCCTTCTGGCCGAGGACGAGGAGTCGTTCATAGACGCGCTGGTGATCGGGCTGTCCAACGAGGGCTTCCGGGTCACGGTGGCGCGCGATGGGGTCGAAGCCGTGCGTCTCTTCGACGAGTCCAATCCCGACATCATCCTGCTCGACCTGATGCTGCCCAAGATGTCCGGCATTGACGTCTGCCGCACCATCCGCACCCGCTCGAATGTCCCCATCATCATGGTGACGGCCAAGGGGGCCGAAATCGACACCGTCGTCGCCCTCGAGGTGGGGGCGGACGACTACGTGACCAAGCCCTACCGTATGCGCGAGCTGGTGGCCCGCATGCGGGCCGTCCTGCGGCGGGCCCCCGGCGGCCCCGACTCGACTGATCGAGGCGAGAACGCCGATCTGGGCACCGAGGGCTCTTGGGAGTCCAGCCAGATCAAGGTCGACTTCGACCAGCGACGCGTCTTCGTGCGCGGAGTTGAGGTGCATCTGCGGCGCAAGGAGTTCGAATTGCTGCGCCTCCTGGTCGAGAACTCCGGGCGTGTGCTCACCCGGGACGTGTTGATCGACCGAGTGTGGGGCACCGACTACATCGGCGACACCAAGACGCTCGATGTGCACGTCAAGCGCCTCCGCTCCCGCATTGAAGCGGACCCGTCGGTCCCTGTCCTCATCACCACGGTGCGCGGTGTCGGCTACCGCTTCGCCTCGCTCCCCGACTGATCACACCGTCAGCCGGTCGAAGTCGTCCGGAACGATCACCCCTTCGATCCCCGAGGCGTCCACGTCGGCCCCCAAGTGCGTGAGGATCAGCGGGAGATCACGGTGTTGGGAACGGAGCACCCGCACCGACGCCTCGTCCATGTGGGTCACCGGGAGGGGCGATCCCGGGTGGCTCCCGTTGCACTCGAGCACCAGGACATCGGATCCACTGGCCAGCTCGGTCAGGCCGGCGCAGGGTGTGGTGTCGCCCGAGTACCCGATCACCTGGCCCGCCCACTCCATGAGATACCCGAAGCAGCGGAGGTGGGGGACGTGCACCACTTCCACCGCCTTGAAGCGCAGCGGACCGGCGTCCTGCCACGAACCGTCCACCTCCATGAAGCGCAGATCCAGTTCCCCGAGGGCGAATTCCCCGACGTTGCCTATGCCGCCCAACTCGTTCATCTCCTCGAGGTAGCGGGCCACCCCGGGGGGGCCGACCACGTGGAGCGTCCGGCCACCGCCCGCCAACGCGGCGTCGAGGAGGAAGAAGGGCCAGCCGAACACGTGGTCGGCGTGAAAGTGGGAGATCACCACCACCTCAATGTCGCCAGCGCGCAGTCCGCACCGCCGGAGGTGGGGCATCGCCGTCGGTGATGGCTCCACGAGCACGGTGGAATCGAGCACGAAGCTGTTCCAATAGCGCCCCTGGGCTTCGAAGTTCCCCGTCCCGAGAAAGGTGAGCTCGGTCATGTGCGGTCAGCGGCCTGTTCCGTGTTCACGGCGCCTTGATCAGGAGCTCCCCGCCCATGTAGGGCGCCAGGCACTCGGGCAGTCGCACCGTGCCGTCCTCCTGCCGGCCGTTCTCCACCAGCGCGGCCCATATGCGGGGCCAGGCCAGCGCCGAGCCGTTGACGGTGTGCACCAGCTGCGGTGACCCGCCCCCGTGGGGGCGGAAGCGCACCTGGGCCCGACGGGCCTGGTAGTCCCGGAACCAGCTGACCGAGCTGACCTCCAGCCAGTTGTCGACCCCGGGGGCATAGGCCTCGAGGTCGAAGGTCCGGGCCGACGACCCACTGAGGTCACCGGTGCACAGGTCCAGGACCCGGTAGCGGAGCTCCAGGTCCTGGACCATCGACTCGGCGCGGGCCAGGATGTCCGCCTGGGCGTCCTGCGCCTGCTCGGGCGTCGTATAGGCGAACAACTCCACCTTGTCGAACTCGTGCACCCGCAACAGGCCGCGGGTGTCACGACCAGCCGAGCCGGCCTCGCGCCGGTAGCACGCGGTGGCTGCCGTGAACCGCAACGGCAACACCGCCTCGTCGAGGATCTCGCCCCGGTGCAAGGAGGTCAGGGGCACCTCGGCCGTCGGGATCAGCCACAGGTCGTCGCGCTCGAGGTGGTACGCGTCGTCGGCGAATTTCGGCAGGTGACCGGTCGAGGTCATGGTCTCGGTCAGCACCACGGTCGGGGGCCGGATCTCCTCGTAGTCGGGGGAATGTCGGTCAATGGCAAAAGCGGTGAGCGCCCGCAACAGGCGCGCCCCGTTGCCACGATAGAGAGGGAACATGGAACCCGAGAGGCGGGTACCGCGCTCCATATCGAGCAACTGCAACGCCTGGCCGATCTCCCAGTGCGGCACGTGCTGGTGCTCCGCTCGCCCCGGCTCGGGCGCCCCGCCTTTCTGGCCCGGCCACCAGCGCCGTATCTCGACATTGTCGTCCTCGCCGGCGCCATCGGGCACGTCCTCCGCCGGGATGTTGGGCAGGTAGAGGAGGGCATGGCGAACCTTCTCCCCCTCCTCGTCCGCCGCCGCCGCCGCCGCATGCTCGTCCTCACCGAGGCGCCGGCTCAGCGTGCTGAGTTCTTCGGCGCGGGCGCCGTCACCCGCCTTCTTGGCCTCCCCGACCTGGCGGGAGAGCGCCTTCACCTCAGAGCGCAGCGCCTCGAAGGCGGTCAGGCGGGCCCGGTGTGCGACATCGGCGGCAATGACGGCATCCACCTCGGCTGCAGCCACTCCCCGGCGGGCCAGAGCCGCCTTGACCCCCTCAGGGTCGTCGCGCACCGCCCGAATATCGATCATCCCTGCTCAAAGTAGCCTGCGACGCCATGCCCGCCGTTCAGGTGACCGAGCTCACGGTGCGCTACGGCTCCGCTGGTGCCGTCACCGCGGTGGACCGGCTGGACCTGTCGGCCGAGGCGGGTGAGGTGCTGGTCGTCCTCGGTCCCAACGGTGCGGGCAAGACCTCCACCATCGAGTCGCTCGAGGGCTACCGGCGCCCCACCAGCGGTCGCATCACGGTGCTCGGCCTCAATCCGATCTCCGATCACCGGGCCCTGACGGCCCGCATCGGCGTCATGCTGCAGAACGGCGGCGTGTACCCGATGATCGGTCCGCGCCGGGTGCTCGACCTCTTCGCCAGCTTCTATCCCGACCCCTTGAGCACCGAATCCCTGCTCGACCTGGTGGCACTGCGGGCGGTGGCCGCCACGCCGTGGCGCCACCTGTCTGGCGGTGAGCAGCAACGCCTCTCGCTCGCCCTGGCCCTGATCGGCCGGCCCGAGGTGGCCTTCTTGGATGAGCCGACCGCCGGCGTCGACCCCGAGGGCCGCCGGGCCATCCGCGCCGTGGTGGCCGATCTGCGGGCGGAGGGGGTCTGCGTGCTGCTCACCACGCACGAGCTCGCCGAGGCGGAGAAGATGGCCGACCGCATCGTCATCCTCTCGGCCGGACGGGTTGTCCGGCAAGGGACGCCGCACGAGCTGATCGGTGCTGCGGCAACGAGCGGGCTGACCTTCGGCGCACCGCCCGGGCTGGACGCGGTGTCGCTGGCCGGCGCGCTCGGAACGGGAGCCGTGGTGACGGAGACGGCGCCGGGCCGCTACCGCGTCGATGGGGCCTCAGGTCCCGCCGCCACGGCAGCGGTGGCCAACTGGCTGGCCGAGCGCCAGGCCGATCTCACCGACCTGTCCAGGGGCCGGAACCTGGAAGATGTCTACTTCGAGGCCGTGGGTGCCGCCGCCCGCGGGCCGGCCGAGCCCGATGTCACGGTGGTGGCCGGGCGCCGCACGCGCCGCACGCGCCGTGGCCGACGCCCACACGAGGTCCGATGAAGGCGTTGCTGGCGCAGACCCGGGCTGAGGTCTTCATGACCCTGCGCCGCGGCGAGACCCTCTTGTTGACCGTGGGCATACCGGTCCTCTTCCTCCTGTTCTTCTCCAGTGTGCACGTGGTCACCACGCCGACCGAGGCGGCCGTGAATTTCTTCGTGCCCGGGATCCTGTCCCTGGCGGTGATGTCGACCGCCATGGTCTCGCTGGGCATCGCCACCGGGTTCGAGCGCGGGTACGGCGTGCTGAAGCGGCTGGGCGCCACCCCCCTCGGACGCCCCCGGCTGCTCGGGGCCAAGATCGCCACCATCGTGGCCGTCGAATTGGTGCAGGCCGCGGTCCTGGTGCCGGTCGGGCTCATCCTGGGCTGGAAACCGGGGGGCCACGGGGTGGTGGCAGGGGTGCCCGGCTCGGTGGCCGTCGTCCTCCTGGCCACGGTCGCCTTTGCCGGCATCGGTCTCCTCATGGCCGGCGTGCTCAGAGCGGAGGTCAACCTGGCGGCGGCGAATGGGCTGTATCTCGTCCTCTTGCTCCTCGGCGGCATGGTGGTCCCTATCGGCAAATTGCCCGGCGGACTCGCCTCCTTCGCCAAACTGTTGCCGGCCGATGCCCTCTCGGCGGCGCTGCACGCCACCTTGGGCGCCGGCGTGGCGGTGCCAGCGGAGTCCTGGGTGGTCCTGGCCGTCTGGGCCATTGCCGCACCGGTGGCGGCAGCCGTCAGCTTCCGCTGGGAATGAGCGCCTTCTCGTCCGCCAAAAAGGCCGCCGCGGTGAGCGTGGCGCCGCGTACGATCCGGTTGATGGTGCCGTCGCCGTTGACGAACACCGCATAGGGATCGCCGTCGAAGTAGAAGGCACCACTGGTGATGGCGACGTTGGGGTCATAGGCGACGGGGAAGGTGACGCCGCAGTTCTTGACGAACGATCGGGCCACGGACGCTGTGTCCAAGCTGTCGACCCCGATGACGTGGATGGTGGAGAGGGCACCGCCGGCCGCCTCCTGACGGCGCACGGCTGCCGCCAGCGGAGGGAGTTCCGCATGGCAGCTCGCACACCAATTCCCGAAGAAAAGGAGGACGGCAGGTCGTCCATTGCCCCCTCCGTCCGCCGGGACAGAGACCGGCCCGGGCCCGGTGAGACTGGAGGCGGAGAACGATGGCACCGGACCGCCCACATGGGGGGCGCCGTTGGAATTTTGGTTGGTCCCCACGCTGGTGAAGAGGCCGACGCCCAGAGCCGTGGCCAGGACGACACCCACCAGCAGAAACAATTTGCGGGGCTGGCGGGGAGCCGGGCGGTGGGGTGGCTCGCCGGGCCGGACATCCGTCATCGGGGAGGGTACCTAGTGAATGTGGTTGGTGATCAACACGTCGCCCGCCATGGCCACGAAGAGCACGGTCAGGTAGGTGATGGAGTAGCCGAAGACCCGCATGGCCTCCTTGCCGGTGGCCTGGTCGGTCCGGGCCAATCTCCACAGGCGAGCGGTGATGAAGAGGAAGCCGCCGCCGAGCAGAGCGGCCGAGACCATGTAGATCAGTCCGAGGTGGGCCACCGGTCCGAAGAGGAGGGTGACGGCGACCAGTGCGCCGGTGTAGAGAAATATCTCGCGGGTGGTCCGCGTCATGGAGGCGACGACGGGCAACATGGGCACCTCCGCCGCGGCGTAGTCCTCCTTGTAACGCACGGCCAAGGACCAGAAGTGGGGCGGCGTCCAGATGAAGATGATGGCGAAGAGCACGACCGGGGCCCACGCCAGCGTGCCGGTGACAGCCGCCCAACCGACCAGGACCGGCACGGCGCCGGCCGCACCACCGATGACGATGTTCTGCGACGAGCGGCGCTTGAGCCAGATGGTGTACACGAAGACGTAAAACAGCGTGGCCGAGACGGCCAGGGTGGCCGAGAGCGGGTTGACGGCCAGCCAGAGCTCGACGAAGGCGGCCGCCTCGAGAACCAGTGCGAAGACCAGGGCGGCGGTCGGCGTCATGGCACCGGTGACCAGTGGTCGGTTCTTCGTCCGCTTCATCAACCCGTCAATGTCCCGATCGACCACCATGTTGATGGCGTTGGCCCCGCCGGCGGCCAGCGTCCCCCCGACCAGGGTGGCCAGCATCAGCCAGACCGGCGGCAACCCGCGCTGGGCCACCACCATGGTGGGCAGCGTGGTGACCAGAAGCAGCTCGATGATGCGCGGCTTCGTCAGGGCGACGTAGGCACTCACGGTCGACCACACCGCTCGCTGAAGGGGAAGGGCGGGCGCCTGTGTTGTCATTTCCCGGCAGCCTACGACCAGGTACTCACTTCTGACCAGGTGAGGGGCACCGGTACGATTGGCCCGAGTGTCGCCACGCCGCCCCAACACCGTGTCAGCTTCCCTCAGCCACCGGCTGAACCTCCTGGCCCTGGCCCTGGTCGCCCTGATCGTGCTCACGGGAGGGGCCGTGCGCCTGACCGGATCGGGCCTCGGCTGCAGCGACTGGCCCGAGTGCTCGGTCGGGCATCTCACCCCGGCCCTCCATTTCTACGGATTGGTGGAATTCGGCAACCGGCTGGTCAGCGTGGTGCTCACGATTGCCGTGCTGGCCGCGTTGGCGGGGACCCTTCTTCGGAGGCCACACCGGCGTGACCTGGTGTACTTGAGCGGCGGCCTGGTCGCCGGCGTTCTGGCCCAGGCCGTGCTGGGCGGGATCGTGGTGTACACCAAGCTGAATCCCTACGTCGTCATGGTGCACTTCGCCGCCACCATGTTGCTGGTGGCCGACGCCGTGGTCCTGGTCCACCGATCAACCAGGGACTATTCCCCGGGCTCGGGTCACCTTCTCGTTCCGCGTCCCGTGCTCAGGCTGTTCTACGGGGTGCTGGCCCTTCTCTCGGTCGTCGTCGTCGCCGGGACCGCCACCACCGGCGCCGGCCCGCACGCCGGGGATGCCTCGGGACATGTGGTGGCCAAGCGCATCCCGATCGCGCTGCGGGACATGGCGGAATTGCACTCGAGCCTGGTCCTGCTCCTGGTCGGCCTGACCGTGGGTCTGGTGGTGGGACTCCACGTCGCAGAGGTACCCGAGCGGGTGCGCCGGTCCGGGCGGATCCTGCTTGTGGTCATGGTGGCCCAGGCGGTGGTGGGTTTCACCCAGTACTTCACCCATCTGCCGGCGCTCCTGGTGGAAGTCCACCTCATGGGAGTCACCATCCTGGTGATTGGAGTGGTCCAGACGTTCTTGGTCTGTACCTTCCACGCGCCCGAGGTCGTCCTCGCACCAGCCGTGGAAGGTCCCGCACCAGCGAACGTCCCGATCGGCGCCCGATAGGATTGCCCCTTCGTTCGGTCCGCATCGGCTGAAGGACAGCGCACCGACCGTCTGGCCCCCATCGTCTAGCGGCCTAGGACACCGCCCTTTCACGGCGGCAGCACGGGTTCGAATCCCGTTGGGGGTGCTGGCTTCGAGAGTATCGGCAATTTCTATGCGTAGCACTCAATTCTCAAATCAGATGTATCAGGGGCAATTGTCCTTGTTCGAACTTGGTTACCAGCAAGCTGCACCGAATCGTTGCTACAGACGATCGGTATCGAATCGGAAACCAAGTTCAGCAGTCCCAATCGCCAGAATCGGCCAGACGTCAGACTAAACGTCCATCCATTCAAATGAACGCTGAGTGATGCAGCTCGCGCCGAGCAGGCGCTCTGCTTTTTGGCTCATCAAGAACAGTCTCGACCAGGGATCGAATGAATTCTCTCGGGAACGTAGTTCTTTCCAGTCCAAGAACTCGTAAACAATGTTTCTTCTAGACCCCACAAACTCACCTCGGTCCAGGGACGAGGACAATTCGATAGTTGCAGTCGGGTGCACAACGTCGAAGACCAATCCTAGATGTAGACGACCAACAGCGTTTGTTGGATCAGTTACTACTCCCAACAGTTGAGGTGTCATGCCGGGAACTATGCCAAGTTCCTCTGACATTTCCCGCGTTACACAATCAACGACCGGTGTTTTTGAACTCACATCGTCCACGTGACCGCCAAACAGAACTGTGTACTTGAGGCGGAGAACGTCGCGTTGTGTCTTCTTGGTGCGACGAACACACAAGATGCGATTTCCGTGACGAAGTAATCCATAAGCAATGATCTGAACAAGGTCAGGATCGTTCTCGGCCAGGTTTCTGTCAACGAATGATCCCGATGCGGCAATGGCGGATTCAGTGAAGTCAATCGCTGACCTCTCATCGTGGAACCTCTCGTGCTGGTAAAGGCTGCCCACGACTGTCGCCGGTACAGTTAGAACAAGTTGTGTATTCGCCGCTTTGCCTGTCACATTCGTGCCTCCCACAGATCGAGGATATCTTCCGCCAGTTCCTTGGCGGTGGAACGCGGCGTTGTCCCCAAAGAGGTATCGACCGCCCGAACTGGGTATTGGCTAAGAAGGTCACTCATCTGCTGGTACTCATCAAGCAACTTCTGAAGGAGTTCTGGATTCATCGCAGTGCCGCCGCGCAAGGTAAGTTTCGATGCAGTCTCTCGCTCAAGAGAAGTGTGGGGTGAGCAGGTAAACAGATAGAGCCTAGACATCAAGTTTGTCCAGCGAGGATGAAGTGCGAATTGCTTGATGTGATCGAACTCGTCATCACTTAGCTCACCACGGTTATGGAGAAGTCCCATCCATGCGAGTGAGTCAAAAGGGCCCCTATCCATAATTATAAGGGACGGGCGATCATTGTCATAATAATTTGAAAGAAGTTCTGATATTGCGTAGCACAGGGTCCATGAGTTGAAGGCGACGAGATCTCGCCGAAGGTAGTACGGGGTCCGTTTACTTGCGCCTTCTGTTGGAGCGGCAACCTTCATGCCCATTCGCTTGAAGAAATGCACGAGGATGTCGATAGTCGTGGACTTTCCCGACTTTGGACTGCCGGCGAACTCCACCACGACGGGTTCCACGTCCGGATTCAATCTTCGAGAACATTCTTCAGCTCGTTGTTCCAACTCTTCTAATTCGGCCAGCTCTCTGTCACCTTCAGCTTCCACAGCTCTCCGATTCTCGCTGAACGACATTGCAGCTCTATTGAGTGCCTGTCTACCCGAGGGTATACCGAGGTTGTCTCATCTGATCATGGACACACCGTCGCCATCTCCAGTTGACGTTGCCGGATGCAGATGCGCTGCCTGTTGATGACGCCCCAGTGGCTGATATTGTCCCTTGCAAACAGATGTTCGACGAACTAGTGTTCGATTCTAGACAAACTATCTCTTGCCGATTGAAGGGGATGAGGACAGTGGCGAAGTACTACTACACGATCTCGGTCGAGCCAAAAGCCGTCTACCACAACAACCAGGACTGCGAGGAGGGCAAGAAGATCGAAGCCAAGAATCGAGTAGACACCGACACGATTCCCTCTGACCGTGTGCTCTGCGAGGAGTGCTAAACCGAATCGGAATCCGACGAGCAGTTCAGTATTGAGGACAGAACCCGCACGAATTCTGGGTCCGCCAAGTGACGCGCTAGAGCTGTGACCTGGCTCACTTCACATTTTGGCGAGTTCGAATAGCGTCCCGTTGGGGGTGCTGGCTTCGAAAACAATCGTGTTTGGCCTGCAAGACGCCACAATTCGATTGCCGGATGTCCGGGGGGTAACGGTCCTATTCGAACTTCCGTTCCGTGAAGCGGCGATGAGGCCGAAAGGTCGACCTAGGACTGCGCAGGCAGGTCGTCGTGGTCATCCCACATTCAACTCTGATGTAGTGAAATCCTTGGGCGATTGTGGCCAATAGAGCATTGCCAACCGACACTCACATCTCAGCCATCAGCCCGGGGTCGTTGTCCTGGGATTTGGAGGCAGTGCGCGCTGCGACCACGAAGCGGCCCCGGAAGCCATTCCAGTCTGAAGCCATGGCTTGGCAGAACGTCAGTCAGAGGGGCGATTGGGCTGCTTTACGCTCAATAATTGATCAATCCAAGAAAACTCGAGGTCGGCGCAAGAACCCCGATCGAGTTGTAGAGATCCATGCCATTGCCGGAGCTATTGGCGAGCAGCTCACGTTGAGCTGGGCGTCGGAGCAAGACGCTCAACGCATCCTGCAGGCAACGAAACTTGGTAATGAACATCAGAGACTGATCCTTCGAGCGGTCAGTGAGTCCGCGGCCTACTTCCTGATTGGTGCCGCTCACGGTTTAGGTAATCTGGTGGTTCGAGTTGCGCTTCTCGATTCTTCTGCAGAAGCGGACATTCGCCACCAATGCCGAACTGCCGACTTCTCCGTGGGTTCCGACGACCGTCGAGCGTGGTTGCAATTGTCCAAAGCATCCGAGGTACTTGAGCACGCTGCTTCAGTGAGTTCGAACGCCCACCTGACTCGATGTGCTTCCTCCATCAAAGACCTCCATGACGATGTGAGATTTAAGAATCTGGAAGATCGACGAGGCATGGATTTCCATCGACTTCGACCTCAGTCTGTCCAACACAGCTCGTCGCGCACTGGCATCGTCAAAACCACCGGCTCTGTTTCCACCATTTCCATGGGTGCCGCCAGAATCGATCCGGACGCTGATGGCGTCAAGGTGCACGACATCTTAGTTAGGGCAATGGCCCCGATCTTGACGGCAACGCGCGCATTGAAGAAAGAGATTCCGAAATCGATACGAGAATCTGGATATCTATACAACGAACCCTTTGCTGCCCACATCAGACGACGCCCCGAGGTGTGAGTCCGGAAACAAGTGCATGGGTTCGACGAGGGGTGAGCGGTTATGCGAGAGTCGAAATGGAAGCTTGATCCGATGCATGAATTGCAAGACAACGTGTACCAACAAAGCATCACGATTGACCAGCAGAACCATTTGGATCAACTTGCAGCCATCTGCGAATTGGGGCGTCGGACCTATTTCGCACAGGGCGAAATATTTGAGTGGCGGGCCGAAGTAGGTTCAGCTGGTGAAAACGAGCGCGCCGCTGCACGGGCGGGCAATCGCTTAGCCGGAATGGCAACTCATGCCCCAGCTGTGGCCAGCACGATGATCCGAACGGCCGGGGAACAACTAGCAGGATTGGCAGCCATGTTCCGAGCCGGTGAGGTTTTCGGGGCGCCCGAGCCCGTAGTTCGTTCAGTGCTGGAAAACTCCGCCTATGCATGTTGGGTGATGGACCCGCAAACGACGGGAATAAAGCGCGGCGCAAGAGTTCTTGCCGCTGAATTGACAACAGTTGATCACCTACGGTCGGCAATCAAAGAGGTTGTCGGGATGGACGGCGAGGATTACAAGTACCTGAGCGCAAGCTTCGAAAAGCTTGTGGAGTTAGCAACTGACCTTTACAAGCCGTTCAGCGAGCCGAGGAGCAACGACCGTAAATACACCGTTGGTGATGAGCGATACCCGTCGTTTACACGAGCCGTTATGGCTTGGGCCGATGGACCGGGCGGCGGCAATACTTCAGGTCGAGGTGTGTATGGGTTGCTATGCAGCGACACTCATCCGAAGGGACTTGCTGCACGCCTCAATTGGCACACTGGCGCTACTCCAAATATTGCCCATCAGAGCGTAACGTTGCGATATTTAGACAACTTGGTGACCGCTTCCTTAAGTCCATTCTACGGAGCACTTGTACTGTTGGCGAGCTATCACGGCTGGCTCGGCAACTCGGCACTGACTGAATTCGAAGCGGCCTACGAGAAGATCGCGCCAGGAGCTCTGCGGTGAATTTCCGGGCAAGAATTGGCAGCAAGCTCGCCCCGCTTAGAACTCAATCAGGCTCAATAACTCCTAAGTTGACGAGTCTGAACTTCATGGCCTGTGTGCTGACGTCAAATCGGGTAGCGAGGGACTCGTTCAGTCGTTCAAAGCTCGGTGCAGGTGATGTCGACAGAATCTCTGAGGCGATGTCGGCAACTAATGGTGCCGGCATCAACAGTGCCGCAGCGAATTGATTGGCTTCGATCTCCTTCGGATCCTGTCCGAGACTTGCAACATGATCTCGATTGAAGAGTCCGCGAGTTGGAGGATCGACAATTAGATCTTCTCCATCGCGGAGATGCATCGTGGCATGTCCGATCTCATGGGCAATCGAGAACCGCTGACGAACAGCCGAATGCAAAGTGTTGATGCCAATCACCACGTGTCCAGATGCGTCGCGAATCACTGTGCCAGACAAGTCTTGGTCGTCAAAGAACTTGTACACCAGTTCGAACCCAAGATCACTGACAAGCTGATCGATGGGAACCGGAGCCAGGAACGCTTGATTCTCCTCAAGCAGCTTCTCGGCCCTGTCTTCGATCTGATCTCGATTCATCTTGTTTTCCGACCCGCTGCAACAACTTCGGACGCGAATGAAAAGGCTCGCTCATCTTGAACTCTTGCTCGGAGGTTTTCCGAAAGCACGCGGGAACCACTACGGCGGGGAAGTAGGTCCGAGCTACTGCATCCGAGGTAGTCGGCCAATTCAACCAACTGCAGGACGCTTATGCGTTGACGACCCTTCTCGATGTTGACGACCGTTGTGCGATTCAACTTCCACAGTTCCGCTAGTTGCTCCTGAGTCAGCCGACGTTCCTTTCGCCTGTCTTTAATCAATTCGCCCAGCTGTCGATAGAAGTCGAGATCGGCACTCTTCATAGTTTGGCGATCTTGGCTCTTCGCATCAGGGATGTCAAGTTTTACCAACGGTTGGTATTTCCCACTGTTGGTATAACTGGTTACTCTTTGACTCTCCTTGCAATGATCTACAAACGGCGCGAGGATTAAACACACGGCCATTCCAACCGGGCAGGCCGATGCGAGAGGAGCTGCAAGTGAAGGACCGACGAACAAGCGCAAAAGCCGCCAAGGCTGCTTCGAGCGTGCTCCGTGATGGTCGAACGAGCAGGAAATCAAAGACAGCTGCTGGCAGCGCGCTTTCACAGCGGGCTGGTCGGAAGTCGAATACCCGTAGGAGCGGACGATGAATTTCCTACGATTCCCTCTGAATCAGCAATCCGCTGGCAGGGTGGTCGAGGCCACCCTCTCGGGCGTCGAGTCCGACGTATTCCTCGTGGACCCGCCCAATCTGCGCTCATTCGAACTCGGGCAGAGCTTCCAGTACCATGGAGGTCACTACAAGCAGTCACCAATCCGGCTTCGTGTTCCCCGGGCCGGCGATTGGACTGCAGTGGTGGTACCTGGGGCAGGAGGCACCGTCCACGCCTCAGTTCGGGTATTGGCATTTGGCTAGAGCCCATCTACCCCGGGTCGCTTCACTTGGTGGCGAATTGAAGAGTCTGAATAGGGGCTCGTTGGGCCATCTTGGGCGGGGACTACTTCAAAAGTGACTGCAGGACTCGCACGAATTCGGGGTCTGCCAGATGACGAGCCAAGGCCGTGAACTGGGCACCTTCGGCTTTGGGTGAGTTCGAATAGCGTCCCGTTGGGGGTGCTTCCAAGGCAGAGTCCACTGTTAGCGTCCCCACAGTGGCTGAACCAAGACGTCAGCACCCGAAGTGGCCTTGGGAGCAACGTCTCTCCCGCCGTTCGCTCCTTGTGGGCACTGTCGCTTCCGGACTTGCGGCCACGGCTCTTGGCGAAGCCGTCGGTAGCGAGGCATACGCCGCGGCGGCAAGAGCCAGGGGTCTTGGAGCACACGGTTCGCTCCTCCGACCCGGAACGCGCCCCTATCCGCACCTTCCGGCCGGCACTGACACCCTGCCGAAGATTGAGCACATCGTCGTGCTCATGAT
>PNAT01000088.1 GCA_003169675.1 Acidimicrobiaceae bacterium
GCGCCCTCGGTGAACTTCTGGATGTTGCCCTTGTGCACCATGGTGACCGACTTGCGCCCATGGTCGAGGGCGTACCGGACGGCGGCGCGGACAAGGCGCTTGGAGCCCATCTCGGAAATCGGCTTGATCCCGATGCCCGACCCTTCGCGGATGGGCCAGCCCATCTCTTCGCGCAGGTAGGCGATGAGCTTGAGCGCCTCGGGTGTGCCCGCCTGGACCTCGTAGCCGGCGTAGACGTCCTCGGTGTTCTCCCGGAAGATGACCATGTCCACCGCTTCGGGGTGCAGGACGGGCGAAGGGACCCCGGTGAACCAGCGCACCGGGCGCAGGCACACGTAGAGGTCGAGCAGCTGGCGCAGGGCCACGTTGAGCGAGCGGATGCCGCCACCGATGGGGGTGGTCAGCGGGCCCTTGATCCCGATCAGGTCCTCCCGGAAGGCCTCCACCGTCTCGTCGGGCAGCCAGCTGCCGGTCTCGTCGAAGGCCTTCTGGCCGGCCAGGACTTCTTTCCAGCCGACGGTGTGGCTGTGCTTGGCAGCGGCCGCATCGAGCACGAGCTTGGCGGCGGGCCAGATGTCGACCCCCGTGCCGTCGCCCTCAATGAAGGGGATGATGGGTTCATCAGGGACGACGAGCACGCCGTCGGCGCCCATTGCGATGCGTTCTGCCATGGGGGCGATGCTACGGGGCGGGGCGGCCAGGTCCCAATTGCGGTGATCGGGGTGTGGCGGGCTAGGGCGGTGGTTTGAGGAGCGCGGCCAGGCGGGTGTGCTGCTCGGCGTCGGGCCCGAGGATGTCAGCCACCCAGCGCAGGGCCCGGGGCGCTTCGATCCCCGTGCCCCAGCTGACCATCTCCTCAATGTCGAGCCAGTCCTTCGGGCGGCCGAAGATCGCCTTGCACACGATGAGATGCTCGGGGGAGAGGATCGGGATCTCGATGGGGCCGAAGCGGACCGGCCGGGCGTGCTCGGCCATTTCATAATGGAGGTCCAGGGTGGCGAAGAACACATCGAGGTAGGACCCGTCCCAGTCCAGCCGCGCCTGCCCGTCGCGGGCGATGGTGGCCCGATCGGCCCGGGTCACGGTCACTCCAAGCCCGAGGATGGCTCCGAGGACGGGGTCGGCCGCCTTCGGGGGCAGGGTCAGGTTGACGTCGATGTCGGTGGTCGCCCGCGGATTGCGGTACCAGGCCAGGGCGATGGCCCCGCCGAACTGGTGGGGCACGCCGAGTGATTCGAGCATCTCGTGGAGGGCCACGATCTTGTGGGCAAGTTGGCCGGCGTGCCTCGTACCCGTCACTGGTCGGTCGACAGAGCTGACCGTTCCGCACGCAGGCGGGCCAGGGGTGGGAAGCGCAGCGGCTCGCGAGCGGGTGGCGGGCGGAAGGCCGAGAGCTGCGCCACGAATCCGAGAAGGTCGATCAGGGCGTCGCCCGGGTCGGCACGGTCCGACGCCGGACGCACCTCCAACGAGCGGGCCATGCGGCGGGAGGACGCGACGAATCTTCGCATCTCGGGACTGGGCCGGGAACGGGCGGCGGCCGTCTGGGCCGCGGCTCTGACCGCATCGGCGTCGAAGGGGCGAGTGGCCCGACGACCGGCCGTGGCCAGGACCTCATCGGTGAGGTTCGTGAAGTTGGCCAGGGAACGGGCTCGGGGGCCTTTGGGGGTATGGACCGACTCCCGGATCTCGAAGCGGCCCTTGGGACGGGTCACCACGTATGCCATACCCACTAGATTACCACTAGGTATACCCACTAGATATGGGTCCGGTGCGGCTGGCGGGAGGGGGTGAAGGATCTAGCGCTTTGGAGGCAGTGCACGCGCGTACGTGGCACCCAGGTTCATCCACTTGGCCAGCTGTTGCTCGGTCCGCACGTGCTCGGTGGCCACCCGCAACCAGCCCGCCATGGGGCGATCGCGCATCACGGCGACCTCCGCCTTGGTGGTATCGACCAGCTTGTCTGATTGATCCGGATCGACACGGACCAAGATCCCGCCGTCACCACTGGCGGCGATGGCCATGTTGCCGCCGACGAGGAAGGCGAGTCCCCCGAACATCTTCTTCTCGGTCAGGCGGGGCTCGCCTTCCACAAGGTCACGTATCCGATCTGCCAAGTCCTCGTCGTAGGCCACCGAACGAATCGTACAAATGAATGTCGGCGGGGGGAGCGAACGTCCCTCTCCTACAGTGGGCAGCGATGCCTCCGCTTCTGGCAGACAATGCCCCAACCCTCAGCGGTTCGAAGGGCCAGCCCGCCCTGGTGGTCAACCAGCTGACCAAGCACTTCGGTGGGCGGAGCGCCTTCTCCGAAGTCACCTTCGATGTGGCCCATGGCGAAGTTTTCGGATTCCTGGGCCCCAACGGCGCCGGCAAGACCACCGCCGTGCGCACACTCGGCACACTCATCGCGCCGACCTCGGGGTCGGCCATCGTGGCGGGGATTCCTCTCACACCGGAAAACGGGGTGGAGATCCGCCAGCGCATCGCCATCATGCCCGAGGCTCCAGGGCTCTATCTGCGACTGACGGTGACCGAGAACCTGGAGTACTTCGCCAGTCTCTACGGTCTGCCACATGCGGCATCTCGGATCAGTGATGCCCTCGAGGCTGTCAACCTCGCCGATCGGGCCGGAGACCTCTGCGGGGGGCTTTCAAAGGGCTTGCGCCAACGGGTCGGTCTGGCCCGCACCTTGTTGAGCAACCCGGCCATCATGTTCCTGGACGAGCCGACCTCGGGCCTCGACCCGGTGGCCTCACGCGAGGTACACGAATTGATCCTCGGCCTACGCCAGAAAGGGGTGACGATCTTCCTCACCACCCATCGACTGGCGGAGGCCGAAAAGCTCTGCGACCGGGTTGCCATTTTGAACACCACACTGCGCATCATCGGCCGGCCCGAGGATCTGCGCGCCCAGCTCTTCACGACGGCGCTGGTCATCAGGACCCGGGTGGCGCTCAGAGCCCCCGATCAGATCTTCACCCGTATCCCCGCCGTCGAGAGCTGGCGTTCCGACGAACCGGGCTCCTACGTGCTGTCGGTTTCCGATCCGAAGATTGCCGCACCAGAGGTGGCGCGGGTCCTCGTCGGGGCCGGAGCCGATGTCCTCGCCATCGGCGAAGCGCAGCACTCGCTCGAAGACGTGTACCTGGAGCTGGTCGCCGATGACGTCGAGGCCAGCCGGGAATGATGCGCCTCGATTCCGGACGCATCCGCGCGGTCGTCCGCAAGGAGATGCGGGACTATCGGCGCCGGCGAGCCATCGTCGTGAGCATGCTCGTCCTGCCGCTGCTCTTCCTCGTCGAGCCCGTCGTCACCCTTTTCGTCTCCCTGAAATCCCAATCGGCATCCCATCTCGACCAGTTCGTCGTTCTTCCCCTCCTCTACCTGCTCTTGATCCCCGTGATCATGCCGGGCACCCTGGCCGCGTACACCGTGGCCGGCGAGCGCGAGCAAGGGACGCTCGAGCCACTGCTCACCACGCCCGTCCGACGTCAGGAGATCATCGCGGGGAAGGCGGTGGCGATCATGATCCCCACGGTGGCGCTCGCCTACACGGTGTTCGGGCTCTTCCTGGCCGCCGTGGCGCTGTTCGCCCGTGCCCCCGTCGCCGCAGCCGTGTTCCGCCAGGGTCCGACGCTCCTCGCCCTGTTTCTCTTCGCTCCCCTGCTGGCCGGCTGGGCCATCGTGGTCGGTTTGGCAGTTTCCGTGCGGGCCAACGAGGTTCGCGTGGCTCAGCAATTGGGCACGCTAGCCAGCCTCCCCATCGTCGGGGTGGTCGGGCTGCTGGCCCTTAATGTGATCCATCCGACGTTCACCGCCGCCGCCTTGTTCGGGGTCGGGCTCCTGGCCATTGATGCGCGGGCGTTGCGGATCGTGGCGCGAATGTTCGACCGGGAGCGTCTGGTCACCGGGACCAAGGCAGCCCGGTACAGGTTGACTGCCCGGGCGGCGACTCTGGGCGATTGATCCTCAGGAGCGGTGATTCAGGGCGCCGGGAACGCGCCGAGCTGCCAGCCGATCATTCCGTTGCCGACGGCCCCTGCAACCGGAGCGCTTGCGAGCGCCGGCGCGGCGCACGAGACCTGTCCGGTCTCGGCCCCGTACCAGGTGACGGCGCTCGATTTCCATACGAACCAGCAAGTGCCCGAGGTGGACCGCACCGCCAGGGTCGGCCGGGGCGGCACCACCGACCGACGTGGTCGCTGTCCCGGGGACCTTGGTCGTATCCGAAGGGATGGCGATGACGGCAATGGCGGCCAGCAACCCGAGGATGGCCAAGGAAACGATCAGGCTGAACATCCCGAGACCGGCCTGATCCCGACCGCCGGGCTTCCCCGCGTCATCCGCTGCGGTGATCATGGGGCCTCAATCCTCGCCACGGCCAAGAGTCAGCGCGAGGGGATGCCGGCCCCGAGTCCCAGCGAGGCGTAGATCTCCCGGGTCGCGCTCGAGGTGTTGAAAGTGTAGAAGTGCAGCCCGGGCACGCCGATCCGGAGAAGGTCGGCACAGAGCCCGGTGGCCAGGGCCACACCTTCTTGGCGCACGGCGTCGGCCCCGCCGGACTCGTGGGCGGCGCGCAGGCGGTCCTGTATCCAGTCGGGGGCGGCGGCTCCCATGGCGCTCAGGCGCCCCATGGTGCTCAGCGAGGTGACGGGCAGGATGCCCGGCAGGACAGGGGCGCGCACGTGGCGGGCTTCGAGGTCGGCCATGAGGCTCTCGTACTCCGACGCCTCGAAGAAGAACTGGGTGACGCCGAAGTCCGCTCGCTCCAACTTGGCCGCCAAGTGGTCCCGGTCGCTGGCCATGTCCGTCGAGCGGGGGTGCCCGGCCGGATGGGCGGCCACGCCGATGGAGAAGCCGCCGACGGCGCGGGCCAACTCCACCAGCTCGGTGGCGTAGGCCAGCTCGCCCGGGCCGGCGCTGGGATCAGCCGGGGGATCGCCGCCAAGGGCCATCAGATTCTCGATGCCCGCCTTGCGCAGCGAGACCAGGATGTCGGCCAGCTCCAAGCGGGTATGGGCCACACAGATGAGGTGGGCCATCGGGTTGAGCGAGGTGGTGTGCAGCATGCCACTGACCAGGTCGAAAGTGCGCTGCCGCGACTCGGCCCCACCCCGGTAGGTCACAGACACGAACGAGGGGTTGAGCGGTTGCAGCTCGGCGATGGTCCGGGCCAGCGTGGACAGTTCGGCGTCATTCTTGGGCGGGAAGAACTCGAAGGAGTACGTCTGCCCGGCCGCAAGCAGATCGGAAATGCGGGTCACGACGGCGCCGCGTCGCCGGCCCGACCGAAGTCGTCCTCCAACCGAACAATGTCGTCCTCGCCGAAGTAGGTCCCGTGCTGCACCTCAATGAACACCATGTCGGTGTCGCCGTCGTTGGCGATGCGGTGGGCGCCCTCCCGTGGGATGTCGATCGCCTGCCCGACGTGCAGGTTGGTCACCTTGCCGTCCAGCGTGACCTGGGCCGTCCCCGAGACGATGAACCAGTGCTCAGCCCGCTTCGAGTGGCGCTGGTAACTCAGGCGCTTGCCGGGATGCACCACAATGCGCTTGACCTTGTGGTCGGGGGCGACGTCGTCCAGCACGGTGTAGTTGCCCCACGGGCGCTCTGAGTACTCCCGCTCGCTCACCCGACCTCCCTGATTGGCTCGGTGCTCACCGGGCGACTATCTCGGCGGCCCGCACGGCGTTGCGCAAGAGCATGGCACGGGTCATCGGGCCGACGCCCCCCAGGCGGGGCGTGATCCACCCGGCGACCTCGGCCACGTCCTCGTGGACGTCCGAGAGGAGTTTCTTTCCTTCCCAGCTGGTCCCTGCCCCCACCACGGCCGCCCCCGGCTTGACCATGTCTGGGGTGACCAGCCCGGCCCGTCCGGCCGCCGCCACCACGATGTCGCCCGTGTGCACGATGGAGGCCAGGTCGTCGACGCCAGTGTGGACGACGGTCACCGCCGCATTGAGGCCGGGCCGTTTGAGGGCGAGGAGCAGCGCCAGCGGGCGGCCAATGGTCAGGCCCCGGCCGATGATGACCACATGGCGGCCCTCGACGGGCACATCGAACGCGTGCAGGAGTTCGACGATGCCCGCCGGGGTGCAGGGCAACGGCCCGGGTGCGCCCATGACCAGGCGGCCCAGGTTGGTCGGGTGCAATCCATCCACGTCCTTGGCGGGATCCACGGCCAGCAGCGCCCGTTCCTCATCCAGGCCGTCAGGGAGGGGCAGCTGGACCAGATAGGCATTGACGTACGGATCGGCGTTCAAGCGTGCGATCACCGCTTCGACCTCGGTCTGGGTGGCCGTGCCGGGTAGGTGCTCGCCCACCGAGACCATGCCGACCTCGGCGCAGTCATTTTGCTTCATGGCCACGTAGCGCGCGCTCGGGCCGTCATCGCCCACCAGCACCGTGCCCAGGCCCACGCTGATGCCCTCGGCCCGCAGCCGTTCCACCCGGTCGGTCACCTCGGCCCGGACCCGAGCGGCCACCGCTTCTCCGTCCAGCAGGATGGCGGTCATCAGTGTCGGAAGTGTCGTTCGCCGGTGACCACCATGGCCAGTCCGGCCTCATCGGCAGCGGCGATGACCACGTCGTCCTTGACCGAACCACCGGGCTGTACCACCGAAGTGACGCCGGCCTCGGCCAGCACGAGCAGGCCGTCAGGGAAGGGGAAGAAGGCATCGCTCGCTCCTGCCGCGCCCCGGGCCCGCGCCCCGGCCTTGCTGACGGCGATCTCGGCCGCCATCACGCGGGACTGCTGGCCGGCCCCGACGCCGACCGCCTGCCCACCGCCCACGATGGCGATGGCATTGGAAGTGGTTCTCCCGCAGACCCGCCAGGCCAGCACCAGGTCGCGCCACTCCTCGTCGGTGGGTGGCCGTTGGGTGACGACTCGCCACCCGGTGCGGGACGAGACAAAGACGTCGATGTCCTGAACCAGCACGCTTGAGCCCAGGCTTCGCAACTGGCGCAGGGCCTGTTCCGGTGCCGGCCCAGCCAGCAGGCGGGTGGCCTTGCGTCGGCTGGTCAGCTTCTCAAGTGCCGCAGGCACAAAGGACGAAGCGATGATGACGTCGGCCTGAGGCCCGGCGGCGATGGCGTCAGCTACTTCATCGGTGACAGCGCCTCCGATGGCCACCACTCCGCCGAATGCGGACTGCACATCGCACTCGAGGGCCCGTTCATAGGCGGCCACTAAATTGTCGGCCACGGCGGCGCCACACGGGTTGGCGTGCTTGATGATGGCCACCGCCGGCTGTCCGGCGTCGGCGGACAGCTCGTGCACCAGCCGCCACGCCGCGTCGCCATCGAAGAGGTTGAGGTACGACATCTCCTTGCCACCGTGCTGGACCACGTCGTCCCACCAGCTGCGCGTCCCCGCGGTGCGGTAGCGCGAGCCCCGCTGGTGCGGATTCTCCCCGTAACGCAAGACATCGGTGCGCTCCAAGGTGAGGTGGAGAGTCGGTGGCAGGACCGAGGACAGCGCCTCATCCTCAGCGTGACTCCCCTCGACGGGTGATGGTCCCCCGCCGTCGAGCCAGGCCACGATGGCGGCGTCATAGGCCGCCGTGTGGGCGAAGGCGGCACGAGCAAGGCGCCGGCGGGTCGTGGCAGAAAGCGAGCCCGACTGCCGGAGCTCCTCGAGCACGGCGGGATAGTCGGCCGGCGACGTCACGATGCCCACGTGGTCATGGTTCTTGGCCGCCCCGCGCACCATGGTCGGCCCTCCGACATCGATCAGCTCAATGGAGGGGTCTGAGGAGAACGGGTAGAGGTTGGACACGACCAGGTCGATGGCGGCAATCCCGTTGGCCTCCAGATCGGCCAAGTGGGACGGCTCGTCCCGGTTGGCCAGGATCCCGCCGTGGATCTTGGGGTGAAGGGTCTTGACACGGCCACCGAGCATCTCGGGTGAACCGGTGACCTGGGCCACCTCCAGGTGGGCGATACCGGCCTCGGCCAGTGTGGCCGAGGTGTTCCCGCTGGCCACCAGCTCCCAACCCAGATCGGCCAAGCCCTGGGCCAACCCGACCAGGCCCTCCTTGTCATAGACCGACAGCAGCGCCCTCACGGAGTCATTTCCTCGCTCCTGGCCCGGGACGCCGATGCGGGGGCTTCAATCGATATTCCAGCTTCAAGTTCGCTCAATGCCCAGGCCACGGTCTCGGGGTAGAGCGAGCGTTCCGCCACCTTGATGCGCTCGTGCAGCGTCTCCTCGGTGTCGCCGGCCAGCACCGGGACGACCCGCTGGGCCAGGACCGGCCCGGCATCCATCTCCAGCGTGGCCAGGTGCACAGTGCACCCGGTCTCGGTCACCCCGGCGGCCAGGGCGTCGCGCACCCCGTGCCAGCCCGGGAAGGCGGGAAGGAGGGCCGGATGGGTGTTGAGGATCCGGTTGGGGAAGGCGCTGTGCACGGCCCGGGACATCACGGTGCCGAAGCCTGCCATGGCCACCAGGTCCACCTGGTGGGCCACCAGGGTGGCCGCCACCGTGGCCGTGAACCCGGCACGATCGAAGTCCGGCCCGAAGCCGCCATAGGACTGGCGGTCCACCAATTCGTCGGCAGCGCTGTGCTGGCGGGCCATGGCCAGGGCGGCGCAGGGGCGGTCGGCCAGCACCGTGGTGACCGGCAGCCCGGCTTCGAACATGGCTTGCAGGATGGTCCCGCTTCCCGAGACGAGGACGGCCAGGCGCACGGCGGTCAGGCTACCAATCCGGTCTGCGGCTCCTGACTGGGTCGTCAAAGGACCGGCCGATCGCTCTGGATTCGGCGGTGACCCCTTGGAGCCGAGGATGTCTCTCCAGAAACTAAACCATCCTGTTTAGTATTGGCGATGAGAAGTATCGGAGCTCTCTCTTAGATTCCCGAAAAGCGAATTCGGGGCCGGCGGATCGGGTCGAGGACCCAGCCCCGGTCAAGCGGGAGAGCCGAAGAAGTTGGCGTCGCCGTAGCTGAAGATGCCGCCGTCGGAGGCCACAAGGATGTACCCGCTCCCCGTGGTGGTGGCGGCCATGCCGACGATGGGCTTGTTGAGCGGTATGGCGCCGGCCGAGCCAAAGAAGTTGGCGTCCCCATAGCTGAAGATGCCGCCGTCGGA
>PNAT01000078.1:0-3007 GCA_003169675.1 Acidimicrobiaceae bacterium
TTCTACGAGGTCTACGAGACCGCCGACGGGAAGTGGATGGCGGTGGGGGGTATTGAGGCCAAGTTTTACGGCGAGTTGCTTGAGGGTCTCGGGTTGTCGGGGGACGCTGCGTTGCCCGGGCAGATGGACCGGGACCAGTGGCCGGCCATGAAGGCGCGCTTCGCCGAGGTGTTCTTGACCCGGACGCGCGACGAGTGGGCGGCCATCTTCGACGGGACCGACGCCTGTACCGCCCCAGTGTTGTCGCCCTGGGAGGCCCATGAGCATCCGCACAATGTCGCCCGGGGCACGTTCGTCGAGGTGGACGGCATCGTGCAGCCGGGACCCGCTCCGCGTTTCTCGCGGACCCCTTCGGCGGTGAGCCGCCCCCCGTCGCCACCGGGCGCTGACACCGTGACGGGCTTGGTCGAATGGGGCGTTGACGAGGGGACGATCGCCAAGCTCCGGGAGTCGGGGGCGTTGAGCTAGGAGTCGGGCGTTGGGGGACGGTGGTGGCGGGGTGGTCGTGATACGGAGCGCTCGTGTCGGCGACGGTCCGGCGGTGGCGTCGGTGTTCGCGTCGGCCCGGGCTGAGATGACATACCTCCCTGTGCTGCATACGGCTGAGGAGCAGGTGGCCTTCATTTCGGCGTGCGTGGCGGGTGGGAGTTGGGTAGAGGTGGCGGAGGTGGTCCCGGATCAGGTCGTCGGGTTCTGTGCCGTCCGTGACGGCAGCGTCGATCACCTGTACGTGACTCCGGAGCGGCAGGGGTCCGGCATCGGACGAGCCCTGCTGAATCGGGCCATGGCGGCGTATCCACTTGGGTTGTCGCTCCGGGTCTTCGAACTGAACGATCGGGCCAGATCTTTCTATTTCCGTGAGGGTTTTGTGGAGTGGGAGAGGACCGATGGGAGCGGGAACGAGGAACAGGTGCCCGATATTGTGATGTGGTGGCACGGACGGTGACGGCGTCCCAGGTCGAGGGCCGATTCGGGTGCGCAGGCCAGATCCCTTGGGCCTGTGGGGACGCATGGGTGCTGATGCCACGCCGTACATTGGCGGGGTGCCGATGGCCCCCAAGATCGAGCAGTTCAGGGACATGGCGCGCCAGGCCCGCATGGACCTGTTCGACCAGGACCACCCGATCGGGCGCCTCTCGCTGGTCCAGACGGCCATGTTGGCCGGCGACACCCTGGTCACGATCTCGCTGGCTGGGACGCTCTTCTTCTCCATATCGCCGAGCGAGGCCAAGAGCAAGGTGCTCTACTACCTGCTCTTCACCCTGGCGCCGTTTGCCATCGTCTCGCCCCTCCTCGGCCCGCTCATCGACAAAAGCCGGGGCGCCCGCCGGGTCATGGTGGTGTCCTCGGCCATCGGCCGGGCGGCCGTCTGCCCGATCATGGCGGCCAATGTGCACAGCCTCCTCTTGTTTCCCCTGGCTTTCGCCGTGCTGGTGCTGTCCAAGCTGTACCTGGTGACCAAGGGGGCGCTGGTGCCCGAAGTGGCGGCCACAACCGCGCCTGATGCATCGGGCGAGCAGGCTGGGTACGCCACCTTGAATGCGCGGTTGACGCTGCTGGGCACCGTCACAGGATTCGCGGTGGCGGTGCCGGGTGTGCTTATTTACAAGATCGGTGGGTCCGCCAGCTTGCTGGTGGTGACCTCTCTCGTCTTCGTCGGCGCCGCCGTGGCCGGTTTCCGGCTTCCGGTGTTCACCCAGGAACGGGGTGAGCCGCTGGAAGCTCGGGCGCAGGCCCGCCGGTCCGATCTGGGACGCCTGCAACCGGTGGCCCATCCAGAAGTGCTGTTGGGACTTACTGCCATGTCGATCATCCGTGGGCTGCAGGGCTTCCAGATCTTCATGCTGGCCTTCGGGCTGCGGCGGATGCACGGCGTGGGCCTGTACTGGTATGGCCTGGTCCTGGCGGCCAGCGGTGCCGGCGCCATCATCGGACTTGTGGTGATCGGGCGCCTCCGCACTCGTATGACCGAACAGCAACTGCTGTTGTTGTCGCTGTGGCTCATTGCCCTGTCGTCGGCCGGCGTGGCGGTGTGGGGAACCTTGTTCGCCCAGGTGGTGCTGGCCTTCTTTGTCGGCCTGGCTGGAGCGCTGGCGCAGCCCTCCTTCGACGCCATGACGCAGCGCTACATCCCCCAGACCGCGCAAGGTCGCGCCTTCGCACGCTTCGCCATGCGCCAGCAGCTCATCTGGGTGCTCGGTTCGCTGCTACCGGTGGTGGTGGCGTTCCGACTGCCCCAAGCGGACGCCGTGATGGCCGTCCTGGCTGGCCTCGGTGGTCTGACCTATGTGACCGGGAGGCGCGCCCTGCGGGCGCGGCCGAGGATGGCGACTTAATTGTTAATTGCTGATTGTTAATTGGGCTAGTCGGGCAGCTGGCTCAGGCGCCGCTCGAGCGTGTCCACCGCGTCGCTCAGGGTCTTGGGAAGCCGGTCGCCGAACCGCGCGAAGTGCTGGCGGATGGAGGGCACTTCGGCCTTCCACTCGCCGGTGTCCACGTTGAGCAGCTCCTCCATGTCCTTCTTGGAGACGCTGAGGCCCTCAATGTCGATGGCGTCAGAACTCGGGACCCAGCCGATCGGTGTGTCGACCGCGTCGGCCTTGCCGGTGACACGGTGGAAGACCCATTCGAGGACGCGCGAGTTGTCGCCGTAGCCAGGCCAGAGCCATTTGCCGTCCTTGTCCTTACGGAACCAGTTGACGTAGAAGATCTTGGGCAGCAGCTCGCGGTCGGGTGCTGCCGCGCCGACGTCGAGCCAGTGGGCGAAGTAGTCAGCCATGTTGTACCCGCAGAACGGCAACATGGCAAAGGGGTCGCGGCGCAGGTTGCCGACGGCACCGGTAGCCGCCGCGGTGGTCTCCGAGGCCATGATGGAACCGAGGAACACCCCGTGATCCCAGTCGTGGGACTGGAAGACGAGAGGCACCACCGAGGCCCGTCGGCCGCCGAAGAGGATGGCCGAAATCGGCACGCCGCGGGGGTCCTCCCATTCCGGGGCGATGGCCGG
>PNAT01000078.1:3059-3218 GCA_003169675.1 Acidimicrobiaceae bacterium
CCACACGTCGCCGTCGTCGGTCAGCGCAGTGTTGGTGAAGATGCAATTGCCGTCGAGCGTGAGCATGGCGTTGGGGTTGGTGTGCGTGTTGGTCCCGGGGGCCACGCCGAAGAAGCCTGACTCGGGGTTGATGGCGTAGAGGCGGCCGTCGGCGCCGAA
>PNAT01000024.1 GCA_003169675.1 Acidimicrobiaceae bacterium
TGCCATCGCCATCGCCGCCGCCGCCGCCGCCGCGACCAGCCTGAGCGCCGTGGCCGGTCCGGCCGGCGCGTCGTCCACCGCCGCGAGCACCTACACCGCCGCCCTCAAGGCGGCGGCCACCCACGACGTGCACTTCGCCTCCATGGCGACCCAGCAGGGCACGAGCATCTCGGTGATCGGTGACACCGGGATGACATCGGGATCGCAGACCCTGACGGTGCGCAAGGGGAAGTCGAATGAAACCCTCTCCGTCATGCTGGTTGCCGGCACTGGATACGTGAAGGGCAACACGGCCGGCCTCGTGCAAATTCTTGGCCTCGGTGCGGCCCTGGGTGCCAAATACGGCGGGAAGTGGCTCTCCTTCCCGACCAGCGATGCCAACCTGGCTGGACTCGTCAACGGCCTGCAAGCCAAGGACGTGCCGACTGAGCTCAAGATCACCGCTCCCTTGACATTCGGAACGACCAAGTCCGTCAACGGTCAGAGCGCGACGGCGATCAAGGGCACCGTCGGCGCATCGGCCACCACCCAGGTCCCCGTCGTCCTCTACGTTGCCTCCAGTGGCACGCCCTATCCCCTCGAAGAGGTCACCAACCCTTCCAAGAGTGCCGGCAAGAAGGGCATCTACGCCACTGTGATCTTCACCCAGTGGGGCGAGAAGACGCACGAGAAGGCACCCGCACACTCGACCTCCCTGCTGTCGCTCGCTGCCCCGACGTCTGGGTAACTCCCTTTGGCCATGTCCACCGAGCGGTGCGCTGCCATCATCGGAGCGGCGGCCATCGGCACCAACATGCACTTCTCGGCCGAGTCGTCGAAATTGTGCAGAAGGCACTACTGAGGGTGGCCTGCCCCCTCAAGCACGCACCTCGGGGCTAGGGGCCTGATCACTTCTAGGAGGATCCGTACCCGGCGATAGCGGGTGGGTTTGGCAACCGGCGACACGGCTGAACGGGTGAACGGGTGAGACAGACTGTCGCCAGCATGGAAGCTCCCGAGACCCGATACGTCGCCGTGGGTGACGCCGATGTCGCCTACCAGGTCGTTGGCAATGGACCTCTCGATCTCCTCTGGTGCTATGGCGTGGGAGGTCACATCGATCTCTTCTGGGAGATGCCATACGGAACTGAGTACCTGACTCGACTTGCATCTTTCAGCCGACTCATTCTGTTTGATCGTCGTGGCACGGGGGCCTCCGGGGCCGCCACCCTCAACACCCCGCCATGGGAAGACTTCACAGAAGACATGAGAGCTGTTCTGGATGCGGCCGGTTCAGAGAGTACGGCACTCATGGCAACCTTGGAAACGGGTCCGATCGCAAGGCTCTTTGCGGCCATGCACCCCGAGCGGGTGAGCGCTCTGGTGCTTCTCAACACCTCAGCTCGATACCTGGAAGCGGACGGGTACCCGATCGGGGCTTCGAGTGCGGCCGTCGAGGCGCTGGTGGCATCGACGTGGGGGACGGAGGAGATGCAGAGCTTCGGCAACCCAACGTGGGCAGAAGACCCCGAGTTCTCTCGCATGTCAGCCAGATTGAACCGTGCCTCGGCGACACCGCGCGCCGTCGCGGCACAGTACGACTACTTCCTTCGCAATGTCGACGTACGCCATGCCCTGCCGCTTATCCAGTCACCGACCCTGGTCCTCCATGGCCAGAACCCGGTAATGCCGATTTCCCATGGGCGCTACCTCGCGGACCACATTGAGAACGCCACCTTCATTGAGCTGCCAGCTGCCGATCTCGGACCGCAGGATGCTGGTGTTGTCGCCGAGGTTGCCGAGTTTCTGACCGGTGAACGAACAGGAAGGGACGTGGAGCGCATCCTCACTACGGTTCTCTTCACCGACATCGTCGGATCAACTGAACGTGCCGCGTCGCTGGGCGACGATCGATGGCGTTCCCTTCTCGATTCTCATGATGGGTCCCTGCGGGAACAACTCCGGCGCTTTCGTGGACGGGAGATCAACACCACTGGTGATGGTTTCCTGGCGTCATTCGACGGTCCGGCCCGGTCCATTCGCTGAGACCAGTCGATGGTAGAGGCCACGAAAGGGTTGGGGATTGATTTGCGCATCGGACTGCACATCGGTCAGTGTGACGTTCGCGGGAGCAATCTTGGTGGCTTGGCCGTTCATATCGCCGCCCGCGTGGGAGTGCTGTCCGCTCCCGGAGAAGTACTCGCTTCGGGCACCGTCAAGGACCTGGTCGTGGGGTCGGGAGTCGAGTTCAGCGATCGTGGCGAGCACGAACTCAAAGGGGTGCCCGGGCCCTGGAAACTGTTCGCCGTGGAGGGCTGACGCCCACGTCCTAGCCCGGACGTTTCATGAAGCCTGAGTGATCTGCGGCTGAAAGACGCGGAAAAGCCCCTCTGCTCTGGGAAACTTGTAGCTGCGAAACACACAAGATCCCCCGAGAGAAGGGCACTTCCAAAGTGAAGCGTACCAACGCGCGTCCCCCGTTGTCCGTGACCGCTGATGGCAAGGGCATCGCCGCCCACGCCGGCACTCGCTTGTTGGCGGAGATGGCCGAATTCACTGGCATGACCGATGCGCTCAGTGACGCATTGT
>PNAT01000113.1 GCA_003169675.1 Acidimicrobiaceae bacterium
GTGGTCTTGCCCACCCCCCCTTTCTGGTTGGCGATGGCAATCACCCGGGGGAGCTCACGGACGGGGGGCCGGTTGCCATTGAGGAGGGTGTCGGCCTCGACGCGAATGGTCGGTGGTCTCATCTGGGTTCCACCCGACACTGCCGCCCCGCTCGCCGCAGGTCTCTTCTCCGCCTTGGTCTTCTTGACCTTCTCGGCCTCCGACTTGGGTTCGACCGGTGTCGGGTCCTTTGATGTGGAGGCAGGGGGCTCGGAGGGGAGCACTTCGGCCACCGGCTCGGGGGCCAGTGGCGGGGCCGGGTCCGGGCGATCTTCAACAGCCGTTGGCGGGGGAGCGGGGGAGCGAGTTTCGGCGCTCACGATGGATGGGATCGGGGTCATGGGAGCGCTTGGGGGGTCTGGGGTCACGGGTGGTGGTGATTCCGATGTGGGTGGCGCGGGGAGCGTTCCGATGATCCGCACCCCCAAGGCCTCCAGCAACTCAGGTTGCTCCTGCGCTGCGGCGGCGGGCCGGCCGGTGGGACTCTGGCTCACGATCTGGTGTGGCTGGGGAGAGTTGAAATCCTTGTCCCGCTTGCGGATCCGCATCAGGCCGTTTCTCCCATTCGCCGCGGCACGGTGCCTATCCTGGCCCGCCGGCTCACCCAGGTCAAGACTTCTCGGGTGTTTCACGTGAAACATTTCCCAGATACCCCCAATTGTCCTCCTTTCGGCCCGGATCCCCCACAACGCCGTCCGCGGAGCTCAAGCGGGTTCCTCGGCCATTACCGCATTGAATTCCGGGTGTTCCACGTGAAACAGTGGTACCCCGAGTGGTGGGCCCTGGGAAGCCGGACCTCAGAACCAGGGATTCTTCGACGGCACCCCGTTGCGGCGGGGGAAGCGGTCGGGACAGACCTCACGCTGATGGAGGACCTGGTACCCGAATCCTTCTTGGAGGAACTCCCCCGGCTCCAGCCCGAATGCCTCGAGGTGCTCCACCGGCCACCGTGACGGGCCGCCACCCCCGGAGACGGCCGGAACTCCACCGGGGGCCGTCGGTGGCTCTGAGACGATGACCCAGCCTCCCACCTTGAGGAACGGCGCTGCGCATTCAGCCACCACAGCCGGAGGACCGAATGAGCGGACCACCACGCCGTCGAACGAGGCGCGCTGCACCGGGTCCCTCCCATAGGTCTCGGCCCGCTCATTGACCACGATGACCCGGTCCTCCAGATGCAGGCGGGACACGGCCCGCACCAAGAAGTCGGTCCGGCGCTGGTTGGCGTCGAGCAGGACGAGGGCGGCCTCAAGCCACTCCACGGCGATGACGAGCCCGGGAAGCCCGCCTCCGGATCCGAGGTCCAGCAGGCGCGGACGCGACAACCCTGAGGAACCGGGCTGGCGCCGGGCCAGCCCAGCGAAGGCCTCGGCGTGGGCGAGATGGGGTCCGATCGGCCCGGGTCCGAGGAAGCCAGCCCGGCGGGCCTGGCTCAGGATGTCAGCCAGGGGTGTGGGGACGGAGCCCCCGCGGTCGGTGTTGGCCACCGACGGTCCCGTCAGCCGGCCGGCGCTATGACGATGTAGCGGTTGGGGTCTTCTCCCTCGGAGCGGGTGGCCACGCCGGCAATCTCGTTGACGGCGTCGTGCACGGCCTTGCGGTCGGCCGGGCTCATCGCCTCCAGGGCCTTCTCCTGGCCCGAGGCAATGACCTCTTGGGCGATCTGGGTGCTGAAGCGCTTGAGCGCGGCCGAGCGCTTCTCCCGGTACCCCGCCACATCGACCAGGATCCGGTCGGTACGCGAGGGGCACTGCCGCTGCACCACGGCCCGGGTGACGTCCTGGAGGGCGCTCAGGGTCGATCCTCGGGGCCCTACCAGCAGGCCCAGGTCTTCGCCCGAGGCGGCGACCTCGACAGTGTCCTCGTCAATCAGGCGGGTGACCACGACGGCCTGCAACCCGTACTCTACCAGCAGCCCGGCCAAAAAGGCCCGACCGGCCTCCCCCTGCTCCTCGAGTGTCATGCCCTCGGCCATGTCAACATTCTCCTTCGGTTCTCTGGTGCGTTGCGTCGACGTCCCGCCGGACTGTGCCGGCGCGCCCGGGGATAACCCATTCTGGGCCTCTCCCGCTGCGGTGCCGCTCTGGCTGCGGCTACGCCGGCGCCGGGCGGACCGGCTGGTCCCGGACCCGGCGCCTTCGCCGGCTCCACCAGACCCTGTCCCGCCCCCGCCCGCCGGTGCGGGCGCACCCCCGGCGGGGGAGCGCGAACCACCTTGTCGGCTGCCGGCGCCCTGGCGATCGCCCTTGCCGCCGCGGGACCGGTCGCGGGATCGCTCTCGCTTGGGGCGGGGCCCCACCGGGCGTACCCGGGCCCGGACGCGGGCCTCGACCCGCATGCGCCCGAACAAGCCGGTCTTGGGCTCGCTGACCACGACCACCTCGGCATCGGTGACGGCCACCCCCAGCTGGTCCAGGGCCAGCTCGGTAGCCTCTTCGACTGTCTTTCCTGCGACTTCAACCCACTCCACGCTCTATCGAGCCTTTCTCGTTCTCTTGGAGCGTGAGCGCGGGTGCCCCTTGGGCGCCGGTGCTTGCTCGGTACTGCCGTTGGACTTTTGGGCGTTCCTGCCGTTGGACGACGCCTGCCCGTTGGCCCGGGGCGGGCTCTTGGACGGGGCGGGCTTCTTGGGCGGCATGGTGCCCTTCGAGGCACTGAGCCCGGTGCCGTCGGTGGTGGTCGACGCCTTGGGCAGCGGTTTGGCCTTGGCCGCCGGCTTCTCTTCCTTCCCCACCTTGGCCGCCGGACCGATCTCGCGCTCGGCCGTCACCGGCGTCACTATGCCGGTGCGGAACATCACCTCTTGGGTGGCGATCCTCATGGCCGAGGAGACCACCATGTAAATGGTTGCTCCAGTCGGCACATTTAGGTATATAACTCCAAAAATAAGTGGGAAGAACTTCTGCATCGTTTGCATCTGTGGATTCGCCGCGGCTGCCTGCGGATTTCGGCTATTCATCTGCTTCATTTGGTAGTATTGCAGGAAGATTGCCATGCCAATTAACGCCAAATATGGGAGGGTCAGCAGTGCCTGATCCACGCCATGATGGGCGAACGGCTTGGAAGACAAATCCATGCCAAACCAAGAGTGCATTTTGCCGCCACTGAGGATGAGATCCTGGTGCATTCGTGAATTGGTGGGGATATACCTTGGTAATGCAACGACTTTTCCGCCTATTTTTGTCGTATTCGAGAGTCCGCGAATAAGCGAATAAAGCACAATCAAGAAGGGCATCTGCAGGAGGCTGGGCAGGCAGGCCCCGAACGGGCTGGTTCCGTTCTCCTTGTAGAGCTTCATCATTTCCTGATTGAGCGCTTCCCGGTTCTCTGCGCCCTTGTACTTGGCCTGGAGCTTCTTCATCTCGGGCTGCAGCCGCTGCATGGCGATCATCGACTTGGTGCTCTTCACGGTGACGGGCGTGAGAGCCAGCATGATGATGACGGTCAGCCCGATGATGGACAAGGCGTAATCGGGGACCACCGAGTAGATGGCGGCCAGGATCAGCCCGAAGAGCTGGAAGAGGGGGTGGAAGAACTGGCCCACCGCTCTGAACAGGGAGTTCTCACCAAGCAGCGGGGAGAGGTGGCTCAACATGGGTACCGTCCGTGATCCGTGGCGGACACCCGCAGGGGCACCAGGTCGACCCCGTGGGACCCGAAAGGCCGGCAGCGGACCAGGCGCCTGGCCGCGAGGGCCAGCCCGCGCCAGAAACCGTGCTCGGCGAAGGCCTCGGCTGCGTAGTTGGAGCAGCTGGGGTAGAAGCGGCAGGGCGAGACACGGCCCGAACTCGCTCCTTGATACGCCTTGAGCGTTCCCAGAGCGGCCCGTACCGCCAGCCTGGGTTTCACTTCGGGACCGGTCATGGTGCCGTCCGGGCCGATCGGCTGGCTCGGCGCAAGGCCTCCGAGACAGAGGCCCTGAACTGGGCCGGCTGGCTCGCCGCGGCCGCCCGGTCGACCCGCAGGAGATAGGCGCCTCGGGGAAGGTCGGGGGCCGCCACGCGCACCGCCACGCGCATGCGCCGGCGCAGAGAATTGCGGACGACGGCGTTGCCGCAGTTCCGGCCAATTGCGTATCCCACCTGGGGATAAAGACCCGTCACGCTCTCGTCCACCGGAACGAAGGTGGCCCGCACCGAGCCACAGGTGGCCCGGGCCCTCGAGCGCTGCAGCTCCGCGAAGGCGGCGCCACTCTGGATTCTTCCGACTGTCCGAGCGGGCACGTGCAGCTCAGACCGTGAGACGGTGGCGCCCCTTGAGCCGCCGCGACTTCAGGATGGCCCGGCCGGCTCTCGTCGACATGCGCTGGCGGAATCCGTGCGTTCTGGCCCGCTTGCGGGTATTTGGTTGGTAGGTGCGCTTCACGTCAAGTCAGCCTTTCGCCACGCCTGGGCGGCATTCGGTGCCGTTGCATGGCCGAGTTCATGCCACCAGCTGGAGTTCTCCACAGGAGTCCAGCCGGCGACCACAGAGTTTGCCCATGTTAGGCGCGATTTGCCGGTGGCCTCTAGTCGGGCTTCGTGGCACGGTGTACGTTCAACCAATTACCCGAACCGAGGAATGTTCCGCTCACCCCAGGACGCCGAGGACGGAGAAGGGGCGATCGGACATAGCGGTGACGCAAGCTGGCGATCTGTGGACACAGTGCACCGGCTCCCTGCGCGAGCAGGTGTCGGAGAGCACCTGGCAGCTCTGGCTGTCCGGCATTGCGCCGGTTGATTTCGCCGACGGCGTCTTCACTCTTGCCGTGCCTAACGGGCTGATCCGCGAGCGGGTGGAGTCCCGCTACCTCCCCATGATCGAGGACACCTTGGCCAACGAGGCGGGCAACCCGGTGCGGGTGCGCCTCGAGGTCCACGGGCCCCCGGAGGTCGACCTCGGCACCGAATTCGGTGCCGGCGCTGCTCCGGGCCAATCCGGCCTCGCCCAGCCCGCCGCTGCGGACCACGCTGCCCCGAGCCCGTCGGCCCACCGCGAGTCACCGGCCGTCCAGCTGGACCCGAAGTTCGTCTTCGAGACCTTCGTGGCCGCCTCGTCCAATCGCCTGGCCCACGCGGCGGCCCAGGCCGTCGCTGAAACCCCTGGTCGATCGTACAATCCGCTCTTCATTTACGGCGACAGCGGCCTGGGCAAGACCCACCTGCTCCACGCCATCGGGAACTACGTCACCGAGAACTACCCCCGGCGCAAGGTGCTCTACGTCACCACCGAGACGTTCATGAATGACTTCGTCGACTCCCTGCGCACTTCGACCACCCTGGCCTTCAAGCGGCGCTACCGCGAATGTGACGTCCTGCTCATCGATGACGTCCAGTTTATGGAGAACAAGGAGGGCCTCCAGGAGGAATTCTTCCACACCTACAACGACCTCAAGGGCGCCTCCAAACAGATTGTGCTCACCTCGGACCGCCCGCCCAAGTCGATCGAAACTCTGGAGGACCGCCTGCGCAGCCGCTTCCTGTCTGGCCTCATCACCGAGATCAACCCTCCCGACCTCGAAACCCGCCTGGCCATCCTGCGCTCCAAGTCGGTCAGCGAGCACCATGAGGTCCCCGACGACGTGCTCGAGTTCATCGCCACGCACGTGAAGAACAACATCCGGGAGCTGGAGGGCGCACTGACCCGGATCTGCGCCTTCGCCAAACTCAACAAGGAGGCCATCTCCCTCAGCCAGGCCGAGAGTGTGCTCTCCGACCTCATACTGGCCGGCGAGACCCGGCGCATCACCCCCCAGATGATCCTCGATGCCACCGCGATGAGCTATGGCTTCTCCATCGATGCCATCTGCGGCCCCAGCCGTACCCGGCCGCTGGTCACGGCACGCCAGGTCGCCATGTACCTGACCCGGCAGCTGACGGACTACAGCTATCCCGCCATCGGGCGGGTCTTCGGTAAGCGTGACCACACCACGGTGATCCACGCCGTTGACAAGATCACCGGGCAGATGCAGGAGCGCCGCCAAATTTATGAACAGGTCACCGAACTGATCCAGCAGATCCGTGCCGGGACCTGAGGCCACCGGGCGCCGGCCCGGTGGTGGGGGAATCCCGTGGGTGGGGCGTCCTGAGATTGTGGACAGAGCACGTGGCGCTGGGGATAGCGTGGCACTCCGTCCCCAACGCAGGATCAGTCGGCCTCAGATCACAAAACATTCGAGCCGTTACCCACACGGGCATGGGGAGAAGGCAACCAAGATCCACCAGGCACGACGTAGGGTCATCCACAATCCACAGCCCTTATTACCTCTACTAGATCCATACATCTCCCTCTCGCTCACAAGCGCCTGGGGACACTGCCGAAAGGACAAGAATCGGTGAAGTTCAGATCCGAACGCGACGCACTCGTCGAGATGTTGGCCACCGCCGGCCGTGCGGTGGGATCGCGTACGACATCGTCGCCGGTGTTGTCGGGTTTGCTGCTGTCGTGTGTGGGAAACACACTCTCGGTCACTGGCACTGATCTGGACCTGACTATCGTGGTGACCGAAGAGGTCATCGGCATTGATGACGGGTCTTGTGTCGTTCCCGCCCGGCTCTCCACTGACATTGTCCGGCGGCTGGAGCCGGGCGCCGTCACCTTTTCCACCAGCGACGACAACATCACCATTTCGGCGGCCCGGTCGAACTTCAAACTTCGGACCTACCCGGTGGTCGAGTTCCCCACCGTTGGCCGGACCAACGAGCCCACGACCCAACTTCCCGAGATGCTGCTCGCCGAGGCCGTGCGCCAGGTGGTGCGCGCCGCCTCACACGACGACGCCCGACCACTCCTGACCGGAGTGCTCCTATCGCGGGTCGACGGCTCTATCCGAATGGTGGCCACCGACTCGTACCGCATGGCCATGCGGGACCTGCCCGGAACCGATGTCATTTCAGGGGAGGGTGATCTACTGGTCCCGGCGCGCGCCCTAGCTGAGCTGCAACGGCTGCCGTCGGGCACCATCAGCGACAAGGCCGAGACGAGCCGGGTCGGGGTGGCGGCCAGCAGCAACGAGATCACCTTCTGGCAGGGCAACGTCCAGATAAGCACCCGCCTGCTCGAAGGCCGCTATCCCGACTACAACCAGCTTATTCCGGACCACTACCCGAACCGGCTCCACCTGGGCAAAGAGACGTTCCTGGCCGCCCTCCGCCGGGTCCAGCTCCTCGTGCGCGACAACACCACGCCGGTGCGGCTCTCCATGCGCCAGGGAGGGGTCGACCTCACCGTGGTCAGCCAGGAAGTCGGGGATGCCTCCGAATCGGTCGATGGTGACTTCACCGGCGAGGACCTTGTCATCGCCTTCAATCCTTCGTATCTGATCGACGGCGTGGAAGCCGTGCAGGGCGACGAGGTGATTGTCGAAACGGCTGACGGGTCACGGGCGGCCACCGTCCGGGGGTTCGAAGACGACCAGTTCCGCTACCTCCTCATGCCAGTGCGGGTCTCCTGATCACCACCGTCGGCATGCGGTGAGCCTGCGCCGGATGGAGCTGGTCAATTTCCGGATCTTCGGGGCCGGCCTTTTCAGTCCGGAGGCCGAGGGCACCACGGTGGTCACCGGACCGAACGGCACGGGTAAGACGAGCGTGCTCGAGGCGCTGGCCTACCTCGGTACTGGGCGCTCCTTTCGCGGCGCCCCCCGTGAATCCATGGTGCGCACCGGTGAGGATCGGGCCATTATCCGGGCCGAGTTGGACAACAACGACAACCCCACCCTGGTAGAAGCCGAGATTGTGCCGGCCGGCCGGAGCCGGACCCAGGTGAACCGGAAGGTGGTACAAGGGCGCAAGGAACTGTCCACCGCCACGCCATGCACCATCTTCTCACCCGAGGATCTGGTCATCATCAGTGGGGGCCCACGGGGACGGCGCGACCTGCTCGACGACACCCTCGGTTTCCTCGATCCCGAAGGAGCTCGCGCCGCCGACGTGGTCGAGCGCATCCAGCGCCAGCGGGCCGCGCTCCTCCGTCAATCCGGCGGGAAGGTCACGGCCGACGTGGTCAGCACCCTCGACGTGTGGGATCACCGCTTGGCCGCGTCCGGCATGACCCTGGTCAAGGCCCGGGAGCGACTGGTGCGGGACCTGGTGGAATTCGTCGGGCCCGCCTACGGGCGATTGGCCGGATCCGAAGGGCGGGCCCTGGTCGGGCAGCACTACGTGCGCAGCTGGGACGACGACCTCTTGACAGCCCTCCAAGCCCACCGCTCCGACGACCTCCGGCGTGGTGTCAATACGGTGGGTCCGCACCGCGACGACATGCTGCTTGAAATTGAGGGGCGCGAGGCCCGCACCCACGCCTCCCAAGGGGAACAACGCTGCCTGGCCCTGGCCCTGCGTATCGGGGTGCACCAGCTCGTGCTCTCCCGGACCTCGGTAATCCCCACCCTGCTGCTGGACGACGTGTTCTCCGAATTAGACCCGGCCCGCAGCCGGGCCCTGGTGGCTGAACTCCCGCCCGGGCAGTCGATTCTCACCACCGCCGTCCCCTTGCCCGAGGGGATCAGCGTGGCCCACATCATCCCCATTGGCCAGCTCGTGCGAGCCTCATGAGCGACCGTGGCCGGCGGTCCTCGCGGCGTCACGACGGCGGGCCCCAACATGTGGGTCTCTCCATGGCCAAAGTGCTCGGTCGCATAGGCGCTTCTCCGTCACCAACCATGGAATTGGTGTTCACCCGGTGGGTGGAGGTGGTGGGTGCGGAACTCGCCGAACACCTGCAACCGGTCCGGGTCGATGGCCCTGTGCTGGTGGTCGGGGCCGCTCACCCGGCCTGGGCCACACGCGCCCGCATGGATTCGGCCCAAATTCTGGCCCGGGCGCGAGCGCTGGGCGATACCACGATTGAGCGGATCGAAGTGGTCGTGCAGCGGTCCTGAATTCGTGTCCCGGCCACGTCCTGGCCGACCGTTCAAGAGTGCCGAATTGATACGTGCGTCGGGTAGGATGGAGCGTTCGCATCGGAAGGCCGGGGGTACATCGTTCGGGGCTTCGGTACGCACCGCGAAGAACGGTGTCATGAAAGGGCGCGCCTGTGGCTGTGAAGGTGGACGAAACTCCGGAAAGGACAGACGTGTCGTACGACGAGGGCGACATCACGGTCCTTGAGGGTCTCGAGGCAGTCCGCAAACGGCCCGGGATGTACATCGGATCGACCGGTCCGAGCGGGCTCCATCACCTGGTGTGGGAGGTGGTGGACAACTCGGTCGACGAGGCCATGGCCGGCTACTGCAGCCGGATTGACGTGACCATGATGGCCGACGGCGGGTGCCGGGTGAACGACGACGGCCGCGGCATTCCCGTAGGCCCGCACCCTAAGAATCCCAAAATGTCCACGGCCGAAATCGTGCTGACCAAGCTGCACGCCGGCGGGAAGTTCGGGGGCAAGGGCTACCAGGTCTCAGGGGGCCTGCACGGTGTCGGGATCTCGGTGGTCAATGCCCTTTCCACCCGCCTCATCCTCGAGGTGGACCGCGACGGCCAGCATTGGGAGGCCGAATTCGAAAAGGGCGGGAAGATCAAGCGGAAGGTCTCGGCCACCGGACCCGCGCCCAAGGACCGCAGCACCGGTGAGGCCCGGACGGGTACCACCGTCACCTTCTGGCCCGATGGGTCGATCTTCGACGAGACCGAATTCCGGGCCCAGACCATCGTCGAGCGTATGCAAATCATGGCCTTCTTGAACAAGGGGCTGGAGATCCGCTTTACCGATGAGCGCACCAGCCCGGCGGTCAAGACCTCCTTTCGCTACGCCGGTGGCATCATCGACTTCGTCAAGCATCTCAACGCGTCCAAGGAAGCGCTATTCCGCAAGGTGGCCGCATTCGACCAGATTGAAGAAGGTCAAGAAGTCGAGGTCGCCCTGCAGTGGAACACCGGCTACCACGAGTCGGTGCACTCGTTCGCCAACGGGATCTCCACCATTGAAGGGGGCATGCATGTCGAAGGGTTCTCCAAGGCACTGACCAACGCGGTCAACCGGTACGCCAGGGCGCGCAATCTCCTCAAGGAGAAAGAGGAGAATCTCAAGGGCGAGGACATCCGTGAAGGGTTGACCGCGATCATCTCGGTCCGCCTGCGCGATCCGCAGTTCGAAGGTCAGACCAAGGCCAAGTTGGGCAACGTCTCCATCCGCTCGCTCACCGAGCGGACCACCAACAGGAAACTCAACGAGTGGCTGGAGGAGAATCCGCGCGAGGCCAGTCAGATCGTGCAGAAGTCGACCCAGGCCGCCCGCGCTCGCATGGCCGCCCAGGGCGCCCGCGACCTCACCCGCCGCAAGTCGGCCCTCGACGGCGCCGGTCTGCCGGGCAAGTTGGCCGATTGCTCGTCCCGGGACCCTCGCGAGTCGGAGATCTTCATCGTGGAGGGGAACTCGGCCGGTGGATCGGCCAAGGACGCCCGCAACCCGCACACCCAGGCCATCCTCCCCATCCGGGGCAAGATCCTCAACGTCGAGCGCGCCCGTATCGACAAGATGCTGAAGAACGCCGAGATCCAAGCATTGATTTCCGCCATCGGTGCCGGCCTGGCTGATGAGTTCGATGTCGAGAAGATCCGCTACCACAAGGTGATCCTGCTGGCCGACGCCGATGTCGACGGCAGCCACATACGAACCCTGTTGCTGACCTTCTTCTTCCGCCAGATGAAGCCGTTGGTCGAAGGTGGCTATGTCTACGTGGCTCAACCGCCGCTGTTCTCGACCCTGGTCGGCAAGGAGAAGATCTACCTCAAGGATGAATCGGCCAAGGCGACGTTCCTGGCCGCGAATCCCGACCACAAGCACGAGTTCAACCGCCTCAAAGGCCTCGGTGAGATGGACTTCGCCGAGCTACGGGACACCACCATGGACCCCTCCTTGCGTTCCTTGTTGCAGATCAACGTGGAGCAGGCAGCCCTGGCCGACGAGGTGTGTTCGATACTCATGGGTGACGATGTCGAGTTGCGTCGCCACTTCATTCAGACCAACGCAAAAGACGTCCGTTTCCTCGACATCTGAGCGAGAGGGCGAGGAGAGCACATGGCACGGCAATCGACGCGCGGCCCATCGGGACGTGGAGGTTCTGGTCGCGGCCGCGGCGGCGGCGGTTCTCCGCCCACAGGAGAGGAGCCACCCGTCGGCATCATTGAGCCGATCGAAATTCAAGAGGAGATGGAACGCTCATTCCTCGAGTACTCCATGTCGGTCATCGTCGCCCGCGCCCTGCCCGACGTGCGCGACGGGCTAAAGCCTGTCCACCGCCGCATCCTCTACTCCATGTTCGATCGGGGCCTTCGACCCGACCGGCCCCACAACAAGTGTGCCAAGGTGGTGGGCGACGTCATGGGGACGTACCACCCCCACGGCGACTCGGCCATTTACGAGGCCCTGGCCCGCATGGTGCAGGAGTTCTCACTGCGCCACCCGCTGGTCGACGGACATGGCAGCTTCGGTGGTCGTAGCCCCGACGACGGCCCGGCCGCCATGCGCTACACAGAATGCCGCCTGGCCCCGCTCGCCCTGGAACTCATGGCCGACATTGACGAAGAGACCGTCGACATGGTCGCCAACTACGACGGTTCCGACGAGGAACCGGTGGTCCTGCCGGGCCGTTTCCCCAACCTCCTCATCAACGGCTCCCAGGGCATCGCAGTCGGGATGGCCACCAACATCCCACCGCACAACATGGGTGAGGTCATTGACGCCGCCATTCACATTCTGCGGCATCCCGACGCCACGCCGGACGACCTGATGCAGTTCGTCAAGGGACCGGACTTCCCCACCGGGGCGCTGATTCTCGGCCGGCAGGGAATTCTTGACGCCTATCGCACCGGGCGCGGCTCCATAAAGATGCGCGCCGTCGCCGAGATCGAGGAAGGCCGCGTCGGCGATCGCATCGTGGTCACCGAATTCCCCTATCAGACGTCGGTCGAAGTCATTGAGCAGAAGATCACCGATCTGGTGAAGTCAGGCGACCTTGATGGCATCAGTGAACTCCGGAACGCATCGGCCAACCAGCAACCCCGACTGGTCATTGAGCTCAAGCGCGACGCCAACGCAAACGTCGTGCTCAACAACCTGTACAAACAGACGCCGCTGCAGACCAGCTTCGGCGTCAACATGCTGGCCCTGGTGGACGGTGTGCCTCGCACGCTCAATCTGGCCCAGGCTCTGAGGCACTACATCGATCACCAGATTGAGGTGATCACCCGACGCTCCCAGTTCCGCCTCACCAAGGCGCGCGACCGGGCCCACATCGTCGAAGGGCTCTTGCGTGCCATCGACATGTTGGATGCCGTGATCGCCACCATCCGTGGGTCCGACGACCGCCCGACGGCCCGCACGGCGCTGATGGCCGAGCCTTTCTCGTTCACCGAGATCCAGGCCACCCACATTCTCGACATGACGCTTGGGCGCTTGACCCGCCTCGGCCGCACCGAGTTGGAAGAAGAGATGGCCAAACTTCTCGAGACCATCACCGAGCTCGAATCGATCCTCTCCGACGATGCCAAGCTGCGCGGGGTCATTGACACCGAAATGACGGCGATCCGGGACAAGCACGCCAACCAGCGCCGGAGCATCATCACCCATGACCCCGGTGAGATGGGGGTCGAGGACCTGATCGACGATGAGGAGATCGTCGTCACCATGACCAGCGCCGGCTATATCAAGTCGGTAGCCGCAGCCGCTTTCCGTACTCAGGGCCGTGGTGGTCGCGGTGTCCAGGGCGCCCGCCTGAAGGAAGAGGATCTGGTCAGCCAGGTGGTCCACACGTCAGCCCACGCGTTTCTCCTGCTCTTCTCGAACCAGGGCAAGGTCTACCGACTGCGCGGCCACGAGATTCCCATGAAGGAGAGAACAGCCAAGGGGACGGCATCCATCAACCTGCTCCCGTTGGCACCCAACGAGTCGATTCAGGCCATCATCGCCACTCGCGAGTTCTCTCCCGACCAGTACCTCGTCTTTGCCACTGCCCAGGGCCAGGTGAAGAAGACGGCCATGAGCGAATACGACAAGTCGCGCCGCGAGGGGTTCATCGCCATCAATCTCCGCGACGGAGACGAGTTGGTGCGGGTCGTCGCAACGTCGGGGCACGACGACATCTTCGAGGTGACACGCAATGGGATGACCATCCGCTTCAACGAGGAAGACGTGAGGGCCATGGGCCGCGATGCCGCCGGTGTACGCGGGATCCGGCTGCGCGAAGGCGACATCGTCGTCTCATGCGACGTGGCGGCCGATGACACCGATATCCTGCTGGTCACCGACGCCGGGTTCGGAAAGCGGACCAAGCTGGAGCGGTTCAATCGGCAGGCCCGTGGCGGGCAAGGCGTGCGAGGCATTCGTCTCACCGGCCGACGTGGGTCTGTGGTGGCTGCCTTCATGATCGGCTTGGATGAGGAAATCCTCCTCGTGTCCTCCGGTGGTGTGGTCATACGCACCGCGGCGCGTGAGATTGCCTCCCAGGGGCGTGACGCCACGGGCGTGCGGGTCATGAACCTTGACGATGGCCAGACCGTCGCCGCAGTGACGCGGGTGACACCGGAGAACGAGGATGACGCGTAAGGACCGGGCGCTGCCGCGGGATCAACCCACGGCGTTGAAGGTGATGGTGAACGGCGCCTTGGTGGGGAAGTAGTAGGCGATGAGTTTGTTGCCCTCGTACAGGAAGGCCCGCGCCGACGCGCTGCCAGTCTCCACGGTGAAGGACTTGTCCACGTTGAAAGAGTAGGCATCGCCGCCAGCCAGCACCTGCTCGTAAATCGGGACCCGCTGCTCGATATTGGTCACTTGGATCCAGCTCGGATTCTTGTAGGCCACCATCTTGACGGTGAAGTTGGTCGCGTGAACATTCAGGGTCACCAGATCGGTGCCGGTGTGCTGCACAATCGCGACCTTGGGAACGGCGCCGTGTGAGATTGCTCGTTTTGGCTGGGTCTGCTTGGTGGCAACTCCGGCGGCCACCTGGGCATTGTGGAACCAGTGGGTGGAGTCTGTACGTATGTCCTTTTCCCACGACGAAAATTGGCTGTGCTCCGTCAGAGTGATGATGCCGACAGCCACCAGCGTGGCCGTGGCCACCACAAGGGCTTTGAGCCAGGTTGGAGGTGACTGGGACACGACGGGGATCTCTCCTGTCTCGACGATCGGGATCGGTCCTGTGTCGTGGAAGGTGCCCGGGTCCAGCGGTGAGACAACTCCGGAGATCGAAAATTCCGTGACACCGGTCCGGTCGTCACCCGCCGGAGAATGTCCTCCCTCGGGCGCAGCAGACACCGAGACCACGGGAACCTGGCCCGAATCAATCGGACGCGTGGGGCTCGGACCGAGGGTTGGCCAGAGATCGACCACGGCCATCACATAGTCGCTGCCGGAAAGGCCAAGTGAGTCGGCGTAGGCCCTCAATGACCGCAGCGTCTCAACTCGGTCGCGCATGTGACCCGCCGTGATTGATTCAAGGCCTCCGACATCTGAGCACTCGAGCCCGGCCCGGTCGGCCGCCTCCTCCACTGAGAGGTCTGCTTGCTCGCGGGCACGGCGGAGAGACCGACCGATGTCATCGACAGACATGGGGGTCACCTTCAATTCCCGTGGTGATGGCCGGCTGTCACGGTGAAGCGACATACACACCCTCCTGCGAGCGGACCGAAGAATCGTACCTGGTGGACCAGGGTGGTTTGCCCTCAGGGTTCGGAGACCGGCGCTGCTGGGCACTCGTTCGTGGCGGGAGGCTCCAGGCGGATCGGGGACTCGCTGATCAATTCTCCGTGCTTGGAGCAATGCCATTTCCTCAATCTCGACCCGCCGCCCGGCCCTAAAAGAGGCTGATGGAGTTGAGGGGCCAGACGCGCACCTCGACCTTGCCGACGATGAGCCCCTTTGGGATGGTTCCCCAATACCGGCTGTCACATGAGTTGACCCGATTGTCGCCCATGACGAAGTAGCTGTCGGCGGGAACTTGATACGGGCTGGCCAGATTGGACGCATCCCCGACTGGTCCCTGGGCGGTGGTCCCCAGCGCGGAGCGTGGGAGCCAGGTCTCGTTCAACCGTTTTCCATCAATGGCGACGTACCCACCAGAGAGCGAAAGGGTCTCGCCCGGGAGTCCAATGACCCGCTTGACCAGATCGTTGACCTCGGGGCCACCGCAGTTCTCCGCGGGAGGTCGCGAGAAGACCACGATGTCGCCGCGGTGTACAGGATGGAGGTGGTAGCTGAGCTTGTTGACCAGGATCCGGTCACCGATCTGGAGGGTGGGTTCCATCGATCCCGAAGGGATGAAGAATGTCTGGACCACAAAGGTGCGCAGCAGGAGGGCAACCGCCAAGGCGACCACCACGACCACGGCGCCTTCACGCATCCAATGGGCACGCCGGACGCCCGAATCGGTCCTGTTGCCGGCGGACTCTCCAGTCTGGACCGGGTCTTCAGTGGCCCCGGAAACAACGTCGTCAGCGACCAGGGTCGGTTCGGGGGAGTCGGGCGGCACAATAGTGGGAGGCTAGACGCCGACCGGAGCGACAGTGACCGTGTCTCGACCGGATCGCAGGAGGTGGCCAGGCACGGCGCCTGTGGGGGCACCGTCGCGGACGGTCTCCACACCATTCACCAGGACCCGTGCCACGCCGACCGAGCCGGCGAAGAGGCGGGGTGTGTCGCCGGGCAGGTCGTACACCAGGCGGGCTGGCTCAGACCCCACAGTGGCCGGATCGAAGACAAAGACGTCGGCGGCATACCCCTCGACCAGGAGGCCACGCTCGCGCAGCCCGAAGAGTTGGGCCGGTTGGCCGGTCATCATGTGCACGGCCTTCTGCACCGAGACCAGCTTTCTCCCACGAAGGCAGTCATCAAGAAACGCCGTGGGGTAATTGGATCCACACATGCGGTCGAGGTGAGCACCGGCATCGGACCCGCCGATCATGGCGCGGGGATCGCTCCAGATCTCGGCCCGCATGGCCCATGTTGATTCGTCGCCGTCATCGGTATTTGGCCACAGGACGGTTCTCAGGTCGTCGGCCAGGACAATGTCGAGCAGGGTGTCGAATGGTTCGGTTCCGCGCTCGGTCGCGATCTCGGCCACCGTCCTGAAGGCACAGCCGTCATTGGCCACGGCGTACGTGTCGCCGATCACGTAGCTGCCCCAACGGGCCAGTCCGCGGAACACCCCCGCTTCCTTACTGCGGGCCCGTTCGTCCAGCATGGCGCGGACAGCGGGATCGGCCAGCTTGGCAATGCGCTCGTCGGCTGGAAGGCTCATGATCTCGTCCCAGCCGGGAATGAGAAAGAGTGCGCAGTGGGTGCGGAAGCTCATGTTCATCGGCACCAGTGTCGGCATGGTCAGAGCGACGATCTGCCCCCCGGCCAGCGCGGCGGAGGAGGAGGCCGAGAGCTGGTGCTCAATCCGGTCGGCCGAGCGCGCATCGACGGTGAGCACATTCCAGTTGAGGGGACGTCGGGCCGTCACACTCATGGCGGTCATCAGATCCACCTCATCAGGACTGAAGGAGTCAAGACACCCGTTGGTGATGTACTCCAGAGTTGTCCCCTCGTGCGCTTCGACCTCCCGGCAGAAAGCCAACATCTCGCGACGATCGGCGTGGCGCGAGGTAATGGGACGCCCATCGCCGTCGGAATGGGTACGCGACTGCGAAGACGAGAACCCAAGCCCTCCGGCGTCGAGGGACTGGCCCAACAAGACGCGCATGGCCGCAATCTCATCGTCGGTCGCCACTTCCTCGGCCCGGTCCGCCCCCATGATCTTGCGACGTATGGCACAGTGACCGACCAGGAAACCGGCGTTCACACCCAGGTTCCCCTCGAGCGCGTTCAGGTACTCCCCGAAGGTCGACCAGTTCCAAGGCACGCCCTTCTCCAGGGCCGCCAGTGGCATGCCTTCGACCTTCGCCATCATCTGCCTGATGTAGTCGGCGTCCTCGGCGTTGATGGGGGCCAGTGTGAAGCCACAGTTTCCGCCGATGACCGTGGTGACCCCGTGCAGGTTGGAAGGGGAGGCCGAGGGATCCCAGAAGAGCTGGGCGTCGTAGTGGGTATGTGGGTCGACCACTCCTGGTGCCACCATGAGACCGGTGGCGTCGAATTCGATCTCCCCCCGTTCTTCGACCTCCCCCATGGCGACGATCCTGCCCTCACGGATCCCGATGTCGGCCTGCCGACCCGGCTCACCGGTGCCGTCGAGGACCGTGCCGGAACGGATGACGTAGTCGAGCATGAAACCTCCGGAGCGTGGGGGGCGGACGCCGGCCCAGAAAATCTGACGGCCCGTCAGCTTAACGTTGAACCGCCGCGCTCCACGGTGGCGCCAGGCGGGCCGGAACGATGGGAAGCGCCACCTTGCCCCTGGCTTGGCTGATTGATCGGAGGGCGGAGGATCTCTTACATCACCATCGCCCCTCAGGAGCGAGTACTAGCGAGTAGTGCAGGACTTATGGGCGAAGTAGTCGGGGAGAATTACCTGTGGATGACTGCTTCGTGCCTGTGAAACCCCTGTGTCATTGCCATCCATCCCCAGGTCATCCACAAGCTGATCAATTCCTTTCCCCCAGGACCGGGCTTTCGCGGCATCACGCCACGTGCTTTGCTCTGAAGGTGCACACGCCGGCCACTCTCACCGAAGGGCGCCATTCGTGGTGTTGAGCCTCCACCCCAGTGCCGAAGGTGTCCTGCCCGGGCATCTCCTCACGAAGGCGATCCGGGCCGGCTACGTCGACGCCGGCCGGTTCAACATCCCTGAGTCGAACGTGCAACCGGCGAGTTTGGACCTGCGCCTGGGGGAGCGGGCGCTCCGCATCCGGTGCAGTTTCCTTCCCGGCACCGACACGGTTGAGCGCAAGCTGAAGGACTACATCCTCGACGAGATCGACCTGCGCAGTGACGGGGCCATGCTCGAAGCTCGCTGTCCCTACCTCATTGAGCTCAAAGAGCGACTCGATCTCCCGGCTGGCCTGCGCGGCAAGGCCAATCCGAAGAGCTCGACCGGGCGTATCGACGTCTTCACCCGGGTGATCACGGACCACAGTGACCGTTTCGATGAGGTGGCACCGGGCTACCAGGGCCCCCTTTACCTTGAGGTTGTGCCCTTGTCCTTCGCCATTCGAGTCAAGGAGGACCTGACACTCAACCAGCTCCGCCTCTCCACCGGGCGCCCTTGGCTCAGTGATGATCAGGTCAGAGAGGCGCATGCCCAAGAGCCCATTCTCTTCAGGAATGGCGAACCGGTCCCTGTCGAGGAACTCGTTCTGTCCGACGGGCTGTTCCTGGGCCTCGATCTCCACGGTGATGAGCTGGGTCGGGTCGGTCACAGCACTCGGGACAGCGCCCCGCTCCTCGACCTTACGTCGGGAAGCGAAGTAGACCCTGCACCGTTCTGGGATTCGGTGTTCCGGGAAGACGGTGATCGATTGGTCCTCTCGCCGAAGCGTTTCTACCTCCTCATGTCCCACGAGGCGGTGAGTATTCCGCCCTATCTGGCCGCCGAGATGACGGCGTACGATCCGACCAGCGGAGAACTCCGAACCCACTATGCAGGATTCTTCGACCCCGGCTTCGGTTTCGATTCCAACCGGAAGTTCCGGGGTTCCCGGGCCGCTCTCGAGGTCAGGGCCCACGACGTGCCGTTCATGGTTGAAAATGGACAGGCGGTGTGCAAGTTGACGTTCGAACGCATGCTGGAAGAACCGATGACGCTGTACGGGGCCGACATTGGATCGTCATATCAACAGCAAGAAGAGACCCTGAGCAGGTACTTCCGCCGCACATAGGGGTTGTAGCGCCTCCCCTGTGGATAACCTCCAAGTTGCAGGACGGTTGCAGCTGCACCGATTCGGGACTTGATCCGTAGGTCTGAGAAGGACCTCCGTTTCCATTACATAGGCACGATCGTTCCCATCAGCGCACCGACCACGGCTTCCCGTTCCACGTCGGAATGGCCAAGCTTAGGGACGCGCGACATGGAGGATGGATCCGACAGGGAAAGGGGGATTCGATGTCCGGTCTGATTGATGGTGAAGCCGCAAAGACGCTGGAGGACCTCTTCCTCTCCCACGAGTTCGGTCGAGCACTGGGCAGTATCACTTCACCCGAGAGCGATGCCCACCACTTGACCAGACCGCCACGGCTGGGACGGCTGACCCCGATGATGGCCACGAGCCGGGCGGATCACGACACGACCACGCACCTACGCCGCGTGCGAGCGGCAGGAGTCGTCAGCGGAGTCGCTGCGGCGCTGCTCATTGCCGTCGGTCTGGGGACCAACCCGGCACTGAGGAATTCACCCGGCATCACCTCGGCATTGTCGAAGCCGTCAGGTGCCTCCCAGCCCACAGGAGGATCGGCGCTCAATCCAAGTACCGGTGCTTCTGCCGCGTCCGGACTGGTGGGATCCGGTGGCGTGACTCCCAGCCAGCTGACCCAGTTCTCTGGGGTGAATGCAGCCTCGGCGGGTAGCACGGTACAACCGGCCGCCACAGCAACCCTGGTGAGCACCGGCGGACCGAGCACAACCAACGGAGCCGGCGCAACCAGTCCCGTGAGCCCCGTCAACACGGGCAGCCCCTCCACGGTGACACCACCTCCCGCTCAACCCCCGCCCCCGGCAAAAACAGGTGTGGGCGTGACCAGCGTCGAGACTCACCTCAAGCAGGTGGTGACGAGGAGCGGCAAGGCGGTGCCCCCACTGGCTCCGGTGACGGGGGCCCTGAGTAGCATCGTCTGACTGGCGCCCTGACCAAGGGCGCCGTCTCTGCCGCGGCTGGTAGAACCTGGGACAACTCTCCCCGTCGGCGGGTGGGCAAGAACGAGGTCGACCATGAATTACGTGAACTTGGGGTCATCCGGTCTTCGGGTGTCGCGGATCTGCATGGGCATGATGGGATTCGGGAACGAAAGTGAACGCGCCTGGGCGATTGACGAGGATGCGGCCGAGCCGATCGTGAAGGCCGCGGTGGAGGGAGGGGTGACCTTTTTCGACACGGCGGACACCTATTCGGGCGGAGCAAGTGAAGTGGCCACAGGAAAGCTGGTCTCCAAGTTCTTGACCCGTGACGAAGCCGTGATCGCCACCAAGGTGTTCATGCCGATGACCCCGGGGGAGAACGGAGGTGGCTTGTCTCGCAAGTACATTCTCTCGGGAATCGACGCGTCCTTGCGACGTCTCGACATGGAGTACGTCGACCTCTATCAGATTCACCGTTGGGATCCCCGGACGCCGATTGAGGAGACCATGGGCGCACTGCAGGAGATCGTCCAGGCCGGGAAGGCCCGCTACATCGGCGCCAGCAGCATGTTCTCGTGGCAGTTCGCCAAGGCGCAGTACACGGCGGAAAAGAACGGCTGGACGAAGTTCGTCTCCATGCAGAACCACTACAACTTGATCTACCGGGAAGAGGAGCGGGAGATGATCCCGCTCTGCCTCGACCAGGGCGTGGGTTGCATCCCATGGAGCCCGCTGGCCCGGGGCATGCTGGCCGGCACCCGGACCCGGGACGGGGGGCGCCACACCACCCGCTCGACCACCGACCCGTTCACCGACTACCTGTACGAGCAACCTACCGACTTTGATGTGGTCGAGGCGGTCCAGGGCGTCGCAGCGGCGCGTGGCGTACCTGCGGCGCAGGTGGCACTGGCCTGGCTCCTTTCGAGGAAGGGCGTAACGGCGCCGATCGTTGGTTCGACGAAGTTGCACCACCTGGAAGACGCCCTGGCCGCCGAGGAACTCACGTTGACCGACGATGAGGTGGAACAGCTCGAAAAGCCCTACGCGCCCCATCCCGTTCTGGGTCACTTCTAAGGGAAGCTCGGGGGCGGTCCGCTAGGGTCGTCGGCCGGAAACATGATCACGTTCCAGAGGATGGGGGTCTCATGCGGGTCGCGCTGACGGTGGCGGACTTTCTCAACCGGGCCGCGCTCGTGCACGGCCAGCGGACGGCCGCGGTGGATGAGCCAGGCGTTCCTGGGTCTCTCGGGGCCGTGACCTATACTGAACTGGAGGCTCGGGCGCGAGGTATGGCCATGGTGCTGGACGACCTCGATGTGGGCCATGGGGAACGGGTGGCCATCGTCAGCCCCAACTCCGCCCGCTTTCTGACCTCGTACTTCGGGGTGAGCGCCTTCGGACGCGTCCTCGTGCCCATCAACTTCCGTCTCACCGCGGATGAGATCTCCTTCGTGGTCGAGCATTCAGGAGCGTCCGTCCTCCTGTACGACCCCGATTTGGCCGGGGAGGTGGCCGACATAAAGGTGGGCCACAAGTTTGCGCTCGACGGGACCGATGACGCCAACCTCTTCGCGCCGGCAGCTGACGGTGCACAACCCGAGGTGTGGGCGGCGGATGAAGACGCCACGTGTTCGGTCAATTACACCTCGGGGACGACCGCCCGGCCCAAGGGCGTGCAACTGACGCACCGCAATTGTTGGCTCAATGCAGCGACCTTCGGCTGGCACACCGGGGTCAACGATCGAGACGTGCTGCTGCACACGCTTCCCATGTTCCACTGCAACGGATGGGGCATGCCCTACGCCGTCACCGGGATGGGCGGGAGGCACATAGTGCTGCGCAAGGTGGACGGCGAGGAGATCCTGTCGCGCATCGAGAAGCACGGCGTGACGCTGCTGTGCGGGGCTCCTGCCGTCGTGGCCGCCATTCTCGATGCGGCGGCCATCCGTCGTGAGGAAGGTCGGGAGGTACCTGGCCGCGACACGGTGCGCATGGTGGTTGCCGGAGCGCCACCGCCGTCGAAGACGATCGAGCGGGTGCGGACCGAATTGGGATGGGAGTTCATTCAGATCTACGGGCTCACCGAGACCGCTCCTCTGCTCACCATCAACCGATTGATTTTAGAATGGGACGCCGACGGTGTTAGTGAGCAGGCGCGGCGGTTGAGCCGAGCCGGCGCGCCCGCCATCGGCGTGCAGATTGCCGTCGACGATGAGGGCGAGGTGCTGGTCCGCTCCAACCACGTCTTCGACGGCTACTGGGAACAGCCGGAGGAAACGGCGACCGCCCTGGACGGGGGATGGTTCCACACCGGTGACGGCGGATATCTCGACGGAGCGTTCCTCGTGATTGCCGACCGCAAGAAGGACGTCATCATCACCGGGGGCGAGAACGTCTCTTCCATTGAGGTGGAGGACTGCCTCTACCAGCACGCCGAGGTGGCCGAGGCGGCGGTCATCGGCGTGCCCGACGAGAAGTGGGGTGAGACGATCAAGGCACTGGTGGTGCTGCGTCCTGGCGCCACCGCCACCGAGGACGACCTGATCGCGCACTGCCGCGATCGCCTGGCCCACTTCAAGGCACCGACCAGCGTGGAAGTACGCCCCGCACTGGATCGCACCGCCACCGGCAAACTGCAGAAGTACAAGTTGCGCCAGCCCTACTGGGCCGGGCGCGACAAAACCGTCAACTGAGCGGCGCCCTGTCGCCGGCCTCTCCGGGGAGGGGGCTGGCGCGGAACGATCGCTCCTCGAGGACCAAGCTGCCATCGGGGCGAAAGGCCGCCGCAACGTCTCCGGCCATCAGTCTCCCCAGAGGGTCTCCGACGATGGTGCGCCGCCAGCCGACGTCCAGCCGACTGGGCTCCCCGCCCAATCGTTGCGCAATGTCAGCGCGGGTGGCCAGGAGACCTTGGTCGAAATCGAGGTTGTCGGCAATCTGACGCACCAGTCCGCTGCAGACGGCTACCGCAGCAGGAGGAGCCAGCGACTCCATTCCATCGGGCGGCAACCGGAGCTGGTCCGCCGGCAGCGTCAGGCCTCTCTCCACCGCACCGAGGATCTCCTCGGCGCCTCCCTGCGCCAAGTGGCGTCCGTCAATGCCGCGAGCCTGCCCGAGTTCCTCCCGAGTGTGCGGTGGTCGCTGGACGATGGCCAGGAGTCCGAGGTCCGAGAGGATCGACCGCCGGGGGCGGTTGGTCGCTGCGGCCTTACGCTCGCGCCAGGCGGCGACCTCCTGGGCCACGCGGCGCGAGCGGTTCGACATGCTTTTGATGTCACCCATCTTCCACCAGGCCTCTTCTGGAACCCGGCCCGGGCGGCGGTTGCCGAGTACCAGGGTGCATTCATCGAGCGCCCAGGCCAGGCGACCCAGCACCTCGAGCTTCTGGACCAGCGCAGCCCGGAGTGCGACGAGGTAGGCCACGTCATTGGCGGCGTAGGTGATCTGTCGGGCGGAGATGGGTCGGATCATCCAGTCGGACAATCGGTCGGCCTTGGGCAGTGATACCCCCAAGATCTGATCGACCAGGCGCGCCAGCGACGGAGTGGACAGTCCGAGGAACCCCGCCACGATCTGGGTGTCGAAGACCTGGGCCGGTACTACGCCGCAGGCCGTTGCCAGGATTTGAAGATCTTGCTCAGCTGCATGGGCCACGGCGATGCCGGGTCCCGAGAAGACATTGGCCAAGGGCGCGGGATCGACGGCCAGGGGATCGACCAGGGCCACCTTGTCACGCCACGCCAGCTGGATCAGGGCCAGCGTCGGGTAGTAGGTGCGTTCGGTATGGAACTCGGTGTCGAAGCCGTAGTGCTCCTCGCCGGCGACCTCGGTGCACAGCGCCTCAAGAGCGTGGTTGTCAACCACCAGTTGTGGACCGGAGGCCGACCTGGGCATGGGGGAAGTCTGGCGCGATCCCAAGACCGGTGCCGACCCGGTCATTCCGGGCGTCTAGGCGCGGGTGGGGAGCCCGGCGGGCCCAGATAAGCTGTGGCGGGGTCCTGGTCGCCCGTTGGTGGGCGAAACCCAGGCCGTAGGCCTAAGTGACTAATGGCCCTATCCATGACCCCAGGTTTGGGATAGTTGTAGTAACTACATTGCAATCCTGAGGGGGACGGCGTGATGATGAACAAGAAGTTTTTCAGGCAAGGGCAGGCCGAGACACGTGCGCGCACAAGAGATCGCGAACCCCTCTACTTGATGGGCTCCAATCGCCACCCTGAAAGCACGCCGGGACAAGCAGTTGGGAGCGTCGAATCGATGTTTGACCAGTTCACCACCGTGGGTGGCAATGAGCCGACCTCGGGCGGCAATAGCCCACGGGCCGGGAAGTACGACCAGCTGTGGCAGCTCTCCATGGCGGACCCCCACACGGGACTGGCCAACAAACTCCTCCTCCTCGATCGCCTCGCCCAGGCACTGACCAGGCGCCACCGGCACGGTGGAGAGGTCTTCGTCTGCCACATCGACCTGACCAATCTCGGTGAGATCAACCTTGAACTCGGCTACACCAGCGGGAATGAGGTGCTCTGCGAGATGTCCCGCCGCCTCACCGCGATCCTTCGGACCGAAGACACCGTGGGTCGGGTCGGGGGAAGCGAGCTGGTCGCCGTCATGTCGGTCAGCACCGAAAAGGCCGTTGAGCTGCTGACGCAGCGCCTTCAAACGACCCTCGACGATCCCATTGTCGTTGCCGGTCGCCCCGTTTCCTTTGTGGCTCTGGTCGGCATCGCCGTGGCCCGCGACGCCGAGTCAGCCGAGGAGGTCCTGGCCCGGGCCGATCGGGCTACCCGGGTAGGGAGCACGCACGGGAGAGGGATCGACACCTAGCCTCGGCTGGCCCACGCGGCACCGGGTAAGAGGTCGTGCGTCGAGGCGTGGCCTCCAATTTCCACTTTTCTTATGAAATTGGAGCCGATGTGCTCTAGCAGGAGTCGATCCCGTCGGGCAACGCTGTGTGCAATGTCGATGTACAGCGAGTTGCTGAGCGTGATCTGCGTCGATGGGGATCCCATTGAGATCCCCGAGTCTCAGGAGGAGCTCGTGGTGATTCTCCTGCAGTGCCGACGGCGTATTGAAGGACGATCAGGCACCGAGGGTGGCGTCACGGCCGAGAATCTCGCTCTTGAACTCGATCACGATCGCACGCTCCTCCGGCTGTGCTCTGCCATGGGCATCGATCATGATCCTCACCTATTCGTCAATCCCCAGTCCGAGCGCCAGCGTCTGGAAAAGTCACTCCGCCGATGCGGGATCGATTTCCGCACTCTCGGCGCGGAGCGCCACGCCGGCGTCTGAACAGTCCGCCGGGGGAGGGGGTCACCGCTACCCGTGCTGGCCGGTCCCCTTGCGTTCGGCCAGCACGGCGGCGTAGACGGCCGCTTCGGTGCGCCGCCGCATCCCCAGTTTGGAGAGGAGGTTCGACACATAATTTTTGACGGTGGCTTCGGCCAGGAAGAGCTCTTCAGCAATTTGGCGATTTGACCATCCTTGCGCGATCAGCTCGAGGACCCTGTGTTCCTGCGGCGTGAGGATGGTCAGCCGCGACTCCGCTTCGTGGTCCTTGCGCAATCTGTCGAAGAGCTCCTCCGCCAGCTTGGGGTCAAGCAGTGACACCCCGAGGCTGACCCGACGAATGTCGCCGAGCAGATCCCTGCCGCCAATTTCCTTCAACACGTAGCCGTACGCGCCCGCCATGATGGAGGCAAAGAGAGCGTCGTCATCCGAGTACGACGTCAACATAAGGCACCGTATTCTCGGGTAGAGGGACTGCACTTCTCGGCACACTTCGATGCCGTTGCCGTCGGGCAGTCGAACGTCGAGGATCGCCACGTCAGGTTGCGTGGTGCCGATTTGCGCCAGCCCTTGTTCGGCTGTACCCGCCTCACCGACCACTGCCATGTCGTCCTCGGCGTCCAATAACGCTCGTAGGCCTGTCCGGACAAGCTCATGGTCGTCAAGGAGGAAGACCCGGATAGTCATTTCTGCAATATTGGCATGGCTGGGACGGCGACCGTCATCTGTCGCACCATGGCGGGAATCGACGGGCGGCGTCCTTGCCTGTGTCACCTCGCCATGAGCAGTAGTGCCTAGCCTGCCGAATCTTCGCCGCATGACCTGCCACTAGCCTTTACGGGGTGCAGCCCTTTGACAGGATTGACGATCCGGTAAAGCTGCGTCGGCTGGTCCAGGCCATCATGATCTTGGACGGAGAACTCAGCCTTCCGGTAGTCCTGCGACGCTTGATTGAAGAAGCATGTGACCTGGTCGATGCTCAGTACGGAGCGCTTGGGGTATTGAGTGAGAACCACCTCACGCTTGATCAATTCCTCACCGTGGGGCTTGACACGGAAGCGGAACAGGCGATCGGGGCACGTCCGACAGGGCGAGGGGTCCTCGGCACGTTGATTGCTGATGCCATGCCCCTTCGGCTGAGGAACCTCACGGAGAGTCCCGACAGCTACGGATTCCCAAGTCACCATCCCACCATGACCTCGTTTCTCGGTGTCCCCGTACGAGTACATGGTGAGGTCTATGGCAACCTCTATCTCACCAACAAGAAGAATGCCGAAGAATTCTCCGACGATGACGAAGCCACTGCAATGGCATTGGCAATGGCGGCCGGCATTGCCATTGAGAATGCTCGACTCCATTCCGTGGTGCGCGACCATACGCTCACGGAGGATCGGGATCGGATTGCTCGAGACCTCCACGATTCGATCATCCAGCGACTCTTCGCCGTGGGTCTCTCACTACAGGGTACGGCCCGCATGGTTGATCGTCCCGAGGTGGCCAACCGAATCGACGAGGCAATCGAGAAGCTGGACGAGACAATCCGCCAGCTGCGAACTGCAATCTTCGATCTGGAGGTGACCCTCAACCAGGATGGGTTTCGACCCAAAGTGCTTGATCTCATCCACGAGCTTCGCCTAGTGATCGGGATGCATCCCCAGGTCACGTTCAGTGGACCGGTGGACACCGCTATCGTCGGAACTCATGCCAACCACGCGTTGACCACTCTCCGGGAGGCACTCACCAATGTGGGCAAGCATGCGAGTGCCTCCGACGTCGTGGTCACCATCAGCGCCGGTGAGGAACTTCGCCTGGTGGTGGCCGATAACGGGCGTGGATTGATCACCAGCGTCGATGGTGGCCTCGGCATCAAGAACATGCGCCATCGGGCGGAGAGCCTTGGGGGAGGGCTTGACCTTGGCACCTCGAGAGAGGGAGGAACCCGACTCATCTGGCATATCCCCCTCAAGGAATCGGACAGGGAATCGAGTACCGAATCGGAGTTGTAGTCGCCCGACGCCTCCGCCAGGTGTCGACAGGTGGCTCAGATCAGGCCAGGCCAGTGGAGAAGGCGGCCATGCTGTTTGGGAAGCTGCCACCGGTGATCTCGGAGTTGACTGCGCCACCCGACGGGATGGTGTTGTTATTGAAGTAACTCTCGTAGGCCACGTTATTGCTGGTGGTTTTCATCCATGCGGCCATGTTGTTCACGTAGGCAGGGTCATCGCCCAGGCCGGCACCGTCGGTGCGGATCGTCACGCCCCACTCGCACAGGGCCAGCGGGACCCCCTGGGCGGCGGCGAACTTCTGTGCGGCGACCAGGGTGGGCAGGGTGGTCTGGTTCCAGGCGTTTGCGGACGTGAACGGGGTGGCCCAGCTCTGGTCGTAGGAGTCGAGCCCGATGTAGTTGACGTAGGCGCTGCCCGGGTAGGCCAGCGAGACGTTGTAACCCTGGACGGTGGACTGGCCCGTGAAGGTCGACGCGTCAGGGTTCCAGACGAACTTGAAGTTCTCACCAGCCACCGAGCGCATGGCCGTGACGATCTGGCGGAAGTAGGCGGCGTAGTTGGCTTCAGCCGCAGGCGTCAAGGCGTTCCAGGCGAACCAGTTGCCGTCAAACTCCCAACCGAGGCGGAGGTCGGCGTTGGCCTCTCCGCCGGCGACCAAGGTCTGAGCCAAGGTCACGAAGTAGCTGTTGTAGGCGCCGGTGGCGCCCTGGGCCAGGGTGCCCACAGGGGCCCCAGTGGTGTCACTCGGGATGATCGGCACACCGAGCGACAAGGTGTATCCGCTGCCGGTCCACCCGCCAGCGAGCATCCACGAGAGGCTTCCACCGCTTCCGTCCATCCCGGCCCACCCGGATGAGCCGGGGAGGTAGTCGGATGCAATGGTGGCGTGGGTGTGGGTCGTGGCGGCGAAGTCAGCCACGGCATGGGGGTCCGCAGCGTCGACATAGGCACCCTGCAGCAGCGGGCTCGTCGCCGGTGGGGTCACGGGAGGCGCTGTCACGGGAGGCACTGTCACGGGAGGCGCAGTGACGGGAGGCGCAGTGACGGGAGGCGCAGTGACGGGAGGCGCAGTGACGGGAGGCGCTGTCACGGGAGGTGCCGTCACGGGAGGTGCCGTCACGGGAGGTGCCGCCACGGGAGGTGCCGCCACGGGAGTGGGGGTCCCTGCCGTGAAGGCGCTTGCGGACCCATCGGATGCCACCAGGGTGTAGCCGAGGGTCGGCGGGTTGACGACGATGCCCATGACGCGCTTGCCGCTGCCACCCAAGGACCCGAAGAACTGGGCGTCACCGAAGTTGAAGATGCCACCGTCGGACGCCACCAGCCAGTAACCCTGGGCGTCAGGCGTGGAGGCCATGCCGACGATGGACTGGTTGAGGTGGATCGCACCGGTGGAGCCGAAGAAGCTGGCGTCTCCGAATCCGAAGATCCCACCGTCAGACGCCACCATCCAATAGCCCATGCCGTCGGGCGTGGAGGCCATGCCGACGATGGGCTGGTTGAGGTGGATGGCACCAGTGGAGCCGAAGAAGCTGGCGTCCCCGAAACTGAAGATCCCACCGTCCGACGCCACCATCCAGTAACCCTTGCCGTCTGGAGTGGAGGCCATGCCGACGATGGACTGGTTGAGGTGGATGGCACCGGTGGAGCCTAAGAAGTTGGCGTCCCCGAAACTGAAGATCCCACCGTCCGACGCCACCAGCCAGTAGCCCAAGCCATCGGCGGTGGACTGCATACCGACGATCGGCAGGGCTGGACGGATGCCTGAAAGGGCGGGGGAGCCAAATGAAGGAGCTCCCCCAAATGACGAGATGGCACCGGCACCGGTGACGGTCCAGTATCCCCCATTCGGATCGGCAGCCATCAGGTGGCCGCCTCCATACCCAGATGAAGTACTCGACGGGGTGTTGGCCTGGGCCATCGTGGCGGCCCCAAAGCTGGCGGTGGTGGCGAGCGCACCAAGTGTGGCTGCGATAAAGGCAAAACGCCCGATCCGGCGGGCACACTTTGCTTCCTCGACTTGCCTGATCCCCCGCACTTTTTCCCCTTAGTCCTGACCAGGAGGACCGCTGGGAAAATAGCGAGGCGCAGATTGCTATTTCGGCGGCCCGGCTGACTCGGTGAGTCCCGTGGCTTTGCGTCCCTCCCTCACGGGAGGTTTGCCCTTTTCGATTGCTTTCAATGGACAACACTAAAGATGGCCCTGGGTTCCTTCAAGGGACAAAAGGCCTATTGGCAATGCCCCTGACCAGGAGCAACCGTTTCGCAACCGGTGATGTCGGGGCTGCTCCGCCAGGACTGAAGGTGGGCTTCCACACAGGTGTGTGAAAGCCCGGGGAGCGTTCTCAATCTGGGAGTCATCCACGACCACCTGTGCGGGAGCGGCGACGCCGGGTGAGCCCCGGATCCGTGTCCGGACCTGCTGTTTCGTCAATGGCCTCGGACGCTGACCTCAAGGTGGGCGTGCAACGCCTGCGCGTCCGCTTGCTGGGCGGATTTGGTGTGGAAGGTCTTGATGAGCGCACGTTGGGGACTCGAAAGGCCCGGGTGGTCATGAAGCGGCTTGCCTTGGCCCTCGGTATGGCGGTACTGCACAAGCCCGGCCACAGTGTCGGGCGCAACGGAGCCCGGGCGCTCGGCTACCGACTGGTCTTTGACTACGAGGATGACCAACTGGGGGTCAAGGTCTCCTCCCAGGGCTTCGTCCAGATCGAGGGCGAGTGGTATTGCCCCTCCATCCACCTACCCCTCATTGACGCCACCTCGGACTTCCGAGAGGGTGGGATCGACGAGGCCACCTATCAGGTCCGCCTGGCCGAGCGCTGGGGCTACCTGGCCCGGCCCAAGGGCACGGTTGATTCCGAGGGTCACGTGCGTCTCATGTGCCCTGCCCCCAATCCCTGGCCACTGGCCCGCTGCGACCTCAAGCCAGCCTCAGTACGGGCCGAGACCCGGGGTCGCACACGCATTCACTTGCGGGCCGACGTGGCCGCCAACCCCGCGCCTTCATGTTCCCAGCAGAGCGTCACCGTCCCCCCGAAGCCGGAGCCAAGTTCCGTCAAACCTGCTCTATGGCAGCGCGGAGTGGCATGGCACTTACGCCACCTTGCGCAACACCAACGAGGGCTTCAACGGCTATGTCAAGGACGCCGCTCACGAAGCCCTCGACGACGCGGGACGCCGCCGGACTGCCTCGGTCCAGACGTGGCGCCCCCATTCACCACTGGGTTCAGTGCTCTCGGTTTCTGACCCGCCACTGATCGCGTGAGACAGCGTCTGTCCCTGAGCTAAATGCGGCAACTGGGGCCGCGCCGCGCCCGGCAATGCCCCCAGCTGGCGGTGCGGTGCCCGGGTGAACCCCCAGAGGTCCTTCAGGCGGCCCGCTGACCCCAGTTCACGTCCAGCGGGACCAAACTGCTGCCGAATCTCGTGGAGATCTTCTGTTGATCTGGGTTTTGTCGGTTGGGATGCCCGAGTTGTGTCGGGACCCGGTGGTGGGCGAGGGGGTGTGAGAG
>PNAT01000151.1 GCA_003169675.1 Acidimicrobiaceae bacterium
GAGTCATTCCCGTCCATCTCCGCCGACGAGGATGACGACGAGGATGACGACGACGACGCCGAGGCCGACGAGGGCACCGACGACGACGCCGCCGACGACGACCCCGACGACGCTTCCCTGCACGGGACCCTGATCATGTAATTCATCAGACAAGTGGGTGGGCCAGCCCTGTGCAGTCCTCTCCGAATGGGGCCCCTTTTTGAGGCGTCACTGGAGAGTTTTCAGTGCCATCCCCCGCGTCGTCGGGCGGCGACCGGTCAACTGCGGCGGCGTCAACTGTGCAGCCAGGCTCATGTGTGGTGCGGCGGTCGCTCCTGCTCTTGCTGCTCGGCCCAGCAGCGGTCGCAGCCATCACAGGCACCTCCGCCGCCAGCTGATCGAATGGCGTGCGCACCGGGGTGCCCGCAACGAGGGCAGGTGGCCGGTGCCAGCTCCGTCACGACCGGGGGCCCGACGGCTCTGTTTCCCTGTGGTCCGATGTGCCGTTGTCATGGCTCCCGGCGGCCAGCAGCCCCTCGGGCACGGTCGGTCCGGTGCGTCGGGCCACTCCGGTGTTGAGCAGGCGCCCGATGACGGGGAATTCGGTCAGCGACTCGGCGCGCATGATCTGTATGGCCACCGGGACGAACTGCTCGGCCGAGTCGAAGACGATGTAGCGGGGCAGCCACCGGGGTTCGTACTTGGCGTTGAAGCGCCAGAGGGTCTCAATCTGGAGAAACCCGGAGAGGCGCCGCAGGGCCCAACGCTCGACGCGCTGGGTCACCCCGTCACCGGACTCGCCGTCGAGGATGGAGCGCATGGCGGCGAAGTTGAGGCTCAATCCCTTCATGCCCATCTCCTTGAGATGGTTGATGGTCGAGCAGAGAGCGAAGTCGAGCAGCCCATTGGGATGCTCGGCGGGGTCGCGGCGCATGAGGTCGAGCGAGTAGCCCCCGATGGCGGGTGACGGGACGAACTGGCACATGGCCACCGGTTCGGAGTCGGGTCCCTCGACCAGCGTGAGAAGCAGGCCGGAATCACGGGGGTCGAACAGCCGGCCGAGCATCATGGAGAAGCCCCGCTCCTGCTCGCCCCGCCGGCTCTTGGCCATCAAGTCGACCAGCCGCGCCGCGTCCTGGGGCTCCAGGTGGGCGGGATCCAAGAAGCGCACTGTGTACCCGTAGCGAGCCACCCGGTTCACGGCCTGGCGTAGCCCCTTCATCTTCCCACCCTCCAGTGAGAACTCCCGCGGGTCGACCACCGCTTCATCCCCGATGTAGACGAAGCGCATGCCGGATGCCTGGTAGGTCGGAAGCCACTCTTCGCCGGCGCCCATCACGCCGAGTCCCCACCCGTGGCGGTCCACGTGGCGGCGGAAGGAGTCCCACACGTGGGCCCGTTCAGAAAAGGGTCCGATCGGGTCGGGTGACACGAGGCAGACGCCGCCGAACACGGCGTAGGCGACCATGGAGTCACGGTGGAAGAACCATTGCTTGTCATCACGCAAGGCGAAGTAGTCCAAGGTGCCGGTGCCGTGCCGTCGCACGATGTCCCGGGCTCGAGTCTCGGCGGCCCGACGCCCGGCGGACGCCTTTCCGGTCGAGAGGCGTCGGTCCACCACGGGCCGGGTCAGCAGGAACAGGGCGACCACGATGAGGCTGATCCCGACGGCGAGCAGGCTCGGCGACGCGTAGCGGTTGATGTGGGGCGGGAAGGAGATCCACTGCACCCCGACCAGGCGCTCGGCCGACCCGAGCAGGACGCTCGGCCAAGCAGGAAGGGGATGGTGCCGGACCCGACCGGCGAGCTCCACCCCGATGGTGGCTCCCAGGGTCGCCGTCAACCCACCGATGGCCAGGACCAGGAAGGCGGAGACGATGGTCTCCTGTTCGGACTGGGCGCGGAAATACTCGCGCCGTACGACGAGGAGCACCAGGACGGCGACGCTCACCACCAGGCTGAGCAGGTCGGCCCCGTGGACGATGTGCAGGACCAGCGACGCGGTGAGCAGCGCCACGGCGACCAGCCACGAGCGGCGCTGTCCCCGGAGGACGCCTCGGGAAAGCATGATCATCCCGATCCCCGAGATGGCGACGAGCGCTCCGGCCGCCTGGGCCACCACGATGGGCAGGTACTGGGCGATGAGATGCAGGTGGCTGCGCAGGGGCGTCGTCACGGCCGAGAGCAGGGCGATCAACCCGGCCACGAATAGGGCGATGGCAGCGATCCGTCGCAACCGGCGGACCCGGATGTGATCTGCTGCTACTTCGGGCGCTGGCGGCCACGAGGCACCACTGGGCCAGCTGGCCACCAATTCAGGATGGAGGTCGGCGGCCTTGGTGCGGCCCTTGACCACGGTGTCTGCGGTGACCAGCCGCTCGCCCATGGTGGCCATCGGAAGGTCAACTTCGGCCTGCATGAGCCGAACGTGGAGGTCAGCCCCGGTTTCGATCTCGAGGGTGGACTCTTGACGGTGATGGAGGAAGGTCGGCGGGAGACCGAACCGCCCGCGGTGCTCATGGACGACCTCCGACGTGGCACCAGGGCAGGCGAAGAACCCCGTATCGAGTTGGGTCAGCTCGGCGACCAGCGCACCACCGACGACAACGCCGGCCGCGCCGCTGTCTACGGCCGCACGGGTGTAGTCGAGCGCATCCTCACCGTCGATGGTCAGCAGTGAATGAGCCGTGGGAGAAGCCCCTTGGCTGCGCCCCCCCCCGGTGGCCCACGGCGCGGGGAGCCCTTCACCGCCGAAAGCGCGCCAGATGCCGCGCGACGTAAGAGCCACGACCATGGCCAGAATAGATAAGAGGAGGACGGCCACACCCACGGTGACGATGAAGCGGGAGAACCACGTGGCGTGGTAAGCGTGTTGGAGGGCCCGCTGCTGCCGAGGCGAGCGGAAGAGCCGATCCAGTCCGTCGACGACGACTTCACTTCGCAGGAGGAGGGCCAGAGCGGCCAACACCAACAGGGGAGCCCAGAGGAATCGGCGAAGACGGCGATAGAGGAGGCGCGAGGTGACAAAGCGCCGAGCCAGTCGGGGATCGTCCAAGCGCTCCAATCCGTTCAACCACGGGCGGTCTTCGGTCGGCAACGCATCGATGGGAGGGTTGGCATCGGGGCGCGGCGTCCCGGCGCGTACGAGTACCCGGCGCGTGCCCGTTCCGGACACACACAGCAGATCCACCCCGTTCTGCACCGACACGCCCAGAGCGGTCAGCGCGCTGGCGAGGCCGTCGTCTCTGTCCGAGGCGCGCTGGATCGCGACGACCTGTGAGTCGGGCCGGGACGCGAAGGTCGAGAGCGCGGCGACGAGCAGTCCATGGGCGCTGAGGGCGGCGGCCGGCCCGGGAGTCTCACCGCAATCGGTGGCGATGAGCTGACCGCAGATGATCACGATGCCCGGTCCCTGCCACTCCTCTAGCCGCTGGGCGATGTCTCGGCAGCCCGCCAGCGAGCTTGCTGTGGGTTGGCGCGGGAGGAGGAGATCACCGATCACGTCGACCCGGCGCCCCAAGGCCACTTCGATCGCCTGGGAGCCCACCGACTCCTGGGCCGCTGGGTCGGTCGCCCCGTGATTGGTGTCGACGGTCATGTTGCGTCCATCGTGTCACTTTCAGGTTGCAACAGTCCTTCCCTCAAGGGGACAAGGGCTCAACCTGGTGTGCAATCGTGCCCGGTAGGGTGGACCTCTGTGCCCGGCACCGGTCCCACCACCCGTCTCCAAGCCAATGTCCCCTTCTGAGGAAGATCGGCTCAACTGGACCTGGCACGCCGAGGCAGGTCAGGCCCACACGGGGGGCCCGGCCGTCATCTTCGACATCGACGGCGTGCTCTCCGACGCCGCCGGGCGCCAACACTTCCTCGAACGGGGGCAGCGGGACTGGTCCGCCTTCTTCGAGGCCTGCGGGGACGACCCGGTCATTGAGGAGATTGCCCGCCTGCTCGAGCTGCTCGACTCGTCGCTGGCTGTCGTGCTGCTCACCGGTCGGCCATGGCGAGTCCAACCTCAGACGGTGGCCTGGCTGCACCGTTACGGACTGCGCTGGGATCTCCTGGTCATGCGCGAACGGGGGGACTATGCGCAGGTGACGTCATTCAAGCAAAAAGTAGTGGGGGCGCTGCGCGATCACGGTTTCGATCTGCGCCTGGCCTTCGAGGACGACCCGTCCAATCACGCCATGTACGTGGCAGACGGCATTCCCTGCGTCTACATCCATTCGGGGTACTACGAGTAGCCGGTCCATCTTTTCTGGCGGGTCCAACCGACGATCAGGGCCGCGACGCAAAGCACCAAGACGGGCGGATCGCCCAGGCGGTCATAGGGCGTGAAGCCCCGACACAGCGGCACGGTGGCCAGGAGGACCTGGCGCCGCCCGAGCACCGAGCGCTGCACCACTACGCCTCGTTGGGTGACCACCGTGCTGAAACCGGTGGGCGCGGCCTGCACGAGGTCGCGCCCGGTCTCGACCGCCTGCACGACGTCGGCCGCCACCTCCTGGGTCGGGACCTGGGCGAACCTGTACGACGACGTGTTGGTGGGGACGACGAGCAGCTGCGCCCCGGCGCGGACAGAGGCTCGGCTGCGGTTGGCGTAGAACACCTCAAAGGAGACCAGCACACCTAGCGGGCCGGCCGGTGTGCGGATGAGGCCGGTGCCATGTCCGGCGATGGCGTCGCTCTCCACCTTGGAGAGATCGGCCAGATGCGCGATGAGCGATCGATACGGGACGTACTCACCGAACGGGACGCGGTGCACCTTCTCGAACTCCGCCACGATCTTCCCGGCAGGCCCCCAGGCCACGATCTCGTTGCGAAAGGCCGTGCCCGGTGCCGGCTCGGTGACGCCGGCCACCAGTGTCGTCTGCATCTGCCGGGCCAGGCGGCTCATCAGCGCGGCTTCGGTCGACCCTGTCAGGGGTACGCCGAGGGCGATGACATCCTCGGGCCACAGCACGAGATCAGGAGCGGGGTGGCGGAGGGTCACCGGGAAGGTGGCCACAACCTGGGCGTTGAACACCGTGGCCGCCGGCACCTCCTCCTTGCTCAGACCGCGTTGCCCGCCGCCCTGGACCATGGCCACCGTGATGGAACTTACCGGCGCGCCCCCGTCAGGGACCGCGATTCCCAACACGACGAGGACGGCCAGTCCGGCCAGGACCACCAGGCCCCGGCCATAGCCCGGTCCGTTGCGGTGCCGGCACCGGGACCAGCGGGCGCACCACACCGTGGCGGCACCCACCCCCACTNNCAGCAGGAGTGGGCCCCCGAGGCGAGCCAGGTCCACCAGGGGACCCTCGGCCTGACCCAGGAAGATCCCTCCGAGGGGGAGGCCGCCGAAGGGCCAGGCCATGCGGACGGCTTCGGTGAGCGTGCCGGCGGCCACGAAGGCAATGGCACGACCGCGGTGGGGCGGCGTCAGGCTCCCACCAGCGGCCACGAAGAGCCCCTCGAGGAGGACCAGGACGATGGCGCCGTACCAGTTGAAGGCCCTGGCCCACATCAGGCCGATTGAGTAGCAGCCGATCCCGGCCAGCCACCCTGACCACAGTCGGGTGCGCACAGGTTGACCGGCCAGGCGCCAATAGAGCACTCCGGCCCCGGCGATGCCCAGCGGCCACCATCCCCACGGCGGCAATGAGAGGGCGAGCAGCACGCCGGCGCCCAGGGAGGGGAGGGCGATGCGGCCGTGGCGTCTGCCCGCTTTCACCACAGGGAACGCGCCGCCGCACGCCCACTGGCGATGCAGGCGGGGATGCCCACGCCGCAGTAGGCGGCGCCGGCGACCGAGAGGCCACCCAGCCGGGCCACCGCCGACTCAATGCCCGTGGTGCGCAGGAGGTGGTGCACCCTGTACTGCGGCAAGGAGTCGGGGAAGCGGACCACCATGGACTCCAAAGGTGTGCCGGTGAGACCCATGAAGGTGCTCAGCTCGCTCCAGGCCCGGTCGCACACGTCGGCATCGCTCCAGCCGGCGGCACGCCCGTCGTCACTACGTCCCAGCGAGGCGCGCAGCAGGACCTCGCCGTCTCGGGCCAGGTGGGGCCACTTCTGGTCGAGGTACGTGCACGCGGTCACCGCCCAGGCGTCGCTGCCACGCGATGGGTGGCTGCGCCGGGGCACCAGGAACCCCGTTCCCTTGAGCGGAGCGGGCACCGACTCGGCATCGACGCGGAAGGTGACGAGTGTTACCGACGCATACTCAATGCCATTGAGCAGACCGACGACCTCGTCATCGTGGCCGTGCAGCAGCAGGCTGGTTGGGGTGGCCGGAAGGGCCAGCACGACCCCGTCAGCCTCGGTGACCGTGCCGTTGGCGTGGACGCCCCAACGCCCCCCGGTCCGTTCGAGCCGTTCCACCGGTGCCGATCGCCTGATCTCCACCCCGCGCTCGTTCAACACGTCCCCGAGCCGCTCTGTCAACGACTCCATGCCACCACTGAGGGTCCAGAACAGCGGGGGAGCATCGGCGGCCGGGACCGGCACCTCAGCCCGCAGCGCACGCATGAGGCTCCCCCTCCGCTGGGCCGCGGCCAGGAGGACAGGGAACGTGGCGGCGGCGGACATGTCGTCCGTCGAGCCGGCGTGGATCCCGCCCATGAGGGGGTCGACCAGGGTGTCGACCACCCGTCTGCCGAGCTTGCGTGCCACCAGGGGGCCGATGGAGCGGTCCCCGATGGGCCCGCGCCGGTCGGGGCGGGGCACCAGGACATCGCGGGCCAGCCCAAGCTGCCCGCGTAGACCGAGGAGCCCAGAACGGGCCGCCGGCCAGAATCGGGTCGGGACGCCCAGCACCAATCCGTCGGGCAGCATGCGGACCCGCCCGCGCACGACGACAGCGGCGCCGCGGCCGGCGATGGGGACGAGGGTGTCACCCAAGCCCACCTCCTGGCAGAGTTCGAAGGCCTCCGGGCGGCGACCGAGAAATCCATCGGGTCCGACATCGACCAGCCGCCCCCCGAACATGGCAGTGCGCAAGGCGCCCCCGAGGCGGTCCGACGATTCCATGAGGACGATCTGTGGCGGGGCCGGCGACTTGTGTGCGCCACCGCTCAGCTCCCACGCCGCGGCCAACCCGCTGATGCCTCCCCCCACGACCACCGCACGCCGTGGTGTGTCGCCCGCCATCGGCTCAGGCCGCCGTGGCGACGGTGCCGATGACGTCGGCCAAGAGGCCGATGAATCGAGGGTCGTCATTCAGAGAGGCCGTACGGGCATAGGCCAGGCCGCACGCCGAGGCCACTGCGGCAACTTCGACGTCGAGGTCGTAGAGCACCTCGAGGTGGTCGGACACGAACCCGATCGGGCAAACCACCACCCCGTCCACTCCACCTTCAGCGGCGAGCCGACGCACCTCTTCGCGCACATCGGGCCCGAGCCAGGGCTCGGGTGTGCGTCCGGCGCTCTGCCATGCCACCTCCCAGCGTGTGATCCCCGCCGCCTCGGCAACCAGGCGTGCCGATTCAGCCACCTGGTCGGGGTAGGTGTCGCCGTTCTCCCGGACCCGCTCGGGGAGTGAGTGGGCGGTGAAGATGACGGGAGCGCACGTGAGGTCGGTACCGGCTGCGGCGGTGGCCAACGCATCGGTGACCCGCGAGGCCACGAGCGACACGAAGGCCGGTTGGGCGAACCATGGTTCGACCGCGATGAAGGTCTGTCCTCGGCCCAGCGCGACCGCGGCGCGGGCCACGTACTCCTGCGAGCCCAGTGAGGATCCGTGGGGCGTGAGGACCAGCCCGATGACGGTGTCGACGTTGCCGCGGGCCAGACCTTCGGCAGCCTCTTCGATCAACGGCTCGGTGTGCTTGGCCCCGAAGGCCACCACGAACCTACCGGGGGAGCGCTGTTCCAGCGCGGCACGCACCCCATCGACCTGGGCCTGCGTCCGCTCGGTCAGCGGCGAGAGTCCACCGATCGCCGCGTAGCGCCGTTCGAGATCGGCCAGCTGCTCGGGCTCGGGTGGACGGCCTCGTCGGATGCGAGTGAAGAAGGGGCCGATCTCCTGGAAACTCCCCGGCGTCCCGTGGGCCATGAGCAGCACGCCGACCTGAGGGCTCATTCCTCCGTGCTCTCGGCGTGTACCAGGTCGACCACGGCGCCCAGTATCCCCACGTCAGATTCGGGCAGGACTCCGTGCCCGAGATTGAAGACGTGTCCGGTCCCGCTCCCGTCGGCCTTGCCGCTGGACAGCACCGCCCTGGTGGCTCTCTCCACCATCGGCCACGGCCCCACGCAGAGCGCAGGATCGAGGTTGCCCTGGACGGCGTGGCCCGGACCGATCCGTGCCCGGGCCTCATGGAGGGGCACCCGCCAATCGACACCCACCACATCGGAGCCCGCCGTGCCCATGAGGCCGAGCAACTCACCGGTTCCCACTCCGAAGAGAATGGTCGGGACTCCGAGATCGGCGATGCCCTCGAAGACGGCACGGGTGGCCGGCAGCACGAAGCGTGCGTACTCGCCGGGTGAGAGCGCACCGGCCCAGCTGTCGAAGAGTTGCACGACCTGCACCCCGGCCTGAATCTGCGAGCGCAGGGAAGCCACCGCCAGGGCGACCAGGCGGGCCATCAGCAGATCCCACAGGTCAGGGTCCGAGTGCATGAGGGACTTCACCAAGGTGAACGTGCGTGAAGGTCCACCCTCAATCAGGTAGCTGGCCACCGTGAAAGGTGCGCCGGCGAAGCCAATGAGGGCCACGCCGCTTCCGTCCAGCTCCTTGGAGACCAGGCGCACCGCCTCGGCCACATAGGGGACATCGGCCTCTGGTTCAAGCGGTCGCAATCGCTCGAGGTCGTGAGCGGACCGGAAGGGCGAGGCCACCACCGGTCCCCGGCCCGGCTCGACATCGACCCCGAAGCCGATGGCGTGCACGGGCACCACGATGTCGGAGAACAGGATGGCGGCGTCCACCCCGTAGCGCCGGACCGGTTGGAGCGTCAGCTCGGCGGCCAGCGCGGCATCGCCGATGGCGGAGAGGATCGACCCTTCGCCCCGTGCGGCTCGATACTCCGGCAAGGACCTTCCGGCTTGGCGCATGAACCACACTGGGGTGCGCGAGACCGGCTGGCGGCAGCAGGCACGCACGAGGTCCGTGTCGGCGACCGCCCGGGGCTTCACCCGAGCGGCTCTATGACGACTGCCGTGCCGTAGGCGCAGATCTCCGTCCAGTTCCCCCCCATTTCGGATGTGTCGAATCGCATGGCCAGGACAGCGTTCCCCCCCCGGGCCTCGGCCTCGGCCACCATGCGCCCCACCACTTCCTCCCGGCTCAGTTGCAGATTCTTGGTCATGCCCTTGAGCTCTCCTCCGGCCAGGGACTTGAAGGCGGCCCCGAACTGGGAGCCGATGTTGCGGGAGCGCACCGTGAGGCCGAAGACCTCACCGAGGACCGTGGTCACCTGGTAGCCCGGCACGTCATTCATGGTCGAAATGAGCATGGCCATCCTTTCGGTCCGGATCATCGTAGGCGGGCGCCCGGGTGTGCCCCAGTCGTCGAGCGTCGCCTAAGCTGAACCGTTTCCCTGACGGGCAAGGGGAGAGAGGGGACTCGTGCCGGAACATCCCGATCTGCAGGCTGAACAGGAGTTCCTCAATCGCGCTCACGATGGACTCGAAACGATGCGGGGCGAGGCACGCCACATGCTGCAGGGGGTTCTGGACCTCGGGAAGGGTGGCACGTTCCAATCCCGGACCGAGCGCGACATCGTGGTGCGCACCAGCCTGGCCCGGTTGGAGCAGCTCGACATCGGGGACCAGGCCCTCTATTTCGGGCGCATCGACCGATTCCCCGATGCCGACTCCCAGAACGGAACACAGCTCGGTGAGTCGTTCCATATCGGTCGCCTGGCCGTGTCCGGTCCTGACCACGAGCCGCTGGTGGTCGACTGGCGGGCCCCGGTGGCCGAGCCGTTCTACCGAGCCACCGGCCTCGACCCCCAGGGCCTGGCCCGCCGGCGCCACCTGGCGGTGCGCGGACGGGCCGTGCTCGGTCTGGAGGATGAGTACTTCGTGGACCCGACCCGGGCTCTCGGCGCACCGCTGCTTCCGGTTCCCGAGCCCGGCGACCAAGCCGCCGATGGCTACGGTGAACACCTCCTGTCAGAAGGCATGGTGCTCGGTGGGCCCGGTGCCCTCTTGTCAGCCCTCGGCCAGGCCCGCACCGGGCACATGGGTGACATCATCGGGACCATCCAACGGGAGCAGGACGAAATCATCCGCTCCCCCCTCACCGGCATCCTGGTGGTGCAAGGTGGCCCGGGCACCGGCAAGACCGCGGTGGCCCTCCACCGTGCCGCCTACCTTCTCTATACGCACCGCTTCCCGCTGGAGCGCCAGGGTGTGCTGGTCGTTGGTCCCAATCCGCTCTTCCTCCGTTACATAGAGCAGGTCCTCCCGTCGCTGGGCGAGACCGGAGTGAGCCTCTCGACGGTGGCCGGGCTGGTGCCCGAAGTGCGGGTACGCGGGCGCGATGACGCCGTCGTGGCCAAGCTGAAGGGCGACGTGCGCATGGTCCAGGTGCTGGGCCGCGCCGTGCGCACCCGCCAACGGCCACTGCGCCGGGACATCGACGTGCCCTTCGGTGCCGGCGTGCTGCGCCTGCGCGCCAGGACGACCGAGGAGATCGTGGCAGCGGCCCGGCGTCGGCCGGGAACCCACAACGTGCGCCGACGCTTCGTCGAGGCCCAGGTGCTGCGGGTGCTCTCCGACGAGTACCGCGCCCGGCTCACCCGGGGGCAGGAGCCCACCGAGTCCGAGGATCCGAGCGCCGAAGAGCAGATGGACCTGGCCCAACGTCTGCGTCGCGTGCCCCTGGTCACCGAGGCCCTGGACCGCATGTGGCCCCGCCTCTCCCCTCACGAGTTCCTCCATGACCTGCTGGGCGCCCGCCCGCTGCTGGCGGCGGCGGGCCAAGACATCCTCAGCGCCCAGGACATCGGCCGCCTCTATCGGCCTCGATCCCAGTCACTCGACGCGGTGTACTGGAGCGTGGCTGATACCGCGCTCATCGACGAAGCCCGGACCATCCTGGGCCCTCGTCGCGGCGGCGCCCGTTCCAGCCGGAACCGCCAGGCCCGCGCCGAGGAAGGCAATGCCGCCGAAGGTGGCTTCTGGCCCCAGGGCCTGGCGGCCTCGCCCGTGCCCACCAACGGGTCGGCCTTCGTGCACGACGACGACATCCGCTCCTTCGGCCACATCGTGGTGGACGAGGTCCAGGACCTATCCCCCATGCAGCTGCGCATGCTGGGTCGCCGTTCCTTGTCGGGATCCATGACCGTGGTGGGCGACATCGCCCAAGCCACCGGTCCCTGGGCCCCACAGAGTTGGGAGGACGTGACCCGCCACCTCACCGCACAGCGGGCACCGCACCTGGTCGAGCTCACCGTGAGCTACCGCACCCCCTCCGAGGTGGTCGCCTTGGCGGCCCGTGTGCTGGCGGTGGCCGCCCCGTCGATCGCACCTCCTCGGCCGGTGCGCCAATCGGGCCACTCACCGCGGATCGTGCAGGCATCCCGGGACACGTTGGCCGACACCGTGGCGACGGTGACCCGTCAAGAGGTGGCGGCCGTGGCCCCGGGACGGGTGGCCGTGCTCGGTCCGGCCGTCATCCTGCCCGAGCTGACCCGAGCCCTCTCCGATGCCGGCCTCGACCCCACCGACCCCCGGGACCCCTCAGGCGAAGGACTGGCCGCCGGACTGGTGGTCCTGCCGGCCGGTGAAACGAACGGGCTTGAGTTCGACTCGGTGGTGGTGGTCGAGCCGGCCCTGGTGGCCTCCGTCGGGGACGAGCCGGCCGGCGAGGGGCCGCCCGTGACGACGACACGCGGGTTGCGCACGCTGTACGTGGCCCTCACCAGACCGACTCGTCGGCTGGCGGTCGTCCATGCCGAGCCACTTCCGGTCGCGTTGTAGTGCCTGGGACGTCGTCCCAGCTGACGTGATCAAGAGGAGCCGCGGTGCCGTCACCTGCTTGTTGGCGCCTATAGGGCCCTGTCGACTAGAAATTGCCCTGTGACCCAGGCTGTTTCGGTCGAGCACACCGCGCCACAGGGCAAGATCGTTCACGATCGACCCCCCATGTTGGCGGTAGGGGTCATGATCTGGCTCGGCTCGGAGCTCATGTTCTTCAGCGGCCTCTTTGCCGCCTTCTTCACCATCCGCGCCAACACGACGGGGGGCTGGCCACCGCCGGGGACCCATCTCGACACCACCCGCGGCGGCATCTTCACACTGGTGCTGGTGGCGTCCAGCTTCACCATGCAGTGGGCAGTGCGCCAGGCCGAGTGGCGCAACCGCAAGTCAGCCCGACGCTGGATCGTGGCGACCATCATCCTCGGAACCGCCTTCATCGGAAATCAGGCCACCGAATGGCTGTTCCTGACCACGCGCTGGTACACGAACTCCTACGGGTCCCTCTTCTTCATCATGACGGGCCTGCACGGTCTCCATGTGTTCCTGGGCCTGGTGGCCATGACGTTCCTCCTCGGACGGATGAAAGGTGATGTGGGAGGCGATCCCGGAGAGCTGGGGGCCATTCAGGGTGTCAGCTACTACTGGCACTTTGTCGACATTGTCTGGATCGGACTCTTCAGTTGCCTCTTCTTCCTCAAATAGGCATGGCGGGCGTGCGTTCACCTTCCCGCCGGACCTCTCGCCTCCAACTCGCGCTGCCGGGCAGCTTGCTGGCCATCGCCGCACTCGGGACGCTCACCTTGTTCTTCCACGGGGCCAGCGCCGGCGGGCAGACCGTCTCGACCCGGGTGTCAGGCACCCACCTCACCTCCAAGTCATGTGGAACGGTCAACATCAAGGGCGTGAGCCCGGTTGCCAACTCCGGCGACCCGTTCACCAGCAGCCAGCTCAAGTGCCAACACGGGAAGATCGTCTCCTACGGCAACGGCGCCATCACCTACAGCAATCCGCCCCCCTCGTACATCGCGGCCGGCCGCCTGCTCTTCGCCCAGACCTGCTCGAGCTGTCACGGCAATGAGGCCAACGGGGTGGACCCGAGTGGCCACGCCACCATCGGGCCCAACCTCCAAGGTGTCGGCGCGGCCACGGTGGACTTCTGGGTGAGCACGGGCCGGATGCCCGCCGCCGACATCAAGGCCGTGGAGGCCGAGCGCCGCCCGACCAGGCTGTCCGACACCCAAGCACTGCAGCTGGCCGCTTTTGTCAACTCACTTGACCCCGCCGTGCCTGCCATACCCAACCCCCATCTGGCCGGTGCCGACCTGGCCATCGGGGCCGACCTCTTCTCCCTGAACTGCGCCGCCTGCCACACCATCACGGGTGCCGGCGACGCCCTGGCCTTCAACACCAACGCGCCGTCCATCCAGAACCGTCAGATCACCGCCCAGCAGGTGGCGGCGGCCATGCGCATCGGGCCGGCCAACATGCCCCGATTCTCCGGGAACCTCACCGATCCCCAGGTGCGCGATGTGGTGGCCTATGTCACCACGGAAATCCAGCACCCGGCCAGTCCGGGCGGGGCCGGGCTGGGTGGTGTGGGCCCGGTGGCCGAGGGCTTCGTCGCCCTGCTCATCGGGGTCGGTGGGCTTGTCCTCATTTGCTTCTGGATAGGAGAGCGGGCGTGACCGACGCCGACCACGAACCATCGCGCACCAGGGTGCCCATGCCGATCGCCACGCTGAACGACCCCCACATGGGCGACATGGCCAAGAACCCGGGCCGCGTCGAAGCCTTGATCGCACTCATCTTCGTCGTGGCCATCGTGCTGCTGGCCGGCTTCGGGGCGGCCTACTGGCAGGACTGGAGCCCGTGGATCCTCGGCGCCACCATGGGCGCCGGCCTCTTCCTCCTCGGCTTCGGCCTGACGGCGTGGGGCAAGTACCTCATGCCCCAAGGCCCCTTTGTCGAGGAGCGCCATGTCCTGGCGGGGACGTCCGAGGAGCGGGAGTCCCTGGCGGCCGCCCTGGTTGAGCGCTCTGTCGTCGTGGTCAAGCGGCGCAAGATGCTGGGCGGTCTCTTTGCCATGGGCTCGGGGATCTTCGGGATCGTGGCCATCTTCCCGCTGCTCCGCTCCATGGGTCCGGTGCCCGGGAACACCCTGGAGGTCACCGACTGGAAGAAGGGCTCCATCCTGGTCGACTCCAACGGGCGCGCGGTCCACCGCGACACGCTGGTGCCCGGCGGCACCATGACCGTGTTCCCCCGCGGCTTCCAGAACAACATCCAAGCGCAGTCCCAGGACCAGACAATTCTCGTCCGCGTCACGGGGGGAGACCTGACTACCAAGAAGGGCCGCGAGGGGTGGGCCCCCGAAGGCTACGTCGCCTACTCCAAGATGTGCACCCATCTGGGCTGCCCGGTCGGTCTCTACGAACAGCAGCTGGAGCTCCTGGTGTGCCCCTGCCACCAGTCGATGTTCAACGTGCGCAACGGGGCGCAGCCCCAGTTCGGACCGGCTCCCCGGCCACTGCCCCAGCTCCCGCTCGGCTTCAATTCCGAGGGCTATCTCATTGCCACCGCCCCCTACGACCAGGCCGTCGGTCCGGGCTTCACGGAGCGGACCACGACATGAGTGCTCTCACCGCCAAGACCAAGCGCAATTCGAAGGCGGCCCTGGGCCCCTTCGGCCGGGTCAGCACCGTCGTCGACGAGCTCGACGACCGCCTCGGGGTGGCCAAGGGAGGCCGGGTCTTCCTGGACAAGATCTTCCCGGACCACTGGTCGTTCATGCTGGGCGAGATCTCGCTGTACTCGTTCATCGTCCTGATCGCCACCGGGATCTTCCTGTCCCTCTACTACGTGCCGTCGACCGCGCAGGTCATCTACCAGGGGTCCTACGCGCCGCTGCACCATCAAATGGTGTCGGAGGCGTACGACTCATCGATACGGATCTCGTTCGATGTCCGTGGCGGCCTCCTGGTCCGCCAGATGCATCACTGGGCGGCCGACATCTTCACCGGCTCGATCATCGTCCACATGGCCCGCATCTTCTTCACCGGGGCGTTCCGCAAGCCACGGGAGCTCAACTACACCATCGGCATCATCATGCTGATCATCGCCATCTTCGAGGGGTACATCGGCTACTCGCTGCCCGACGACCTGATCTCGGGGACCGGGCTCCGCATCGGCTACTCCATCGCGGAATCGATCCCCTTCGCCGGGAGCTATCTGGCCTCGTTCGTGTGGGGAGGGAACTTCCCCAGCAATGCCGTCCTGCCCCGCTTCTACATCATCCATGTCCTCATCTTCCCCCTCATACTCTTCGCCCTCATCGGGGCCCACCTGACCCTGCTGGTGCGCCAGAAGCACACCCAGTTCAAGGGCGAAGGTCGCACCGAAGACAATGTGGTCGGTTCACCGATGTTCCCGACCTTCATGGCCAAGACCACCGGCTTCCTCTTCATGGTGACGGCGGCGTCGGCTCTGCTTGGTGCTTTCGCCCAGATCAACCCCATCTGGCAGTTCGGCTCCTAC
>PNAT01000094.1 GCA_003169675.1 Acidimicrobiaceae bacterium
GGGATCTTCACCTTCGGCGATGCGCCGTTCTACGGGTCGACCGGCGGGACCACGCTCAACTCGCCCATCGTCGCCATGTCCGCCACGCCCGACGGGCAGGGGTACTGGCTGGCCGGGCAAGACGCCGGGATCTTCACCTTCGGTGATGCTGGGTTTGCAGGCAGCGCCCAGTCACCGCTCCATGTGCCGCTCTTCCCGGCCGGGTTCTCAGCCGCTATCCCGCCCGTGGTCGCCATCATCAGCAATGTCGCCGGGCCGCAGGCGAATCATCAGGGTCGCCTCCGCGTTGCCTTCGCCGGAGATTCCATCGGCTTCTACGAGGGTCAGTACACCAAGGACACCAATCCCCCCTACTTCGTCGACGTCGGGGCGGCGCCCGGCTGCGGCTACACCAACGGCGCCATTCTGATCCCGTGGAGCGCGCCTAAGACCTTCTACGTCAGCCCGGTCGCCTGCTCGCTGTGGGCGTCACAACTCCAGTGGGTGACCTCTCGCTTCCACCCCGATGTCACGGTCATTCAGTTGGGCTACTGGGAAGCCCAGTACCGGCTGTTCGGGAGTTCCTACGCCGACCTCAACAACTCGGCCTACGCGGCGTCCATCCAGGCCAATATCGAGCAGGCCGTCCAGATCGCGCACTCCGAAGGAGGCGCGGTGATCCTCAACACGTCGCCCTACTTCAATGACATGACGCCCAACGGCCTGGTCGACGTCCTGAACCAGATTGTGAACACGGTGGCCAACGAGCATCCCGACTACGTGTCCGTCTTCGATGTCTTCTCACTTCTCGACCCGGGTGGCGCCTACTCCACCGTGGTCGGGGGTGTGGTCGCCCGCACGCCCGATCAGGTGCATGTCACCCGGGACGGCGTCACCAGCGTGCTGTTGGGACCGCTCAACGGGGTGATCACCAACGTGGCCCAGCCGGTCTACCAGGGCAGCGGGTAGGTCAGACCAGCAGGACGACGGGCACGATCATCGGCCGTCGCCGCGTGCGGTCCCCGACGAATTTGCCCAGGGCCTTGCGGGCGTGGCGGCTCAACACTTCTATGTCGCGGGCACCGTCACGCAAGGCTTGGGTGACGGCGGCACCCACCACGTCACTGGCTTCGTCCAGGAGGGCCTCGGCCTCGGTGGCGTGGACCCAGCCCCTGGTCTCGATGACGGGCGCGCCACTGAGGGATCCCTGGTGATTGTCCACCGTGACGACGACCATGACGACGCCCTCCTCGGCCAGCTTCTGTCGGTCGCGCAGCACACCGTGCCCGATGTCCCCGACCGTCCCGTCGACGTAGACGTACCCGGCCGGCACCTTGCCGTCGCGCGAGATGCCCTTGGCACCCAGCTGCACGGCGTCACCGTCTTCGCACAGCAATACCTTGGATGGCGCGATCCCCATGGCCAAGCCGATGCGGGCGTGGTGCACCAGATGCCGGTACTCGCCGTGCACCGGCACGAAACACTCGGGGCGGGTGACCGCCATGAGCGTCTGCAACTCTCCCTGGCGGGCGTGCCCACTGACATGCACCGCCTCGGCACCCGAATGGACCACCTCGGCTCCCCGGCGGTGCAGGTCGTCGATGACCCGGCCCACCGACCATTCGTTGCCCGGAATGGGATGCGCGCTGATGACGACCACATCGCCCGGACCGATGCGCAGCCACTTGTTGTCCCCCGTCGCCATGAGGGACAGCGCCGACATGGGCTCGCCCTGCGATCCGGTGGAGATGACACACATCTCCCCCGGTGGCACCGTGTCGACATCCTCGATCGGTACCAGCGCGTCCTTGGGCAGCGTGATGATGCCGAGCCGGACCCCGAGCTCGACGTTCTTGCCCATGGAGCGGCCGAGCGTGGCGACGCGGCGACCATTTGCGGTGGCGGCATCAATGATCTGCTGCACCCGGTGCATGTGGCTGGCGAAGCAGGCCACCACGATGCGCTTGCCCGGCTTGGAGGCGAAGACCCGCTGCAAGGTGTGGCCCACGGAGGACTCCGACGCGGTGAACCCGGGCTCCTCGGCATTGGTCGAGTCCGACAGCAGGAGCCGGATGCCGTCGGTGCGGGCCAGCTCGCCCATGCGCGCCAGGTCGGTCCGGCGACCGTCCACCGGTTGGAGGTCGAGCTTGAAGTCACCCGAATGCAAGATCACGCCCTGGGGGGTGTGGAAGGCGATGGCCATGGCATCGGGGACCGAGTGGGTGACGGGGATGAACTCGACGTCACACGGACCGACGCGCACGCGGTCGCCGTCCTTGACGGCGGTGAACGTCGTCTTGTCGCTCAAGCCGGCTTCCTCGACCCGGTGGCGGGCCAGGCCGACGGTCAGCTCGGACCCGTAAATGGGGGCTTGCAGGTCCCGTAGGAGGTAGGCCAGCCCCCCGGTGTGGTCCTCATGGCCGTGGGTGAGCACGATCCCATCCACCTTGTCGGCCCGCTCGCGCAGGTAGGTGAACTCCGGCAGCACCAGGTCGATGCCCGGCATGTCGGGATCGGGGAACATGATCCCGCAATCGAGGACGATGATGCGCCCTTCAACCTCAATGCAGGCGCAGTTGCGACCGATCTCTCCCAGTCCACCGAGGAAGACCACCCGGACGGGCTTCGGAGTGGCGGCGCGTGGCTTCTTTTTTTCAGGCAAGCGGAGGGCCTGTAGCCGCCGGTGGTCCCACGGCGGCGAGGATCTTGGCTGCCTGGGCATTGAGCTCGGGGGTCGAGCGTCCCATCGGAAGGCGGCACTCCCCGACCTCGAGACCCAGGGCACGCATGATCGCCTTGGCCGGCAGCGGGTTGGGATACTCCTCGGTCGACTCGAAGTCGAAGGAATCCAGGAGCTCGGCGTGGCCGGCGATGGCCTGGGCCAGGTCACCATCCATGAACGACTGCACGACCTTCCCCAACTGGGGCCCGATCCAGTGTGACGCCACGCTGATCACGCCCACCGCACCGACGGCCAGGAGCGGCAGGGTCATGATGTCGTCTCCGCTGTAGATCTCGAAGCCCGGCGGCACCTGGGGGGCCAGGTGGGCCGTGGAGGCCGGGTTAGCCAGGGCGTCCTTGAGGCCGACGATGTTGGGCACGTCGCGGGCCAGGCGCAGGATGGTCGGTGTGCCGATGCGCCGGCCCGAGCGCACCGGGATGTCATAGAGGATCACCGGGAGCCCGTTGGCCGCCGCACTCACCGTGCGGAAGTGCTCGTAGATACCGGCCGGTGACGGGCGGTTGTAGTACGGCGTCACCAAGAGGATGCCATCGACCCCGCAGGTGGCGGCCAGTGAGGTCATCTTGACGGAGTGGGCGGTGTCGTTCGATCCGGTGCCGGCGATGACCGGAATGGTGACCGCTTCGGCCACGGCCTCCCACAGCTCAGCCTTCTCATCGTCGGTCAGCACCGAGCTCTCGCCGGTCGACCCGCTGAGCACCAAGCCATCGCTGCCGTGCGCGGCGAGCCAGCGGGCCAGGTCGATGGCGCCTTGGATGTGGAGCGCGCCCGCGTCGTCGAACGGCGTCACCATGGCGGTGATGACCTGCCCGAATTGAGGTGAGGCGTGCGGTGGGCTCATTGCCCCCTCACGCTACCAGTGAGGTTGTGGTGTCTCAGGCAACCTGTCGGTCGACCGGTGACCCGTCGGCGAAGGCGTCCTCGTCCTCGGTCGAGTCGGTCAAGTTCTCAAAGGCGATGGCACCCATTTCGGTGAACTTGGTCCGCAGCCAGCCGTCGGCGGCATCGAGCAGACCCAGCTTCTTGAGGTTGGGCACGATCTTGGAGAACAGGAGGATCTGGAAGTCGTCCCGCTCGGGAGCGGATTCCATGATCTTGATGACGTCGGCCGTAGGAACTTCCATGCGCTCCCACACTTCCTGCATGACCAGGCGGTCCTTCATGCGGATGGCCGCCTCGAAGGCGAACTCCTGGCGCTCCCGCAGCTCGGACGAGCTGAGCTCCTTGTAGTACTCCTGCAGGCTGAGCACGCCGAAGGCCACGTGGCGAGCCTCGTCGGCCATGACATAGCGCAGCAGCTTCTTGAGCAGGGGCTCGGTGGTCATGGCGTGGATGAAGCCGAAGGCGGCCAGGGCCAGGCCCTCCACCATGATCTGCATGCCGAGGTACGTCATGTCCCAGCGCGCGTCTCCCACGATGTCGTCCAGCAACAGGCCGAGGTGGGCGTTCATCGGGTAGTGACCCGAGAGCTTGGTGTCGAGGTACTTCGAGAAGACCTCCACGTGACGGGCCTCGTCCATCACCTGGGTGGCGGCGTAGTACTTGGCGTCGATCCACGGCACCGTCTCGACGATCTTGGCCGTGCAGAGCAGCGCACCCTGCTCGCCGTGCATGA